>JAYTWS010000020.1:0-9653 GCA_043743315.1 Chloroflexota bacterium | reverse complement strand
CGGGGAGCGATCGGCTTCGCGCTCCTCACGGGCACGATGATCGCCGCGTACTCGACCGTCGATCGACTTGGGGTGCGAGTCCTGGATCCGTGGCTGTATGGATCATTCCTGGCCGTGTTCGCCACCATCGTCCTGACGACCGTAGCGGTCCTCGGTCGACGGAGCGGGATCATCGCGACGCCGCCGGCGCCTCCGTTCCCGACACCGCTCTGGCGCGACGCCGTCACCGGTGTCCTTTCCCTGGGCGCGTACCTGCTGGTCCTGTTCGCCTACTCGTTGGCGCCGCTGGCGGCGGTGGCACCGCTGCGCGAATCGGGGATCGTCATCGCGGCTGCCTGGGGTGCGCTCCGTCTTGGAGAGGCGGCCGGACGCCGGCAGGCGGGTGCCCGGATCGCCGCCGCGGCCCTCGTGGTTGTGGGGGCAGTCCTCCTCGCACTGTCCCACTGACGGACCGGCCTGCGCGATCAAGGTGGGCGTCTCACGGTGGCGCCTGGAGGTGGCGCCAGGAGCCGGCGACGCCGCTCGGGCGCCCGCCAAAATCGCCTAGGACTGGATCGACGGCGCCCCACGCCCGAAGAGACGTCGCTGTCCGTACCGGCTGTTGACGAGGGCCACGCCGGCGAACACGAGCGCCGTCCCGAACAGGACGCGCGCGTCGACGGTCTCCTGGAACACGATCGCGCCGGACGTGATGCCGACGATCGGGAGCAGGTAGGCGACGAGCGACGTGCGCGTGGCACCGATGCGGGACAGCAGGCGGAAGTTGACGAGGTAGGCAATCCCGGAGCCGAGGATGCCCAACCAGACGACCGCCCCGATGGCCGGAGGCGTCCACGCCACGGACAGCGGGTCCTCGAACAGCAGGGCGATCACGGTGACGATGACGAACGCAAAGCCGACCTGGATAAGAGCCGGGATCATCGGTCGCAAGCCTCGGACGTTGCGTCGCGAATAGACCGCGCCGACGGCATAGGCCAGCGTCGATCCGAGGAGTGCAAGCTCGCCGGCGAGGCTGCTCGCGCCACCCGCCAGCCCGAGGCTCCGGCTGACGAGGATCACCACGCCCGCATAGCCGACGATCAGCCCGACCAGCCGGTTCACCGTGATCGGCTCGTCATGCAGGAAGAGCGAGGCGATGACGATCACGAACAGCGGCACCGCCCCGTTGAGGATTGCCGCGAGGGCCGAGTCGACCGATCGCTCGGCGGTGGTGATCAGATAGAACGGGAGCACGATGTTGATGATCGACATGATGATGAGGTGGCCGTAGATCCTCGGGTTGCGCGGGAGCGGCTCCCGGGCGATTAACACAACCGTCGCGAGGATCGTCAGCCCGATCCCGAGGCGGGCCGCGATCAGCGTGAACGTGGGAAGCGTCTCGACGCCGATCTTGATGAACACGTAGCTCGTGCCCCACATGAACCCGAGGGCAAGGAGCAATAGCCAATCGGTTCGGGTGGGACGCGCAATCATCGGCGCATCATACCGTCCGTTGGCCTAGTGTGATGGGCCAATCACGACGGCGCAGCAGGCTCCCGGATACCATCGCCTGATGCTCGCGCTGAGGGTCCTCTTCCTGCTCGCCGGTGCCATCGTCGGCGCGATCTTTCCCTTCCTGTCGGCGATCCTCGCCGACCAGGGCTTTACGGCAGCGGAGATCGGCCTCACCACGGCCCTGGCATCCCTTGCGTTCATGCTGTCCGCGCCGGTCTGGGGCCACCTGGCCGATGTCGTCGTCGGCCGAGGCGGGGCCCTTCGGATCGGGGCGGTCGGCTCCACGGCGGTCCTGTTCGGCCTGTTCGTCGGTTTCCCTCCAATCGTGATCGTGGGCATCGTCGTGTCGTATTCGGCGTTCGAATCCTCCATCTCACCGCTCGCGGATGCCCTGGCGATCAACGCCCTGCTCCACGCTCCCCGGTCCTACGCGAACGTTCGACTGATGGGGAGCCTCGGCTTCGCCGGGACGTCCATCCTCGCCGGGCGACTGTATGACCAGACGGGTTTCTGGCCGGCTCCATTTCTCGTTGCCGCGGCGGCCATCGGCATCATCGCCGTGCTTCGCTGGGTCCCCGACGTGGCAAGGTTCCGCGGCCATACCGCGAGGGACCCTCGCCCCGGTGTTTCGACTGGCCGGCGCGGCGGATCGTTCGCGTTGGTCCTTCGCACGCAACCGCGGCTCCGGGGCGTCCTGCTCGGCCTCGGCCTCGTGCACATTGGGATGCTCGCCGGTTTTACGTTCCTCGCCCTGCGGCTGCTCCAGTTGGGTGGGCAGCCCTCGGATGTTGCCCTCTCGGCCGGGGTCTCGGCCCTCGCCGAGGTCCCGGCCATGGCGCTCATCCCGCGGATCGTGCCGCGCACGGGCGTCCGAGCCCTGCTCGTGGCGGGGATGATCCTGTACGCGGCGGCGCTCGTGGCGTGGGCGCTGCTGGCCGATCCGTCCCTGATCGTGGCGACCCGCGTCATCAGCGGGTTCGGTTTCGCCGCGATCACGATATCGGCGGTCATGACGATCGCAACGCTGCTCCCGTCCGAGCTTCAGGCCACGGGGCAGAGCCTCTATCAGATGGTCGGCTTCGGCGCCTCGGCGGTCATCGCGAACGCGCTTGGGGGCGTGGTCTTCGGTCTTGGAGGTGCCACGCCCCTGTTCCTGGGCTGCGCGGTGTTGGCCCTCGCCGGGGCGGCCGTGATCTGGAATGCCGCGGCTATGACGGCACACGGCGGGCCGGCTCCAACCGGACCCGCGTTCCCCCGGTAGCATCCAGAGCGACATGCCGAATACCCGGACCCTGCTCCAGCCTGAGCCCACGCTTCGAGAACGGCTGATAAGCCTCGATCCGATGGCGGCGGAGCAGCCGGAGGCCATGAGCTCCTGGCCGAGACCCAGCGAGACCTGACGCCAGAGGCTGCCGCCGCGGACCTGCGGGCCGCGTCGCCGGTCCATGAATCGACGGTAACCTCGGATCTGGAGCTCAGCACCGGGCTCTGATCGTCCGCGCAAGCCCCTCGTCACGTCGAACTCGCCCGGGCCCGCTACGATCCGTTCTGGAGGTGCCATGCAACGCTGGGGCGGTCGATTTATCGGCGAGACGGATCCGCGGGTCGTGGAGTTCACGCGCTCGATCGAGATCGACGTGGCCCTCGCCGGTGACGATATCGACGGCTCGATTGCCCACGTGCGAGGTCTCGGACGAATCGGCGTGCTTAGCGCCGACGAGGTCGCTCAGATAATCGCGGGGCTCGAGGGCCTCCGGGCTGAACTCAATGCGGGCAGGCTGGCCCTTGACCCGGCGCTCGAAGACATCCACATGAACCTCGAGGCCGCCCTCGAATCGCGGATCGGACCCGTCGCTCGCAAGTTGCATACGGGCCGGTCACGCAACGACCAGGTCGCCACGGATCTGCGCCTCTGGACACGGCGGGCCGTCGACCGACTCGACGACGCGATCGTGTCGATGGAACGGGCTCTCGTCGGACTTGCCGAGCGTGAAGGTGATGCGATCCTCCCGGGGACGACGCATATCCAGCCGGCCCAGCCCGTCCTGCTCGCACATCACCTGCTCGCGTACGTCGAGATGCTCGAGCGGGACCGGGCTCGGTTCGCGGATGCTCGGGCGCGGCTCAACGTCTCGCCGCTCGGATCCGGTGCCCTCGCGGGTGCCGGATACGCACTTGACCGAGAGGGCGTCGCCGCAGAACTCGGGTTCGTCGGGATCACCGCGAACTCGATCGACGCGGTGTCCGACCGCGACTTCGTCGTCGAGGTCCTGGCCGCCGTGGCGCTGACCATGGTCCACCTCTCACACCTGGCCGAGGAGATCACCTGGTGGTCGAACCCGGCTTTCGGGTTCGTCCGCGTCGCCGATGCCTTCTCGACGGGCAGCTCGATGATGCCCAACAAGCGCAATCCGGATCCGGCGGAGCTTGTCCGCGCCAGGTCGGCGCGCGCGATCGGAGCGCTTACGGCGATGCTCACGATCCTCAAGGGACTGCCCCTGGCGTACCAGCGCGACCTGCAGGATGACAAGCCGCCGCTATTCGGGGCCGTAGACACACTCGAGGGCTCGCTCGGAGTCATGACCGGCCTGATCGAGACCCTGGCGGTCGATCCGGTGCGAATGCGCGAGGCCGCCGACGACGGCTACACGACCGCCACCGCGATCGCCGATGCGCTTGTCCGGGCCGGTGTGCCGTTCCGGAGCGCCCACCACGTCGTGGGGTCACTCGTGGCTGCGGCCGAGGCCCGCTCGGCGCGGCTCGTTGCGGTGACCGACGACGAGATCGACGCAGCACTCGGTGGCACCGACGATCCGATCGCGCTGCGCCTGGTCGGTGACGCGGAGATTGGTTCCGTGATACGTGACGCAGCGACGGTCGAGGGTGCGCTGGCGGCCCTCGACGTCCACGGCGGAACGGCACCGCGACGGGTCCGCGCGGCGCTCGCGGCTGTACGAGCGAGACTCGGGCCGACCTGACGTTCCGAATCGGGCTCGGCCGCGCCTGCGACTCCGGCGCCTTGAATCACGCAGCGCGACGACCGCTGAACCCTGGGAGAGCGACGGGTCGAGCCATCGCCGTGCTTCGAGTCATGGCGCCGGCGTGAACGCGTGGGTCGCTTCCGGAGCGAGATTCCGAAGCATAGGCGCGCGATACCATCCGCGAAACGCTCCGGAGGCCGGCCATGTTGACGCTCGATACCGTCCAGCGCGCTCCCAAGGCCCTGCTGCACGACCATCTCGATGGCGGGCTCCGCCCAGAGACGATCGTGGACCTGGCCGCCGAGTACGGTTACGGGGGTCTCCCGACGACCGACCCCAACGATCTCGCGGTGTGGATTCGTCGCGGGGCGGATCGCAAGTCGCTCGAGCTGTACCTCGAGACGTTCGTCCATACCGTCGGCGTCCTCCAGGAGCGCGACGCGATCATCCGCGTCGCGGCGGAATGCGCCGAGGACCTCGCGGCCGATGGCGTCGTCTATGCCGAAGTGCGCTACGCGCCTGAACTCTCGACCGAGCGGAAGCTGACACTTGACGAGGTGATCGAGGCCAACATCGAGGGCTTCCGGATCGGTTCGGAGCGCGCCGCCGCCGCCGGCCATCCGATCGCGATGAAGATCCTCGTCACCGCGATGCGCCAGGCGGCCCGTTCGGTCGAGGTCGCGGAGGCGGCCATCCGATGGCGGGACGCCGGGGTCGTCGGGTTCGACATCGCCGGGCCGGAAGCCGGCTACCGGCCGACCCGCCACCTCGAGGCGTTCGACCGGATTCGACATGAGAACTTCCATATCACCATCCACGCCGGCGAGTCGTTCGGGCTTCCGTCGATCTGGGAGGCGCTCCAATTCTGTGGCGCGGAACGGCTGGGGCACGGGACGCGAATCGTCGATGACATCACGGTCGAGCCGGACGGGACGGTGCGGCTCGGACGACTCGCGGCGTTCGTGCGCGATCGGCGGGTCCCGCTGGAGATGTGCCCGACCTCGAACGTCCACTCCGGTGCCGTTGGGTCCGTCTCGGAGCACCCGATCGACCTCCTCCGGCGGCTCCGCTTCCGGGTCACGCTCAACACCGACAACCGGCTGATGTCCGGGGTCTCGCTGTCGTCCGAATTCGCCGCCCTCGATGCGGCTTTCGGGATCGGCCTCGGCGAGATGGAGTGGCTCACGATCAACGCCATGAAGTCGGCCTTTGCCCCGTTCGACGAGCGGCTGACGCTGATCAACGAGGTCGTCAAGCCCGGGTACGCGCACTTGCGGGCCGAGGCGTCACGAGCGGCGGTCGTGACCGGCTAGGGCGCCACCGCGAATGTGTCGCAGGCCCCGAGCGTGCCCTTCGAATAGCCCGTCGAGAACCACTCCTGGCGCTGGGCGGCGGACCCGTGGGTCCAGCCCTCCGGGTTGACCTGGCCTTGGGTCTCGGCCTGAATCCGGTCGTCGCCGACCGCTGCCGCGGCGTCGAGCGCGAGGGCGATGTCGGTCTTGGTGAGCGGCACCAGATAGCCGGTCTCTGCGGCGTGGTCCGCCCACACGCCGGCGAGGCAGTCGGCCATCAGCTCGATCCGCACGGACGCGCTATCGGCGCCGGTCCCGCCGTCCTGCCGGCTCAGCAGATTGATCAGATCCTGGACGTGGTGGCCGTACTCGTGGGCTACGACGTAGGCCTCTGCGAACGGACCGCCTTGAGCTCCGAATCGCGTATGGAGCTCGTCGAAGAATCCGAGGTCCAGGTAGACCTGCTGGTCGGTCGGGCAATAGAACGGGCCTGTGGCCGTGCTCGCCGTGCCGCAACCACCGGAGGTCGAACCCGTGAACAGCACGGTCGTCGCCTCCGTGTAGGTCGTACCGCTGGCGGGGAGGGCGGTCGTCCAATAGGCCTGGACGCTGTTGATGTATCCAACGATGCGGCACGCCGCCTTGGCATTGGCGTCGGCGCCCGTCTTGCATTCCTGGAGCAGCGTCGTGCTGCCAGGGCCGATGACCCCACCGTTGCCGGGGTCGGTCAGGCCGTTGAGCGCCGCAGGATCGCCGCCGAGCAGGAGGTAGGCGATGACGAGGACAAGACCAATGCCGCCGCCACCGACGGCCATACCGGTGCCGCGCCGGCCCCGAACGTCGCGGACCTGGCCGGGATCGAGATCGGCGCCGGGCTGAAAGGTCATGGGTCCTCCAAGGGCTGCCGGGTCGAAGGTTCGTGCGCGGGCCATTCGATCCGGCTCAAGCCCCAATCAGTTCTCGATGCCGTAGCGTGACACATCGCCGACGGTCGGTCGGTCGGGTCGCCGTGGCGCGGACTCCGGGTCAGCCGGCGGCCGCTGGCTCCGGGTCCTGGACCGTCGTCGGGAGGTCGGCGAGGAGCGGCGGGGTCCACGCCCAGGCGGCGCCGTGATGCTTGCCGACCGCACCATGGCGCGCTGCTTCGACGCGCAACGGCAGACCGAAGATCTCGATGAACCCGACTGCCGACGCGTGATCGAACGCATCGCCCTCGTCATAGGTGGCGAGGTTCCGGTCGTACAGCGACAGCGGCGACTGCCTTCCGGCGACGATGGCAGACCCGTGATCGAGTCGCATGCGGACGTCGCCGGAGACGACGCGCTGTGACGAAGCCACGTAGCCGCGCAGATCTCGATGGAGCGCCGAGAACCACAGGCCGTCATAGGTCAGCTGGGCGTGCTCGTCGGCAACCAGGCGATTGAACCGGAGCGTGTCCTTGGACAGGGTCAGTCCCTCGAGGGCCCGATGCGCGGCATGGAGGATCGTGGCGGCCGGCGTCTCGTAGATCTCGCGACTCTTGATCCCGACGAGGCGATCCTCGACATGGTCGACGCGCCCGACGCCGTGGGCGCCACCGAGTGCGTGCAGGCGATCGACGAGCTCGACCGGCGGCAGGAACGCTCCGTCAAGCGCCACCGGAATGCCACCCTCGAATGAGATCGTGATCTCGACCGGATCCGGCGCCGCCGAGGGTGCGACGGTCCACTCATACGCCGTCGGGGGCGGCGTGACCCACGGGTCCTCGAGCACGCCGGTCTCGCACGACCGACCCCAAAGGTTGACGTCGATCGAGTAGGGCGAGGCCTTGGTGATCGGGATTTCGATTCCACGCTCGGCGGCGTAATCGATCTCCTGGTCGCGCGTCAGGCCCATCCCGACCCGCATGGGGGCGACCACGCTGAGCCCCGGATCGAGGGCATGGACGGCGACGTCGAACCGGACCTGGTCGTTGCCCTTGCCAGTGCAACCGTGGGCGACGGCATCGGCGCCCTCCTGCTGGGCAACCTCGACGAGGAGCTGCGCGATCAGCGGCCTCGCCAGCGCTGTGGCGAGTGGGTACGCACCCTGGTACAGGGCGTTGGCCTGCAGATGCGGCCAGACGAAGTCCGTGATGAACCGCTCGCGGGCGTCGACGACGTAGGCGCGCGACGCACCGGCCGAGATGGCCCGCCGCTCGACGCCCGCGCGGAGCGAACCGCCGCCGACATCGACGGTCAGGGTAATGACCTCGACCTCGTGCTGCTCCCGGAGCCAGGCGACGGCGACGGACGTGTCGAGACCGCCCGAGTAGGCGAGAACGACTTTCTTCATCGGAATCCCTCCATGCCGACGCCCGTGGCGACCGGCGATTGCAGTTCGGTGAAGCGGGCGAGCCACCGTTCCAGAGCGGGCTCGTCCGCGAAGAGGACGAGGAGCGTGTTGTCGCCGGCAACGGTGCCGACCTGCTGGGTCAGAGAGGATTCATCGATCGCCTGGGCGATCACGGCCGCCGTACCGGGCGTGCCGGTCAGGACAAGGATGAGGCCACTCCGCCCGACCGTCACCGGAATGTCCGACAGGATGCGACGCAGGTGGTCGTTGCCCTCGGACGGGGAGCGGGCCAGGTCGTCCGCCAACACGTAGAGGTGTCGATCGCCCCGGGACACCTTGGCCAGCCCGAGCTCGGCGATGTCTCGGGACACCGTGGCCTGGGTGACCACGAATCCCCGTACCGCAAGCCGGTCCGCGAGCTCCTGCTGGCTCCCGACGCCATCCCGCGCGACGATCTCGCGAATGACCCGCTGGCGCTCGCGCTTGCCCGCGAGCGTGGTCCCGAGCGCCGTTGCCGACTTCACGATGCACCCGCGCCCGAGGTTCTGGCCGACCGTCCTGCCGTCAAGCGGGTTCCGAAGGTCGGGTCATCGAGGGCCCGGGTCACGGCGCCCGGCAGGGTGCCGTCCGCGATGATGGCCTCGGTGCCTTCCCACGCCAGCGCTCCGAGCGCGGCTCGAACCTTGGCGACCATGCCTCCGGCAATCGTTCCGCTCGTGATCAGCAGTTCCGCCTCGGCGGCCGTCAGGGTGTCGAGCTTGTGGCCCGATGCGTCGCGTACCCCGTCGACGTCGGTCATCAGGATGAGCTGCCGCGCCCCGATGCCGGCGGCAATCCCCGCCGCGACATCGTCGGCATTGACGTTGCACACGATTCCGTCCTCGTCGCGGGCAAGTGGCGCGACCACCGGGACCTGGCCGGCGACCATGAGCGCATCGAGGAGGTCCCGCCGCAGCCCCACGACCCGGGCGACGAAGCCGAGATCCTTGACGCGCTCGGCGATCAGCATCCCGCCGTCAACGCCGGACAGGCCAACCGCATCGACGCCCAGGGCCCGCAGCCCCGAGACCAGCTCACTGTTGATGACGCCACGGAGGACCGCGGCGGCGACCTCGAGCGATGCCGCGTCCGTGACCCGGAGGCCGCCCCGGAACTGCGAGACGACGCCCATCCGCTCCAGCCATTCGGTCAGGCGCTTGCCGCCGCCATGGACCAGGATGACCGGCCGGCGCTGAGCCAGGGCCGCGACCTCGGCCAGAACCGGTGCCTGATCGGCGATGGTGGTGCCGCCGAGTTTGACGACGACCGTCTCACTCATGTCGTGTACTCCGAGTTCTCGCGAACGTACGTTTCCGTCAGGTCGCAGCCGAAGGCCTCGCCGGTTCCCAAGCCAAGGCCCAGGTCGAGGTCGATCGTGATCTCCGCGTCGTGCATGGCCTCGCGGGCTGCAGCGCGGTCGAACGGTTGCGGGCCGTCGGCGGTGCCATCGAAGACCAGGTGACCGGCAATGCTGATCCGGAGCCGGTCCGGATCGACCGCGGCCGCAGTGCCACCCTTCGTGGCAGCCTCGTCG
>JAYTWS010000019.1:0-24542 GCA_043743315.1 Chloroflexota bacterium | reverse complement strand
CGCCCGGGGCCTGCGCCGCGGCGGCGCCGGCACGCGAACCATCGGCGGCGGCGCCGGCACGCGGGGCCTGCGCCGCGGCGGCGCCGGCACGCGAACCATCGGCGGGGGCCGCGCTCCCATCCGTCGACCGCAGGCGTTCGCGCAGCGCCTCGAAAGCGCCGGATCCTGCGAGCAGTGGCGGCAGACCCGACAGGTCGGGCAAGCGCCGGCCCGCCCCATGGCTCTCCGGCCCGCGGTCGGTATCGCCGGCAGCGGCGTCCGCGGCCTCGCGATCCGCGGTTCGGTCAGCAGTGGCCTGGGCGACCTGCGCATCGACACGTCGCTCCCAGCCGCGTCGCCCCCGATGCGGCGCCATCGTCATTCGGCCGGCTCGGTTCTGACCTTGCGCCAGCCCGTCTTTGTGCGACGGACCCCGTCGTCACCGGGCGGGCCACCGACCTCGCCGGGAGGCGCGAGGAGTGCAGCATCCGCGGGCCGAAGCTCGAATGCGTTGTGCCGATTGGCCGCCTTGTTGACCCCATCGCGCGCCCAGGCCTCGACGGCATCGACGGCGGCATCGAGCAGCTCATCGAGACGACGCCGCTCCTCCGGGTCGAAGGTCGAGAGCACGTGATCGATGAACCCGCGATCCGGCGCTCCGATCCCCACCCGAAGCCGGCTGAAGCGCTCAGTTTCGAGCTCGTCGATGATCGAGCGGAGCCCGTTGTGGCCGCCGGGCCCACCTCCCTCGCGAAATCGGAGCTTTCCGAACGGGAGCGAGAAATCGTCCACCACGACGAGCATCTCGTGGAGCGGCGCCCGATCGCGGGCGAGGACCTTGCGGACCGCGATGCCGGACTCGTTCATGAACGTCATCGGCTTGACGAGGAGGAGGTCGAGGCCGTTGTACCGCCCGCCGACCGCTACCGCCGCGTCCTTATTCCGGGCACGGCCCGACCACCCGGCACGGTCCGCCAGGCGGTCGATGACCATCCAGCCGACGTTATGACGGGTCTGCGCGTACTGCTGGCCGGGATTTCCCAGGCCGATCACGATCTTCGAGGGCACGTCTGGAGTGATGGTACGCGAGTGGGCGGTCCCGGCCGGTTCGGCAATCGCGAGGCCGTGCCCGGGGCCAGCGGCCGTGCCCGAGGCCGGGACCGTGCCCGAGGCCGGGGCCAGTGGCCCGGGACCGTGCCCGGGGCCAGCGGGGTCTGACCCGCGGACTTCCTGCCATATCGACACCCCGGTACGGCACGGCAGCCATCGGCGGGTCCCGGTGGCCGGCGCGGGGGTGCGTCGCGGCCGATTCGTGCTCAGGGAGGACCAGCCTGGCCCGGTCCAGCACCCGAAGCGGTCGAATCCGGGTCACATTGCCTGCCCCACCGCCCACCCGTGTCGATCTGGCAGGAAAGTGCCGGATTAGGCGCATGCAACGAGCCACGCCGTCCAGTTCCGTGCGCCCGCGGCCCGCCCGCCCTCAGTCCGGGACGAACCCCAGCAGGTCGCGCTCCAGGGCTCGCATCGCGGCCTCCTCGATTGGTTCGGCGTGGTCCCAGCCACAGACGTGGAGCGTGCCGTGGGTTAGCAGGAGCCGCAGCTCCTGCTGGGTCGACCAGCGGACATCGCTCGTCTGGCCACCGCGGCCATCGGCCGCCTGGGCCGCAGCCCGCTCCACGGAGACCGCGATGTCCCCAAGGTGCAGGCGGGCCCCGGGTGGCAGGGCAAATGCCTGGTCGGGGACACGCGCGAGGGCGCTACCCGGATGGGCCGGGAAGGCGCCGGGTGGCAGCAACGGGAACGAGAGGACGTCGGTCGGGCCGTCGTGCCCGAGGTGCGTTTCGTTGAGATCAGCCAGCTCTTCGTCATCGGTGAGGATCACGGAAAGCGCGGTTTCAGGCGGGGCCCCGGCCGCCATCAGCGCCGAGGCAACCACCGCGGCGATCTCAGCGCGAGTCATGACTCGGCGGACTCCCTCGCGGATGGTGATCTCGATCCGCCACCCATCGACGATGGTGGCGCGGCTCACCCGGCGCTCGAAGGTGGCTTGCGCGAGGCCCCCGCCCAGCCCGACCCAAGCCGCTGGGCGGCCGAACCACCTCCGGCGCCCGACCCATCCCGCTCGGCGGCCGAACCGCCCGAAGCCCCGCCGGCGGCCGAAGCCCCGCCGGTCGCGGCCGAAGCCCCGCCGGACCCGCCCGAACCCCCGCCGGACCCGCCCGAACCCCCTCTGGCGGCCGAACCCCCTCTGGCGGCCGAACCCCCGCCGGTCGCTGCCATGGCCTCGGACCCGGCCGAACCGCCGCCGGCGGCCGAACCGCCGCCGGCCGCCGCCCGCCGCGCCTCGAGTTCCACGATCTTGCTCTGCGGATAGGCCACGCGCTGGTGGTACATCCCGAGGAGCTGCTGGACGAACGCTTCCTGGATGAGATCGAGATCGCGGAACGTGAGGTCGCATTCGTCGAACTGGCCGTCGGCCGTCCGGTCCGCCATGATCCGGGCGACCATGCCCCGGATCGCGGGTTCGTCACGGGATGTGAGGGATCGGACCGATGCCTCGACCCCGTCGGCGAGCATGATCAGCGCGGCCTCTCGCGATTGCGGCTTCGGTCCGGAGTGGCGGTACCGGCGCATATCGACGGCCTCTGCCGCATGCTTCCCGGCCTCGGTCTCGAGGCCACCGTACGGTTCGGCGGCGGCTTCTCGCGCCTTGGCATGGAAGAAACTGATCATTGCCGTCCCGTGGTGCTGCGGGATGAAGGCGATGAGTGCCTTGGGCAGGCGCGCCTCGTAGGCGAGGTCGATGCCGTCGGCAACGTGTGCCTTGAGGAGCTCGGACGACTCCTCCGGGGATAGCTGATCGTGCAGGTTCTCGCCGCCGGCCTGGTTCTCGATGAACCCGACCGGGTTGGCCAATTTGCCGATGTCGTGGTAGTAGGCCGCGACGCGGGTCAGCAGCGGATCAGCCCCCACTGCCTCCGCCGCCCGTTCGGCGAGGTTCCCCACCATCAGCGAGTGGTGGTACGTGCCCGGCGTCTCGATCAGGAGGCGCCGCAGGAGCGGTTGGGAGGGATTGGCGAGTTCAAGGAGCTGGAATACGGTGAGGATCCCGAACACGTTCCCGAGGACCGCGAACGTACCGACCGCTGCGACCGCCGCGCCTCCGGCGCTGAGTGCGGCAGCCGCGACCAGCTGGACGATCCCCGTCAGGTCGCGTTCACCGAGGAACGAGAAAGCGGTGACCACGAGCGCCTGGACGACGAACGCCACGATTCCCGCCTGCAGGAACATCTGGAACCGATCGCCCCGTCGGACGCCCAGGACTCCGGCCAGTCCGCCGAGGAACACATACGTGAAGAGCTCGAGCGACAGACCGTTGACGGCTCCGGCCACAACGGCGATCAGCGCGCCGAGGACGATCGCGACCTCGGCATCGAGGAGGACGGCGACGAGGATCGGGATCGCGGCGAGTGGCAGGACGAAGGGCAGCGCGGCGCGACCGGCCGTCAGCTGGAGGGCGAGGGTCGAGAACAGCAGCAGCAGGCTGATCAGGACGAGCACGTTGTTGCGATGCCAGAAGTCGCGGCGGAACCGCCAGATCCAGCCCAGGAGCAGCGCGACGAGGAGGGCGCTCAGTACGGACCAGCCGGCCAGCGCGGTCACATCGGTCGTGGCCTTGTCGAGCCCGAAGGCGGCGAGCACAAGGGCGTCCGCTTCGGTCAGCTTGGTGCCACCACGCACGAGGATCTCGCCCGGGAGGTAGGTTTCCGTCACCGGAGGCACCGAGGCGGCCTGGCGATCCCGTTCCTGCTGGGTCCGCTCCTGGCTGAAGGAACTATTCGGAACCACGAGGGGCGAGATGAGGTCGGCGGCGAGCATGCGCTCCGCCTGAGACAGGTCGCCTGCCATCTGCTCGGACAGGCGCGACTGGACGATCGCGACCTCGGTATCCCGGAGCTCGGTCCGCTCCGTGCCGTCGAGGACGCGGGCGGCCTCCGTCCGGATCGGAATCCAGCGGGAAGCCTCCATCGTCCGTACGAAATCAGCGGATGGGGTGGGCAGGTCCCCCGCCACCCGGTCGAGGATCAGCTTGCGCTGGACGTCCGTGGTCGCTGGGTCGAAGGCCGTGTCGAGCAGGCGCACCGCACTGACGAAGGTCTCGGCCTGTGCCGCAGCGATAGTGATGGCCCGTTCGCTTGTGAAGTCGTACTGGGGCGGAACGGCGTCGGCAGCGGCCTTGCGAGCGGCCGCGGTCAGCGTGGGGCTCTCGTAGGTCCTTGCTCCGGGGGCAACGATGTCCGCCGGCACTAGGTCACCGACCTGGACATCGACCCTCGGCGGCGAGAAGTCAGCGCCGAGGATCACGGTCATCGCCACGATCAGGCCGATGGCGGCCACCGCCAGTCGCCCGGCTTCGCGCCACGTCAGCCGAACCGCGGCGTCGCCTCGATGGGCGAGCATGTCAGTCCACTCCGCCGTTGGTGGTCCCAGGCGCGTGGCCCGCACCGTCGTGCCCCTCGAGGTCGGCGGACGCGAGCGCGCTGGCGACCATGCCGCTGAGAGTGCGACCGTCCGCGCGTCCGCGGGTCCTTGGCGTGAGCCAGCCCATGACCTTGCCCATGTCACGCGGTGAACTGGCACCGGTCGCGCTGATCGCCTCGCTGACGAGTGCGGCGAGCTCCAACTCGGACAGGCTCTCGGGCATGAATTCGGAGAGGATTTCGATCTCCGCGACTTCCTTCGCGGCGAGATCCGGGCGGCCACCCTTCTCGAACGCCTCGATGCTCTCGCGGCGCATCTTGACCTCCCTGGCCAGGATCACCGCGATCTCGTCCTCGGCATAGGGGCGACGGTCGCGCTTCTCCGCGTTGTAGATGGCGTTCTCGGCCAGTCGCAGGGTGTCGCGACGCAGCGCGTCACCCGATCGCATGGCGGCGATCGTCTCGGCGCGGAGCCGATCTCGAAGAGTCACCGGAAATGGCACCTCGGGCGGAACACCCTCGGGCTTTCGACGGGCGCGGCCGTGGTCGTCGGTGCGGTGAGCCTCGGCATCGCTGCTTTTCATCAGCGTAGACCTTGGCGCTCGCTCGGACGGCCGGGCCGTCCAGCCGATCAGCCCTGCGGCGTTCGGGCGTTCTTCTTTCGCTTTGCTTCCTTGCGCTTGCGCTTCACGCTGGGCTTCTCGTAGTGCTCGCGACGGCGAGCTTCAGCGAGGATGCCCGACTGCTGGATCTTCTTGTTGAAGCGGCGCAGGGCGCTCTCGAACGTCTCGTTCTCGCCCACTCGGACTTCTGCCAATCCGGATTCACCCCCTCGGGTTGATCGGTGCGTATTCGCGGACCGGTGTCGAAACCCAACGACACTCGTCGCGCGCCCGAGGGAGGGTGCAGGTTTGCACCACCCGCTGGAGCCGCCGGAGTGTGCCACAGGCCGTCCGGGGGGTCAAACGGTGGGAGGCCGGCGATCGGGCGCCTCGAGCTCGGTTCACACGAGCGGGCGGCCGCCCAGCACGACGAGCCAGTAGGCATCGACGATCGCGACCGCGGACCAGAACCCGATGATCAGCGTCGGGCGGCGCAGGAAGCATTTCGTCCAGGAGACGCCCAGGGACATCGATCGGGCGTACAGCGCGATCGCGATGACCGAGACCACGAGCACGAATATCGGTGGCGAGACGACCCAGGCGATGAGCCCGACGGTCCCCATCCGGCAGAACGTGAAGGCGAGGTTCTCGTACTTCTCGGGGCGCGAGCGGGATGGCCGGATGTACGACTGCGGCCCAACCGGGTAGATCGGCGCCTTGCGACCCTGCGGCGAGGCCGCGGATCCCGCGCTCACGAGCGGACCGCGGCCCGGGCCCGGGCGTCGTTGAGGGGGATGAGCTCACGCGCCGGGACCATCCCGGCCGAGGTCTGGCGGCGCAGGCCGCCGAAGAGCTGTCGGGCACAGAACGGGATCCGCACCGGGTTCTCCTCTCCGTCGGTCGAGCCGACGTGGACGCAGCACTGCTGAAGCCGTTCGATGTTGAGCGTCCAGGCGTCCATGAAGGTCTTGATCGAGATCCGCTTCACGCGCTTCGCAATGTCCTCGACCGCCCCCTCGCGATCAAAGACCCACTTGCCGAGTGTCTTGACGAAGCCCGTGACGCCGAGGTCGCAGGCCTCGCAGATCTTGAGCAGGTGATCGATCATCTCGGGTCGCGACACGAGCGTCGTCTCGGACATCATGCCGACGAGCGCCGTCCACATCGCGTCGTCCGGGGCGATCCGGTTCGACACGAGGCCGAGGTACTCCTTCAATTGCTCGGTCCCGAGCATCCGGGGGATCGAGCGCCACTCGTCGCCGTCGCCCTTCACGAAGTAGGTCAGTGACGAGCAGTCCGGGTGCGAGCACGGCAGCGCGATGAAGTCGTCCGGTCCGATCCGGCCCGCGGTCTGCCGGCCCAGGTTCACCAGCGTGCCCGTGGTCGTGGCGCGACGCATCGGGTCGATCGGGCTCGAACGTCCGGACCCGAACACGGGCTGGAATGCAACGCCCGCGATGAAGTCGGTCGCCAGCGCGTAGTCGGCAATCGCTCCGACCTCGCGGTCATTCACACCTTCGGCCACCGCCACGGCCAGGGTCGTGAAGATGTGCTGGTCGGCGAGGCGGCGGATGGCCTCGGCCTTGACGTCGCGCAGGTCCTCACCGCGGTGATAGAGATGCGAGTCGAGCTCGAAGCCGTCGAACTGGAGATAAACCTCGAGGCGGCCACGGAGTTTGCCGAGCTCCGCGACGAAGCGGTCGTCCCGGGTGATCCGGATGCCGTTCGTGTTCAGGACGACCCGCGTCACGTTCCGCTCCGTGGCCGCATGGATGATCTCGAGGACCTCCGGATGGACCGTTGGTTCTCCGCCCGACAGCATCAGGACGTCGACCCGGCCGCCCTCCCGGGCGATTGCCGCGTCGAGCGTCCGCATCAGGTGTGGCAGCCGGGCGAACTTCCCGATCCCGGGCGCGGATCCTGCGAAGCAGGTCGGGCATTCGAGGTTGCAGTTCTCGGTGATGTCCAGCAGGAGCACGCAGGAGTGCTGGGTCTGGAGATCGCCGAGACCGTCCATGTAGCCCATGGGGATCGGTCGGTCGTTGCCGACGGTGTCCGGGATGATCTCGCGCGTCGGGGTCCGCCATTGCTGGAGGTACTCCCAGAGCTGATGATCACCCTCGTACAGGCTGGTGACGGTCCCGTGGCCGCGTCGGCAGGTCCGACGCAGGTAGACCGCACCATCCATCGCGATGAGGTTGCCCTGCAGGATGTCGCGCTCGTAGTCGACTTCGCGATCCGGATCCTCGCTGAAGCAGTGGCCACAGACCGTCAGGACCATTCGGAGCGGCACGTATGGGCGAAGCGCGAGCATGGAAATCTCCAGATCGTATGGCGAATGCCGGCGGTGGCGCTACGCAACTCTCGGGATCGGCAGACCGGTCGCCACGCAGATGCCGGAGACGACGAGCCACAGGATGGCCGGCAGGGACACCAAGACGGCGAGGTCCGTCCGAGACAGCCTCGAACTGACGCCCTTCTTGCTCAGCCAGAAGCGGGCCAAAAGGTAGGCGATCCCCATCGCGATCACGAGAATGATCGAGCCGATCACGTTTCCGCCATACATCGCGGCGGAGGGATTGATCGCCATCCCGCCGAGGAGCAGGACGAGCCCGACGAGATAGAGAGCCGTGATGAAGGTGCGTGCTCGCCGGCGGAGTGGTTGGCTCTGCTCCTTCGCGATGACGCGCGCCATGGCAGCGGACACGACCTCGGGTTCCCAGCCCGCGGCGGCTGCCTGGCCGGCGAGAGCCTCGTCGGTCCACCGACCTCGATTGGCGGCCAGGAATTGTTCGAGTCCCTTCGTGCCGTACTTCGTCGGCGCCGGAATGTCCGGCAGGTCGGGTGCTGCGGGTGTCTCGTTGTGCGCCGGATCCACTTTGGCCTCCCGTTGAATACCGAATCTCGCGTGGCAACTGATGGGCTGGGCGCGCGTCGTCGGATCAGGTCATGCGCCGACCTCCGCTGGTGGCGCCGGAGCAAGCGGCACCCGCCACGCTCGTCCGGCCGCCTCACGGGCGAAGTGGGCAAGCAGGACGATCACCATCGGAATCAGGACCCACTGCGGGGCGGTGAGGCCCAGCGCCTGGGGCGGGCTCGTTCGAATGAACTCCACGAGGAATCGGAAGATGCCCGCCCCGAGCAGGTACAGCTTCAGGGTGTCCCCCGGAACGGGCACGCGGCGTCGGAACCGCCAGATGATCGCGGCGGCAACGAGATTGAAGGCGATCTCGTACAGCATCGTGGGATGCATCGGCCCGCCACAGCCGGGGCAGTTCGGGAAGGCAGCCGCCGCTGAGGCCGGCACGGTCATGCCCCACGGGAGCGACGTCGGCGTCCCGAGCGGCAACTCCGTAAGGAAGCAGCCGATCCGGCCGATGACGGTTGCGATCGGAATCGCCAGCGCATAGCAGTCACCCGTGGACCGCCGGTACCCGAACGCCCGTTTGGCGATGACGATCGCCAGATAGCCGCCCGCGACGGCTCCGATGATGCTCTTCCCGCTTAGTTCGATGGCCATCGAGAACGGCATCGTCGCGAAGTTCGCGATGACCTCGGGGCGTTCCCAGATCGTGATCAGGCGGGCACCCGCGACGCCGCCCAGGACCGCGGCGAGCGAGATCCAGACGATGGTCGCGTCGAGCCAGCCACGGCGGCGCAGCTCGGCGTAGTAGATCCCGAAACCGAGCGCGATGCCGGCGAGGCTGAAGAAGTCGTGCGTACCGACTTCCAGTGGACCGAAGTGCGCCAGGACGGGCAGCACGGACGACTCCAAGGGGGGTTCAGAGAGACGGTACTACGCGGCGCACCGCCGCGGAAGCAGAATCGACGACGGGGCGAGCGCGGCAAGCGTCGCTTTCTTGGCACGCACTAATTCGGTACCGGAACCTCGAAGCCCAGATTCGCCAGGGCGGCTGCGATCGCGGTCGCGCGCTCCGGATCAGGAACGTCGGCTGTCGCGTAGGGATAGAAGACCACCGTCGAGCCCACGACGCGCAACGTGAACTGCGTCTGGGGCGGAAACTGGACCCGGCCGACACCGCTCGAAACGTACGACGCTTGCTCCTGGGCCGCAACCGTGGCAGTTCCGGTGTCCCGGAACTCGTAGATCACGAGTCGACCGTGGTCGGGGTCCGTCGGGATCACCACCCGCACGACGATGCGTGGGGCAGCGGCGAGGCGCGGTGCCTCGGCTGGTCGGTAGTCCGACAGGATGTCCTCGAGCTGCAGGCTCTGTCCGACCAGGGCGTCGACCAGCGCGGATTTCGTCGCGGCCGCGGCGGCGCCGGCAGGACCCGTCGTCGCGCCGGCCGGCGGGAAGGTCGGAGCGCCCGGGGCGGCCGCGCGCCCCGACGCCAGGGCGGCAACCGCCAGCAGCGCGACGACGCCGGCGACGGTGAGAACCAGCGCCCTGCGGTTGCGCGATGTGGGTTCGCCTTCGTCGACCGGACCAGACGTCGCCGCATCGTCGGTGCCGGCGTCCGCCGCGGATCGGGCGTGCGAGACCGGCGCCGGAACCGATGGGCCACGGCCGCGACGAGGTTGCTCCGCATCGTCCGGGGGTCGCGGTGGCCACTGGTCGCTCATCCCGGCGGCCATTCGAACGGGCGCCCGCCCATCAGGTGGAAGTGGAGGTGGTCCACGGATTGGCCACCCCACGTCCCCACGTTCGTGGTGATCCGGTACCCCTGCTCGGCAATCCCCTGCTCCCTTGCCAGGTCAGCGGCAACCGCAAAGATCCGCCCGAGGAGCGGGCCATGCCGATCGTCGAGGTCGCTCGCCGAGACAAGATGCGTGCGCGGCAGGACGAGGATATGGGTCGGCGCGCGCGGGGCGATGTCCCGGATCGCGAGGACCGCGTCATCCTCGTGGACCTTCGTGGACGGCACGTCTCCGGCGACGATCCGGCAGAACAGGCAGCCGTCCTGCGCCTCGATGGTCATCGGATCACCAGAGGGCCGGCTTGGTGCTCATCAGGAATCCGATCGTCCCGACCATGCCCGCCATGACGTATGACACGTAGCGCTGGCGTCGCGCGCGGCTCGCCCACACCCGATCCTCGTCGGATGGCCGGATGCCCAGCAGCGGACGCAGGTTCGGGCGCTGGATGAAGAACGCCACCACGAGGTTCGCGGCGTAGATCGCCAGCGCCACCAGCAGCCAGGGCTGCTGGAACAGGCGAAAGCCGAGCGTCGAGACGAGCGCAACGCCGGTGATCGCCAGCCCGACCCCGATGATCGCCGTGCCTCGCGCCTGCATCGCCAGGAGGGCACGCATCACCCGGCTCGTCGAGTCACTCGGGTCACGGCGGGTGCGAAGGGTGAACGGCAACAGGACCGACGGCAGGAAGAGTGAAACGGCGAGCACGATGTGCGCGACAAGAACGATCGGAAACCACGACGACGGCATGCAGTCGATTGTACGGGCGGATCGTCCGGAACCTTCGTGACGAGCTCGGGCGCGGCCGCGCCCGAGCTCGTCACTTCCGGCGATCAGGCTGGTCGGCGGGCGGCAAGTGCCACCCACTCACCCTCTGCGGTCCGTTCGAAGATGTCGAATCCGGTGGCACGGAAGGCGTCGGCCACCTCGGCCTCGTGATCGATGAAGATCCCGGAGGCGAGGACGATGCCGCCGGGCCGCACCTCGGCATACAGGGCGGCCGCCAGGGCGATCAGCACCGAGGCGATGAGATTGGCGAGGACCAGGTCATGCGCCGGCGCGCCCGTCGGCAGCGAACCGACGCGGGCGTGAATCGACCGCGCCAGTCGGTTGCGTCGCGCGTTTGATCGAGTAGCCTCGATGGCGATCGGATCGATGTCGACGCCCAGGACGTGTGCCGCGCCGAGACGCGCGGCCGCGATCGCGAGGATCCCGGAGCCGCAGCCGACATCGAGCACGCGGGCCCGGCTCAGCTCGCCGCGTTCGGCAGACCGCTCCACGGCAGCCAGGCACAGGCGGGTGGTCGGATGGAGCCCGGTCCCGAACGCCATCCCCGGATCGAGGGCGATGACGACATCGCCCGGGGCTCGTCGATGGCGCCGCCAGGTCGGCTTGATCACGAGACGCGTGCCGATACGCATGACCGGGAAGTGCGCCTTCCAGGCACCCGCCCAGTCGGATTCGGCCACGGACCGTGTCTGAAGCTCGCCGATATGGCGCAGGCCGAATGCCTGGAGGTGGGACAGCGCCTCTTCGGTCGCGCGGACGGCCCGCCGGACGGCGGCTCGATCCCCGGCCTCGATGTACGCCCGCACGACGGCAGGCCGCAATGGGTCGATCCGGGCTCCCAGTCCCTCGTCGACGAGGTCGAAGCCCGGCTCCACGCTCGTGCCGCCGGGGGCCAGTCGGCCGAGAATCTCGCTGACGGCTTCGACTGCCTCGAGGTCCGCCTCGACGGCGAGCTCCAGCCAGGCCCCGGTCTGCGCCGCGCCGGGAGGGGTCGGAGTGGCTCGCGACGTCGCCGTACCGGTGCCCCGGCCGTCAGCCGAGCGCGTCACGAACGCGATCGAGAATACGCCCGCCGTCGGCGACGATCTCTCCGGCCGCTTCGGCATAGGCATGGAGCGCCTCCCGCTCCGCCTTCGACAGGCGGGTCGGGACGGCCACGTCGACAATCACATGCAGGTCGCCGCGGGAGCCGGTCCGCCTGAGATGCGGCACCCCGCGGCCCCGGAGCCGGATCTCCGTGCCCGGCTGGGTCCCGGCCTTGACCTCGACGTCCTCCTCGCCCTCCACGGTCGGTACGATGATCCGCGTCCCGAGGGCGGCCTGGGCGACCCCCACGGAGGTCGCGTAGTAGAGCTCAGTGCCGTCTCGCTTCAGGGTCGGATGCGGCGCCACATGGACCGCGACGTAGAGACTGCCGGCCGGGCCGCCGCGCGGGCCCGTTTCACCCTCATTCGACAGCCGGATCTGGTGGCCCTCGTCGATGCCGGCCGGGATCGACACGCGGATCAACTTCTTGCGCTCGGTTCGACCGTCGCCTTTGCACGTCTCGCACTTGGTCTCGACGATCTTTCCGTCGCCGTGGCACTTCGGGCACGCCGTGACGTTCACCATCTGGCCGAGCATGGTCTGGCGGATCGATCGGACCTCTCCGCGACCGTTGCATTGGGGACAGGCCGTGGCCTGCGTTCCGGGCTTTGCGCCCGAGCCCTCGCACGTCTCGCAACGACCGAGGACCGGGAACTCAAGCTCCTTGTCGGTCCCGAGGATCGCCTCGGTGAAGGTGATGCGAAGGTCGTAACGGAGGTCAGAGCCGCCTGACGGACGCCCTCGTCGCCCACCGGCTCCGGCCGCGGCGCCCCCGAAGAACGCATCGAAGATGTCGGCGAACCCGCCGAACCCGGCCATGTTCGGATCGCCCTCGACCCCGGCACTTCCGAACACGTCGTAGCGTTGGCGTCGTTCGGGGTCGGACAGGACCTGGTACGCCTCGTTGATCTCGGTGAACCGGGAGTGCGCTGCGGGATCGCTGTTGACGTCCGGGTGCCATTGCTGGGCGAGCTTCCGGAACGCCTTCTTGATCTCCGCGTCCGTCGCTCCGCGGTCGACGCCGAGCGTCGCGTAGTAGTCGGTGGTGGTAGCCATGCAGCGGGAAGTCTACGGGAGGTCGGCTCCGCGGAGGGATCGACGGCTCGACGCCGCGCTCAGCGGTAGCGCATGCGCTCGCTGACGGTCGTGAGGATCTTGTCCTCGATGCGGGGCTGACGCTTGATCATCGCGTTGAACGACGCCTTGTCGATCACGAACAGGCTCGCCGCTCGGCTGACGGTCGCGGTCGCCGTTCGAACTCCGCCGAACACGAGGGCGATCTCGCCGAGGAAGTCGCCCGGACCCAGGGTCCGAACGTGTCGCCCGTCCTGGCTGACGTCGACCTCGCCGTCGGTGACCACGAAGAACTCGTCGCCGTCCTCGCCCTGCTCAGTCAGGACCTGGCCGGCCACGGCCTGTCGCTCTTCCGCAGCGTCCGCAATCGTGGCCAGCTCCCGAACGGAGAGTCCGTTGAACAGCGGGACCCGCGCCAGTGCTGCGACCCTGGGGTTTGCCATCAGATCGCGATCATAGCGCAGCAGGCGGCGAGTCCAGGTCCTCGGCCCGAGACTCAGCGCACTCGCCGCGACGACCAATCCGATCCCCGCCACCTGGAGGGACGTCAGTTCCTGACGTCGAATGGCGTACCCGGCGATCGCCGCGACAGCAGGCTCAAGGGATAGGAGCAGGCCGAACGTCGCCATCGACAGCGTCCGTAGCGCCGTCATCTCCAGCGCGAACGGAATCAATGTTGCGAGCACGCCGGCTGCGGCAAGCGCGCCGAGAACCGGCCATGACCAGAGGCCGGGAGCACCGAACAGGATCCCGATCGGCGTTTGGATGGCAGCCGAGATCAGGAGGGCAAGCGCCAATCCGCCGAGTCCGTCGACGCGCTGGCTCACCCGCTTCCCCGCGACGATGTAGGCGCCAAATGACGCGGCGCCGATCAGCGCAAAGACAATTCCGGTACCGCTGATCGGTCCCGAGACACCATGGGCGAGCGAGAGCGTCAGGGCCCCCAGGGCCGCCAGGGCGACGCATCCGAGGTCGATGATGCCCCGATGCCCAACCGCGGCCACGGTGAGCGGGCCGAGCATGAGGATGGCGCTGACCACGCCCAGCGGCGCCTGATCGAGTGCCAGGAAGATGAACACATTCATGCCGACGAGGGCGAGAGCGTAGGGCACGATCGCCGCGATCTGCTCGCGTGTGAAGTCGCGCGGTCGCGGCCGGATGTACGCAGCCATCAACACGGCTCCGACCGCGCTGCGGATCCACACCGCTCCGAGCGGACCTGCCGCCGCGAAGGCGGACGTCGCGATCGCGATGCCGACCTGAAGGCTCGACGAGGAGAGCAGGACGAGCAGGATCGGTCGCCAGGACGACGGCATCATCAGGCCTCGTCGACGATCGCGCGCAGGGCCCGAGCGGCACGCCGAACCACGTCGGGATCACGCGCCAGCGCGAAGCGCACAAATCGCTCGCCCTGGCGTGGTCGTGCCCAGTAGAAGGGTCGGCATGGCACCGCATGCACGCCGACGCGGAGGAGCTTGCCCCAGACGCGGGTCCCGGTCAGGTCGGGCGCCAGGCGGATCCGCGACACGCTCGCCTTCGAGTCGCCGTCCGCGATGGCAGCTCGCGCACACCCGGCGAGCTCGTCGATCAGGAGGGCCCTGTTGGCGCCGATGTGCGCCTGGAGACGTTCGAGACCACCGGATCCCATGTCGAGTGCGAGGGCCTCCACGACGGCCGTTGTGAAGGGCGGTGCGGTCAACAGGATGTCCGACGAGGCCTCGGCGACCGCGAGGCGTGTGTCGCTCCGGGCGACGAGGAACCCGAGCTTCAGCCCGCCCATCGGCCAGAGCTTGCCCGTGTCCTCGGCCACGACATAGTCGACACCGCTCGCATCGAGGATCGCGTAGGTATCGAACTGGGCCCGGGAGTCGAACGCCCGGAAGCACTGGTCGATGACGAGAACGGCGTCCCGCTCGCGACACGCGTCGGCAATCCGCGCAAGTTCGGACGCGCGCAGGACGGTGCCGGTCGGATTGTTCGGGCTCGCGATGAAGACGGCATCGACGGCCGGCAGGGCATCGAGCGGCGCACGGGACGCGAGCGCTCGCTCGCCGAGCGGGACGAGCTCGAGCCCGCGTCCGCGGAGCAGCGCGGGAATGCAGTCAAGGGTCGGATGGATGACGGCCACGCGTCGACCGATGCGTGCGACGCAGTTGGCGACAACATCGAGGGCGATCGTGGACGCGTAGAAGCTGGTGATGCGGCCGGAGCCCACCGGCGCGCTCGCCTGCCCCAGGGCCTGGAAGAAGGCCGCGTGGGCACGGGCCTCGAGCGCCGCGTAGGGCTCGGCGAGCGCGGACGTCATGAATTCGGGGAACCGCGCCACGATCGCGTCCTGTGACGGCGTCCGCGCGAAGTTCGGGTAGCCCTCGACCACGTTCGTGCCGCTCCCGACGCCGAGCAGCTGCATCTGGGTAAGTGTCGTTGCGCCGCTCGCTCGGAGATGGTCCCCTGCTTGGAGGTGGCCTCTTTGGAAGCGGCAAGTCTGGGGGATCGGCGGCCCGTGCGTATGGTCGCCGTGCTTGATCAGTTCAGCCGTATGCCAGCTGCAGGCCGACCGGCCGAATCTGGCTCAATCAGCTCCGGAGCGACCTCGATCCTGAGGAGGTTGACGAGGATGGGGTGATCACCTCGTGGCGGGCGCACCGGGGCGGTCACGTCGTACTGCTGCCCGTCGTTCGATGCTCGCGCAAACAGCGCGACATGGTCAACGTCCCGCGAGGTCCCTCGCCTGCTCCAGGACGGCCCGGAACATCGGCACGGTCAACCGTCCCGTGAAGGTGTTCTGCTGGCTTGGGTGGAACGACCCGACGAGCGTACGTGCGCCGATCACGGCAACAGCCCCGTGCCCGAACTTCGGGCGGGGCCGCGGGACCGGCTCGCCGGCCCCGGCGAGGATGCGAAGGACAGCATTCCAGCCGAACGCGCCGAGGGCGAGGATCACCCGGACCTCGTCGAGGATCGCAAGCTCGCGGGCGAGGAATGGCGCGCAGTTGTCGCGCTCCTCGATCGTCGGCTTGTTCGCGGGCGGCGCGCAACGGACTGCCGCTGCGATCCGGACGCCGGTCAGGGTCAGCCCATCGTCGGCGCGACGACTCGACGCACGGTCGGCGAGTCCGATCGCGTGCAGTGCCGACCAGAGGAAGTCGCCCGAGGCATCGCCGGTGAAGACGCGGCCGGTCCGATTGGCCCCATGCGCGGCCGGCGCCAGACCGATGATCAGCAGCCGGGCGGCCGGATCGCCGAACCCGGGCGCGGGCCGGCCCCAGTACGTTTCGTCTCGAAAGCGCGCCACCTTTTCCCGCGCGACCTGCTCTCGCCAGTCGACCAGTCGCGGGCACCGGCGACACTCGATGATCTCGTCGCGGAGGACCTCGAGCGCTGTGTCGCGAGTCGCATCGCGATCCGGCACCCCGTTCATTTGAGCAACAGCCGGTCCAGGCGACGGGACGTGATCCATAGCCCGATCCCACCCATCACGACCAGATACGCGACGTGGAACAACATCTCCGGCCCGACGACCCCGACCGTGAAGCCCCGGATCAATGCGACCCCCTGGTACAGCGGCGTGAGCGCCACGATCCCGCGGATCGCCTCCGGGTAGGTCTCGATGGGATAGAAGGTCGCCGAAAACAGGAACATCGGGAGGACGATGATGTTGATCAGGTCGAAGTCGGCGTTCGTCCGCATGAACGAGGTCGCCGCCATGCCGACCGCCCCGACGGCGAACCCGAGCAGGAGAGCGGCCGGGAGCGCGAGGATCGCGAGCGGTGAAGCGACCAGGCCGAGCAGCCAGATCACGGCCAGGAATCCGATCGCGTAGAGCCCACCCCGAATGAGCGCCCAGACGATCTCGCCGACAGCCACGTCCCGAACCGACAGCGGCGTCGCGAGGATCGATGCGAACGTCCGGTTGTAGTTGAGCTTGAAGAAGAAGTTGAACGTGGCCTCATTGACGGCACCGTTCATCGCGCCTGTGGCGAGGAGGGCCGGGGCGACGAACATCGCGTACGGGATCGGCGTGCCGCCCGGACCCGTTACATCACCGATCAACCGGCCCAGTCCGTACCCGATGCCGACGAGGTAGAACAGGGGCTCGAAGAACCCGGACACGATGATCGTCCAGGTGCGTCGATACACGAACAGGTTGCGTTCGATGAGGTGCCACGCGCGAGGCACGCGCCGCGCCGTGCGCACGCCGGTAATCGATGCGGCACTCACGCCCGCGACCTCGGTGTCGTACGGCGGGTCCTACGGCGGGCCCTGGGGCGCGTCCCGCGGCGGGTCACGCCGCGGGTCATGCCGCGAGTCATGCGGCGAGCTTTCGTCGCACGTTTCGAACGAACAGCGCGCCGCCGATGCCGATCATCGCGAGGAGCACGCCCAGGTGGGCCAGCACCCGGACCGGATCGTCGAGCAGCGTGCCGAGCATCGCGCCCCTGGTCAGCTCCACGCCATGCCAGAGCGGCGAGATCCACGCGATCGGCTGGATCGCCGGCGGCAGGCTATTGAGCGGAAAGAACGTGCCGCTGAACAGGAACAACGGGGTGATCACCCAGCGGAAGATGGCGCTGAAGGCATTCGGGGTGCGTCGCGTGGCCATGAACGCACCCATGCCCCCGGCAAAGGCCAGTCCGGTCAGAATCGCGGCCGGGATCGCCAGCAATGCGAGTGGCGACGCCACCGCACCGAAGAACGCGCTCACGAGCAGAAACACGCTCGAGACGAGGGCCAGTCGGAACGCGATCCAGAGCATCGTTCCGACGGCGACCGCGCGTGGCCCGATCGGGGTCGCGTACATCGCGTGGAAGATCCGGCGCCAGACGAGCCCGATCATCACCGGAAACGTCGATTCGAAGATCGCGACCTGCATGGCCGATCCTGCGAGCAGCCCCGGGGCGAGGAAGCGCAGATACGGCACGCCGCCGAAGGCATCGGGGCTCCGGGCATTCACATAGCTGCCAAGCCCAAGGCCCATCGCGAGCAGGAACAGCGTCGGGTTCACGAATGACGTGAAGATGGACCCCCGGTAGGACCGCCGGTACTGGTAGAGACGGTGTTCGAATACGCGGCCGGCCGCAGCGAGCGCCGAGGGTGGCTCGGGTCGCGCGACGGGCGGCAGATCGTCGCTCGGAACAGCCGTCACCGCCGGGCCTTCAGTCGACCAGGGTCCGGCCGGTCAGCCGGAGGAAGACGTCCTCGAGGGTGGACCGGCGAACCAGGACGGTCTCGGGCCGCAGTCCGCGTTCATGGACCGCGACGGCCACGGCCTCGCCGTCGTTCGCGTAGAGCAGCATTCGGTCGGGCAGGTATTCGATGCGATCGGCCAACCCGTCGAGCTGGCCAGCGAGGGTCTCCTGGACGCCGACCGGAAACCGGAGCTCGGCGACCTCCCTGGTGCTGTACTGCTCGATCAGGGCGCGCGGCGAGCCCTCGGCGACGATCTTCGCCTTGTCCATCACGACCAGCCGATCACAAAGCTGCTCGGCCTCGTCCATGTAGTGCGTCGTCAGGACGAGCGTGACGCCGCGCTGCTTGAGCCGGTACAGGCGATCCCAGAGCAGGTGCCGGGCCTGGGGATCGAGGCCGGTCGTCGGCTCATCGAGCAGCAGCACCTCGGGCTCGTTGATCAGGGCGCGGGCGATCGTGAGGCGCCGCTTCATCCCGCCGCTGAGCGGCTCGACCCGGCTGTCCCGCCGCTCGGTCAACTGCGCGAAGTCGAGGAGTTCGTCGGCGCGTCGCCCGCACTCGGACCGGCTCAGCCCGAAGTACCGGCCATAGATCACGAGGTTCTCGCGAACCGTCAGCTCTTCGTCGAGCGTGTCCGCCTGGGGGACCACGCCGAGCCGGCCCCGGATCTCCGGGCCCTGCGTGTCCGGGTCCATGCCGAGCACGCTGAGCGTGCCGCCACTGGCCGGCGAGGTACAGCCGATCATCCGCATCGTCGACGTCTTGCCGGCGCCGTTCGGCCCGAGGAACCCGAACGCCTCGCCCGGCGCGACGTCGAAATCGACCGCATCGACCGCCGTGAACGACCCGAACCGCTTGGTCAGGGCGCGGGCGTGGATGAGCGGCTGGGGCGCGGTCTCATCGGGCATGGCGCCGAATCCTAACTCGCGGCGGCGGGAGGGGCGTTACCGCGCGAGCGGCTAGACCTCCTTGAACTCGCCCTCGACCGTTTCCTCGGCCTCGGCCCCGCGAGACGGACCGCCCGTGCCGTTCGACGCATCGGATTCGGCGCCGGCCGATCCGGCACCGCCCTGGCCGGTGGGATCGAACCCACCGCTCTCGTCCCCGGCCGCCGCTGCGGCAGCGTAGGCGGCGGCACCGACACGTGACAGCGTCTCGGCAAGCGCCTCAGCGCCGGAGTTGACGGCGCCGAGGTCGTCGCCCTTGAGCGAGTCGCGGAGCGCGGCGACCTTCGTCTCCACGTCAGCGCGATCATCGGATGAGACCTTGTCGCCGAGGTCCTTGAGCGTCTTGTCGGCCTGGTAGGTGAGCTGCTCCGCCTGGTTCCGCGTCTCCACGTCCTCGCGTCGCTTCTTGTCCTCTTCGGCATGCTCCTGCGCATCGCGGACCATCTGGTCCACGGCCGCCTTGTCGAGCATCGAGCTGGCCGTGATCCGGACCTGCTGCTCCTTGCTGGTGGCCCGGTCCTTAGCCTTGACGTCGAGGATGCCGTTGGCATCGATATCGAATGTGACCTCGACCTGCGGAATGCCGCGCGGGGCCGGCGGGATCCCGTCGAGGATGAACCGCCCGAGCGTCTTGTTGTCGGCCGCGAAGTCGCGCTCGCCCTGGAGCACGTGGATCTCGACCTGGCTCTGATTGTCAGAGGCCGTCGAGAAGGTCTGCGACTTCGAGGTCGGGATGGTGGTGTTGCGATCGATCAGCCGGGTCATGACCCCGCCCAGCGTTTCGATCCCGAGGGACAGCGGCGTGACGTCGAGGAGAAGCACGTCCTTGACTTCGCCGGCGAGCACGCCTGCCTGGATCGCGGCACCGACCGCGACGACCTCGTCCGGGTTGACGCCGCGATGCGGCTCCTTCCCGAACAGGCTCTTGACCAGTTCCTGCACGGCCGGCATGCGGGTCATGCCACCGACGAGGATGACTTCGTCGATGTCGGCGGGCTTGAGCCCGGCATCCTTGAGCGCCGCGAGGACCGGGCCCTTCGTCTTGTCGACCAGATCGCCGACGAGATCCTGGAGCTTGGCCCGCGAGAGGTTGATCACCAGGTGCTTCGGCCCCGTGGCGTCGGCCGTGATGTACGGGAGGTTGATCTCGGTCGACATCGTCGAGCTCAGCTCGATCTTGGCCTTCTCGGCGGCTTCCTTGAGACGCTGGAGGGCCTGGGCGTCCTTGGCGAGATCGATCCCCTGATCCTTCTTGAATTCGGTCAGCAGCCAGTCGATGACGCGCTGGTCGAAGTCGTCACCACCCAGGCGCGTGTCGCCATTGGTGGCCTTGACCTCGAATACGCCATCGCCGAGCTCGAGGATCGAAATGTCGAACGTGCCGCCGCCGAGGTCGTAGACCGCGACCTTCTCGTCGGCCTTCTTGTCGAGGCCGTAGGCGAGCGCGGACGCCGTGGGCTCGTTGATGATCCGCTTGACATCGAGACCCGCGATCCGGCCCGCGTCCTTCGTCGCCTGGCGCTGCGTGTCGTCGAAGTAGGCGGGCACCGTGATGACCGCCTCGGTCACCTTCTCGTTGAGGTACGCCTCGGCGTCCGCCTTGAGCTTCTGCAGGATCATCGCGGACAGCTCGGGCGGCGAGTAGGACTTGCCGTCGGCGAGCTTGACCATGATCCCGTCGGTCTTGGCGTCCTTCTCGACGGTATACGGCACGAAGTCCTTGCTCCGCTTGACCTCGGGGTCATCCCAGCGGCGGCCCATGAAACGCTTGATCGAGTAGACGGTGTTCGCTGGATTCGTGACCGCCTGTCGCTTGGCCAGCTGGCCGACGAGGCGCTCCCCGGTCTTCGAGAACCCGATGACCGAGGGGATGGTCCGTCCCCCCTCCGCCGATGCGATGACGGTCGGCTCGCCGCCCTCCATGACGGCCACCACCGAGTTGGTGGTCCCGAGGTCGATGCCGATGATCTTTCCCACGTGTGCGCTCCTGTTCGTTCGTTGGATGTTCAGTGGACGGGGTTGTCGGAATGGGGACCGGCGTCGGCGGGGTGCCCGGTCGCCGGCTGGCTCGGGTCGGCCGCGGCGGCGACGGCCACGAGCGCCGGCCGGAGGACGCGATCGCGGAGCCGGTAGCCGCGCCGGACCTCCATGACGATCGCACCATCCGGATGGTCCGTGCCGGGAACGCCGGCGACGGCCTCATGTTCGCGTGGATCAAAGGGCGTTCCGGCGACCGTATCGATGACCGAGACCCCTTCGCTCTCGAGCAGCTGCCGGAGCTTGCGGTCGATCGCCGCGATGCCCTCGACCCACGGGTCATCGGCGATCGCGACCGGACGCGCGTCGATCGCACGATCGAAATCGTCGGCGACGGAGAGCACCTTGTTGATAAGCCCCTCACCGGCCAGCCCGATCATCGCCTGGCGTTCCTCGGCGGTTCGGCGTTTGTAGTTCGTGAACTCGGCCCGCTCGCGCTGGAGCGCCAGCAGGAACTCCTCCTTCTCGAGCAGGGCGGCATCTCGCTCGCCGGTGAGACGCTCGAGCTCGGCCAGGAGCCGGGTCGGACTGATGTCGATATCGTCGGCGCGTTGCTCCGCGCGCGTGCGCTTGTCCATGGTTCGGCTGGATCTCCGCGGTTCAGGCGTACAGGTGGTCGATGAGCTCGTTCATGAGCCCGGACACGAATCGAACGGTGCCGATGGCCTGGGGGTAGGCCATGCGCGTCGGCCCGAGGACGCCGACCACCCCGATGGCGCGCCCGGCCTGGCCATACGGCGCGAGGACGAGGGCCACCTCCCGCATGTCGGCAGGAGCGTTCTCGTGTCCGATGAAGACGCACACGTCGCCCGTGGCGGCCACGCTACCGACGAGTTCGCCGAGGTAGGCGCGATTCTCGAGGGCCGAGAACACCCGCCGCAGCTTGTCGCTCTGGGCGAATTCCGGCGCGCCCATGACATTGAGCAGGCCATCGCTGAAGATGTCCTCCACCGCGTCAATATCGTAATCGTGGAGCGTCCGGACGATGCGATCGGCAACACGACGGATCAGCTCGACCTCGGGCTGGTCGTCCCGAAGCCGCGCGACTGCGCGAACGATCTCGGTTGCGGTCCGCCCGGTCACGAGCCCATTGAGCTGCGCAGCGACCACCGTCAGGGTCTCCTGCAACGTGCCCGATTCGATGTTGACGAGCACCTGCTTGAGGGCCCCTTCGCGGAGCACGAGGACCAGGCTGGCCAGCCGATCATTGATCGCAACCAGGTCCACGCGGCGGACGTGGGCCGCGGCGGGCTTGGCCGGCGTCGCAAGCCCGGCCGCCTGGGTGACCGAGGCGATCGTCGACGCGGCGAGGCGGAACCAGTGCTCGCTCGCGTATTCGACCTGCCCGAACTGGTGGCGGATCATGAGCTGCTCAACCTCGGGCATGAGTGACGATTCCATGATCGTCTCGACGTACCAGCGATAGCCCTCATCGGTGGGGATGCGGCCGGCCGAGGTGTGGGGGTGGGTCAGCAGGCCGGCCAGCTCGAGTTCCGCGAGGATGTTCCGGACGGTCGCGCTGGACACACCGAGGCCATAGCGCTCCACGAGGGCAAGACTGCCCACCGGAGTCGCGGAAGCAACGTATTCGTCGATGACGGCCCGGAGAATCGCCTGTGAGCGATGGTCCAATGGGCCGGTGGAGCGACGGATTCGACGCGCCAAGGCCTGTACTCCTCGTACGGATCCTGGTTAGCACTCTCCATGCCAGAGTGCTAACAGTTCATTGGATGGTAGCAGCGACGGGTACGAGCGTCAACGGTCCGAACCGGGTTTCGCCGATCGGCGAAGGCGTCGTGCCCGGGCTGCGAACAGTGGCCGGAGCACCGCGCGCCGGCCACTCGGCCAGCGCAACCAGGCAACGCCTAGATGTGATTCACGGACACGGTGTTGACCGACGGACGCCGCTGCGATTGAAGCCTTTGAATGCGGGGCATCGCGCCGTGATCGGGCTGGTTCATCAGAATCGCACGGATTGAGCGTGGCCGTACCCGACTTCGGTCGATTCCGTCGCTCTGCCGAGCGTGGACAGGTCTGGTTTGATCAACCAGATCGATCAGCGCATGGGAGGTCGCTACGCAACAACCTCCATGGGAATCACAACTAGGCCCTCAGCGAGCGCTCGTTTCCTTCGCCCTGATGCCGGCCGCAGGCAGGTACAGCTGCTCGGCGTACTCACGCAGCATCCTGGTCGTGGAGAACCGCCACAGCGCCTTGGCCATGGACCGCCGCATCCACCCGAGCCACTCCGTGGGCATGCCGTCGGCGTCGCGCTGGTAGTAGGCCGGGATGATCTCGGTCTCGAGGATCCGGTAGAGATCCTGAGAATCGGACCAGTCCTGCGCCGCCTCGTCCGGGTTCATATCGCGCCCGCCGATGGCCCAGCCGTTGTCGACATCGAAGCCTTCGTCCCACCAGCCATCGAGGACGCTGGCGTTGACGACGCCGTTGGCAGCCGCCTTCATGCCGGACGTGCCGGATGCCTCCAGGGGTCGCCGTGGGTTGTTGAGCCAGACATCCACGCCCTGGACCAGGAATCGCCCGATCCGTAGGTCATAGTCCTCGAGAATGAACACGTGTCCCCGGAGCTCGTCGCTCCGCGAGCGGGAGAAGATCTGCTGGATCACTGACTGACCGGGCCGGTCGGCCGGGTGGGCCTTGCCGGCGAAGATGATCTGGACCGGCCGATCGGTGTCGTGGACCAGCCGGGCCAGCCGATCGACGTCAGTGAAGATCATGCCGCTCCGCTTGTAGGTCGCGAACCGCCGGGCGAAGCCGATCGTGAGGGCGTCAGGGTCCAGCACGTGCTCGAGCTCATCGAGGGTTCGTGGGGCCTCGCCATGACGGGCGAGCTGGACGCGGAGACGGCCACGCGCGAAGTGGGACAGCTCGCGCTTCTGGCGGAGGTGGGCCGCCCATAGGTCGGCATCCGGGATCTCGGCAATCCGCTCCCACCAACGGCTCGCGGCCGTGCCTGGATCGATGTGATCGAGATCGGCATCCAGCTGGCGTTCGAGCAGCTCCGCCACCGGTCGACCCACCCAGCTCGGGGTGTGAATGCCGTTGGTGATCCCCAGGATCGGTTTCGGAACGACGTCACTCCACGTGGCATTGGCGGTTTCGGCGTGCAGCAGGCTCACGGCATTGGCGCCGGCGGTCAACCGGAGACTGAACGCGGTCATGTCGAAATGCGCGGTGTCGCCATCGGCACCGACGCCGATCTCGAGGATCCGGTCGACGGGAACCCCGCCCGTGTCGGGCCGCCCGTCGCCATCCAGGAGCGGACCGGCGACCTGACGAACGAGCCCCACATCGAAGCGCTCGTTGCCCGCCGAGACCGGCGTGTGGATGGTGAAGACGCTGTTCCTCCGGTTCTCGGCCAGCGCGTCGTCAAGGGTTGCGCCGGCAGCCACGGCCTCGCGAGCCCGTTCTGCCAGCAGGAACGCCGAGTGCCCCTCGTTCAGGTGCCACACCGCGGGGTCAATTCCGAGGGCCCGGATCGCCCGAACACCGCCGACCCCGAGCACGAGTTCCTGGTGCAGCCGCATCTCGCGGCCGCGGACGTACAGGATGTGAGTGATCGGCCGATCCGCTCGATGGTTCTCGGGGGTGTCGGTGTCGAGCAGGAGGACGGGCACGCGACCGACCTGGGCGGTCCACACATCCACGCGGACGTCGCGACCGGGGAGCTGGACGGT
>JAYTWS010000018.1:0-2052 GCA_043743315.1 Chloroflexota bacterium | reverse complement strand
CTCGAGCCGGCGCTCGATGCGATCCGAACGGGCCAGGCTCGTGGCCGCTGGGTGGTCCGCATCGGCGCCGCCGGATGACGAGGCCGCCCTGCACGCAGGTTGGGCAGGGGAGTACGCTCCGACCATGACTTCGATCGTTGACAGCGCCTCGAGCCGTGACGGCATTCGACTCCTGACAAGGCACTGGGTCGCCACTGCGTCCGGTGAGGATGGAGCGCTCACACGCCACTGGCCCGCGGAGGCGCCCCGCGCCGGCGTGCTGATCGTTCACGGGGTGGGCGAGCACTCCGGACGGTACGAGGAGGTCGGCGAGCAGTTCGCTGCCGCCGGGTTCGAGACCTTCGGCTGGGATCTTCGCGGGATGGGTGCCTCGGGCGGGGAGCGGGCGTGGGTGGACCGCTTCGATCAGTTCCACGATGATCTCGAGGATCGGCTGGCTGCGACACGCGCCGCGCTCCCGGGGCGCCCGATCGTCCTCTACGGCCACTCGCTCGGTGGCCTGATCTCGCTTGGATATGCCCTGTCTGATCGACCCAGACCCGACCTCCTCGTCCTCTCGGCGCCGGGCATCGATGACGATCTGGCCGCGTGGAAGCACAAGCTCGCCCCGATCCTCGCCAGGATCCTCCCGAAGGTCCGGATCGCCAACGGCATCGCACCCTCGATGCTGTCCCGCGACGAGCAGCGCCAGGACGCCGCCCGAACGGACACGCTCATGCTCAACTCGTCGACCACGCGGCTCGGGGCCCTCTCGTTTGCGGAGCAGGCACGCGTCCGCTCGGCCGCGCCGACCCTGACCGTACCGACCCTCGTGATCCACGGCGTCGATGATCCGATCGTCCCGGCTCGGGCGACGGAACCGCTGGCCGACATCGCTGGAGTGACCCGTCGGACGTACGCGGGGATCCGGCACGAACTGCACAACGAACCCGAAGGACCGACGATCATCGCCGATGTCATCGCCTGGATCGACGGTCAACTCGCGGTAGGTTGATGGCGCGAGGTCCTCGCGCCGAGCCGGTGTACACTTCGCGGCAACTGAAGATAGCCTCCGGGGAGCGCAGCAGCGCTGAGAGTGTGGCCCAGGCCACAGACCCGCCGAACCTGATCCGGCTCGTACCGGCGAAGGAAGCAGGCCCGTTCGAACACTCGAAGATGCCGTCCCCCGTGGGCGGCATTCGTATTTCGAAGGAGCTGCACCATGACCTCGACCCCGGCATCCGCGTCGACGACGCCGTTCGGCACCCCATCGGCTGCCGAATCCCGCTGGCGAACGCGCGACATCCTGGTAGCCGCCGTGATCGGTGTCGCCTTCGGCGTCGTGTTCTGGGCATGGGGGCTCGCGTGGGGCCTCTTCGCGCCGCTCAACGCTGCTCGCGACCTGCTCTACGCGGTCTGGCTCGTGCCGGCCGTTCTCGCTCCGCTGGTGATCCGCAAGCCCGGCGCCGCGCTCTTCGCTGAAATGGTTGCCGCAGGCGTGTCCGCCTTGCTCGGCAGTGCGTGGGGCGTCGACACCCTGCTGTCCGGCTTCGTGCAGGGCGCGGCCGCGGAATTGATCTTCGCGTTCACGCTGTATCGGCTGTGGGGCTTTCCGATTCTGGCCCTTGCCGCGGTCGCCAGCGCCGCTGCCGCGTGGCTCCACGACTGGGTGCTCTACTACCCGGACGTTGCCATCGACGTGCAGCTGATCCGCGGCCTCGCGATGGCCATCTCGGCAGTTGTTATCGTGGCCGCAGGCTCGCTGGCACTTGCCCGTTCACTTCGCCGAGCTGGTGTACTCGAAGGGTTTCCCGACTGACGGATCGCGCAACTCGGACCGAGACCGCCGCCCTCCCGATCGCCGCAGAGGGCGTCGGCTTCACGTACCGCGGAGCCGATCGGCCCGCCCTCCGCGGCATCGACTTCCGGCTTCCGGCCGGCGGCGTCCTGCTCATCGTCGGGCCCTCGGGGTCCGGGAAGAGCACCCTGGTCCGCGCCATCGCGGGTCTCGTGCCCCGCGACTTCCCGGGCACATGGACCGGGTCCCTGCGGGTCGGGGACCTCGACACGGCA
>JAYTWS010000017.1:0-26987 GCA_043743315.1 Chloroflexota bacterium | reverse complement strand
GCGAGCGTTCCAGTTCGGGCGTTGCGATTCGGCATGGTCGGGCTCACCGGGATCGGCGTCAACCAGGCGCTGTTCGTCCTGGTGTCAGAGCTTCTCGGGATCCACTACCTCATCGCCGCCATCGTGGCGACCGAAGGTTCGACCATCTGGAACTTCCTGCTGCTCGATCGGTGGGCCATGGTCGGGCGAATGCGCGGCACGGGCCTCCGCCGCTTCCTGTCGTATGCCCTGATCAACAACGCGACCCTGGTCCTGCGCCTGCCGGCACTCTGGTTGCTCACCGGCGTCCTGCAGATCGACGGCCAGATCTCCAACATCCTGACCCTTGCCCTCCTGTTCGTGGTCCGTTTCAGCGTGGCTGATCGCCTGATCTGGGGCTCGGCGAAGGGCGTGGAGTCCGCCGAGTTCGCGGCCGAGACGTCCGGGTTCGCGGACCTCGGGACCACGCATCGCGGGGCCGGCGTTCCGGTCATGCTCGCGACAACGCCGACACCCCGCTTTCGCTACAACATCGGCGGGATCATCCAGCTGCACTCCGCGGTCCAGCTCCCGGAGCTTGCCTATTTCCGGACCGAGGAAGTCAGTGACCCGGACCTGATCATCACGATCGGTTCCGTGGGTGGCTGGCCATCTCGCCGGATCCGGTTCACGCCGTCCGAGAGCCGGCTGAAGTACGTCGAGCACCTGGGCGTGCTCGGGGCGAACTTCGAGGTGACCCTCGGGAGCCCGACCCGCATCGTCGCCTCGCCCCTGCTCGCGATGTCACGGCACGTGCTGTACACGAACGTGGTCGAGGCGCTCCTTCGGTTCATGCTCGTCGATCGCGGCTACGTTCTGCTCCACTCGGGCTGCGTGGCCAAGGACGGACGGGCCACCCTGATCTCCGCCCAGACGGATACCGGCAAGACCAGCACGGTCATTCGCCTCGTGCGCGACTTCGGCTTCTCGTTCCTGAGCGACGACATGACGATCGTCAGCCCGAACGGGATGGCCATCAGCTACCCCAAGCCGATGACGCTGAGTTTCCACACGATGTCGGTCATCGCGGGCGCCCAGCTCGGCGTCACGCATCGAGCAAAGTTGTCCGTGCAGAGCCGCGTTCATTCGAAGTCCGGCCGGAGCATCGGTCAATCGCTCGGAACCCGTAATATTCCCATCATGGCCATCAACTCGGCGACGCAGATCGCCGTTCCCCCGCCGAAGTACCACATCACCTCGTTGCTCGACACCGAGGTCATGTCGCGCGCCCGGATCGACCGGGTCGTGTTCATCGAGCGGGGCGCGGAGGCGCGCGACCGGATGGAGCTCAGCCCCGCTCTTGACCTGTTGATCGAGAACACCGACGACGCGTATGGCTTCCCGCCGTTCGCAACCCTGGCCCCCCACCTGAAAATGGGTTCCTCGCTCTACCCTGAGCTGCGCAACCGGGAGCGGATGCTCCTGGCGCAGGCCGTGGCGAGCGCGGACCTCTGGCAGCTTCGTGTTGCCGGCCATGGCTGGGCCGAGGTCATTCTCGAACTCGAAGCGGCCGGCCGGCAGCCGGTCGAGGCGCGCGAAGTGACCGGCTTCCCGGTCGCGTCGGCGAAGCACGTCGAGCAAGAGCAGGTCGAGCTCGCTCACGGCCGAAACTGAGCCTCATATGGTCCAGGACGGGGTCGGCTTGAGGTTGCCGCGCCCAGGAACGGATCTGATCGGTGATCGAGGTCGGCTCTTCTTGATCCTCGGCGGCCTCATGGTCGTCGGAACGATCCTTCGGGTGTGGGCCCTCGGGGCGATCGGCTTCAACAGCGACGAGGCGGTCTATTCGGGGCAGGCGGCCGCGCTTGCGGGTGACCCGACATACGGCGGGCTGTTCCAGGTCTTCCGGGCGCACCCGCTGCTGGTCCAGTACCTCGTCAGCCTGATGTTCCGGATCGCCGTCGATGACACGCTGGCCCGCCTCGTGGCTGTCGCATTCGGCGTTGCGGCGATTCCGCTCCTGTATGCGACCGGATCCCTGCTGTACGGGCGCCGGGTCGGGATCGTGGCTGCCAGCCTCCTCACGGTCATGCCGTACCACGTGTTCGTCTCCCGGCAGATCCTCCTCGATGCGCCGATGATGACGCTCTTCCTGCTCGGGATCTACTGCGTTGCTCGCTTCGTCGCCGATGGAGACGGGCGCTGGCTGTATGCAACGGCCATCGCCGGAGGCCTCGCATTCCTGGCCAAGGAAACGGCCATCCTGCTGGTCCCGACGGCGGGAGCCATGGTCCTCGTCATCCCCGAGATCCGATTGCGGTTCAAGGAGGTGCTCGTCGCCGCTGGGCTGTTCGTCCTGACCCTGTCCCCCTATCCCGCGGCGATCGCCGTGAGCGGGGCGAGCGACACGGCGCGACAGTTCCTCGTCTGGCAGCTCCTGCGCGCGCCGAACCACACCTGGACCTTCTATGCGGAGATTCTCCCGGCTGCCGTCGGTGGGCTGGTCCTCCTCGCCGCGGGGGTCGGCCTGCTCTCGCTGCTCGGGCGCCGCCAGTGGCAGGATCGGCTCGTGATCGTCTGGATCCTCGCTCCGGTCGCCTTCTTCGAAGCGTGGCCGGTCAAGGGTTACCAATACCTGCTGCCGATTGCTCCGGCGCTGGCGATCATGGCCGGTGTCGGACTCATCACGACCCTCCCGGCGATCCTTGTCCGGTTCAGGGACCGACTGCCGGCCATCGCCCCGGCCCGGATCGGCGCCGCCTTCCTGGCGCTGATGCTCGTGTCGATCACGGTGCCGACGGTCGCGGGCGTGACCACGATCACGACCCGCGGTTCGCTCGCGGGAACCGGCGGATTACCCGGTGGCCGTGAGGCGGGCTTCTGGATCCGGAACAACGTGCCGCCCGGGGCGACGTTCATGACCATTGGCCCGACCATGGCCAACATCGTCCGCTACTACGGCCAGCGGTCGGCCTATGGCGTGAGCGTCAGTCCGAACCCGCTTCGACGCAATCCTGCTTATGATCCGATTCGCAATCCCGATCGGAGCATCCAGCTCCTGCGCCTTCAGTACATCGCGGTCGATGTCTGGTCGGCCGACCGATCGCCGTTCTTTGCCAATGTCGTCCGAGGCTATGTGACCAGATACAACGGGCGCCTCGTGTACGAGCAGCATGCCCAGGTGCGACGAGCCGATGACTCGATCGGGGATCAGGTCGTGATCCAGATCTACGAGATCCGGCCATGATCCGCTTCGACCGATCGGCGAGGCGTGGTCGCGGGACCCCGATGCGGATCCTGGTGCTGGCAGGCGCAGTGGCGTTCGGTGCCTTCGGCACGCTCGCCGAGGCGCCGCCGAGCGCACGAGCAGACGGCGGCGCGACCACGACACCGATCGAGCATGTCGTCGTCCTGATGCAGGAGAACCACACCTTCGACAACTACTTCGGGACATTCCCGGGGGCCGATGGCACGCCCGACGGGACCTGCATTCCGAATGATCCCCTGCAGCCGAGTCTCGGCTGCGTCGAGCCGTATCACCTCGAGAGCCTTCGGACCGTCGACCTGCATCACGGCAGCTCGATCGGGATCAAGGCTTTCAACGGAGGTCGCATGGACGGCTTCATCGCCGCCCAGAACGAGCGCAACCTTCCGGGTGAGGTCGCCATGGGCTACTACGATGGACGGGACTTGCCCCTGTACTGGAATCTCGCCACCGAGTACGTCCTGGCCGACCAGTTCTTCAGTTCCGTCCAGGGCTCGAGCGAGGCCAACCACTTCTACTGGGTCGCCGCCCAGGGACCGAGCGGGACGATCCCCGAGAACGGCTGGGGCTTCCCGACGATCTTCGACCGACTCCAGGAAGCCGGCGTGAGCTGGAAGTTCTACGTCCAGAATTACGACCCGACGATCACCTACCGGAATCGCCAGCCGGCATCGGACAAGGCGGCTCAGCTTGTCTGGGCGCCGCTGCTCAACTTCGGCCGGTTCCTGGATGACCCGGAGCTGAACGAGCGGATCGTGAACCTCGATCAGTATTACGTCGACCTGGCGGCGGGGACGCTGCCCGCCGTCGCGTACATCGTTCCGAGCGGCGCCAGCGAACATCCGCCGGGTGACGTCAGCCTCGGCCAGGTCTTTGCGACGTCGCTGGTGACATCGCTCATGCGGACCAGGGCATGGGACTCCTCGCTCTTCATGATCACGTGGGACGACTGGGGAGGCTGGTATGACCACGTCCCGCCTCCGGCCATCGACGCCTTCGGCTACGGGTACCGAGTCCCCACGCTGTTCATTTCCCCATATGCGCGCAGCGGGACGATCGATTCGACCGTTTACGACTTCACGTCCGTCCTCAAGTTCATCGAGGAGAACTGGTCGGTGGCCCCGCTCACGGGTCGGGACGCGACGGCCAACAGCATCAGCGCCGCTCTGGACTTCGACCAGCAGCCGCGGGCTGCCCAGATCCCCGGGCCGACCTATCCGGATCGGGCCGACGTGGAGGCGCGCAATCGAGACGTCCTGAGCCTCGTCTATACCGTCGCTCTCGGTGGAGCCGTCATCCTCCTCGTCCTGCTCATGCGGCGTCGTCGGACCCGCATGGCGCCGACAAACGCGGGGCAAATGACGTGATGCGGCCAGGACTCCAGGCCTTCCGACAGGCCTTGGGTGCCGCCGTGGCCGCGGTGGTCATGCTCATCCTGGTGCTCGTGACGCAGGTCTCGTCGGTGCTCGCGGCGCCAACGCCGGCTCCGGCCGCCCTCGGGACACGGATCACCCTGTCGAACCCGGGCGATGTCGTGATCGGCACGTCGGTCATCGTCTCCGCCAACCTGGCAACGCTCGGCGGGAACCCTGTCGTGTCCGGCCGAGTCACGATGGAGGTGGATGGCCTGCCGGCGCGCGCTTCAAGGACGGACGCTGCCGGCAAGGTTGACTTCAGCCTGCCAACGGGCTACGTCCAGCAGGCCGCCGCCCTCAAGATCCGAGTCGCCTTTGCCGGTGACAACACCCGGGGGCCATCGACGGCGCTGACCACGATCGTGATCCGGCCGGCGACCGTCGATATCATCACCGTTCCGGCGGTCGCCGGGATGTCCATTTCGCTCGGCGATCAGGAGATCGCCACCGACAGCCAGGGGATCGCGAGCTTCGAGGTGAGCCAGCTCGGTCGGCTGGGGCTGACCCCGCGCTTCGACCTGCCCGAGTCGTCAGGCATCCGGGTCGGATTCGTGCGCTGGGAGGATAACCTGTTCGAGGCGGTCCGCCCCGTCGATATCACGGGCGATGTCCGGCTCACGATGGGGGTCCGGGTTGCCTATCGGACGTCCATGCGATTCGTCGACATTGACGGCAACGTCGTGGATCCTCGCCTCATCCAGAGCGTGCGGCTGGAGACGAGCTCCGGCCCGAGTCGCACGGTCACGTCCTACGACACGGTCTGGCTGGAAGCCCTGGTCCCGGCCACGCGGACCTTCGGTCTGGTCGGGGTGCCGAACGTCCACCGCATCGCCGAGGTGACCATCGCCGGGACGAACGCGGTCAACCGCGGCCAGCAAACCTGGGAGCCGACCCTCGATGGTGTCTGGACCGTCGAGATCCTCCTGTACCACCTCGACATCCGAGTTGAGGATGCGCTCCTCAAATCTGCAATCCAAACAACGGTCACGCTCGAGTATCCGGACGGATCGACGGTCACCCACGACACCACCTCCGACGGTCGCGTTTCGTTCGGTGCCCTCCCGCGCGGCGACTACCGGATCGTCGTGCACGCGAGTGGCATCGTCCCGCCCAGCCCGATCGCGTTGTCACGCCCGCAGGACACCACCATCAGGATCATCTCGAACGTCGATCTGTCCATCGCCGGGGGCGTGATCCTGATGGTGATCACGACCCTGATCCTGCTCGGACGGCGGCATCAGCTCGCGGCGCTGGGTCGAGTCGGCCTCATCCGGACCGACACAGCGGGTCGAGGCCTGGCTGAACTCCTCTCGAAATCGGACCACGGCCTTCGTCGGCGCGCCGCCGAGGCCGATTCCTGGGTGCGGCGGGCCGCGACCGGCGGGGCCACCGCGCAAACATTGGGCGCGGAGGTCAGCGGATCGGGGCCGCTTCGAGCGGCCCTCGTGTCGATCTTCGGGACCATCGATCGAACCCTGCAGACGATCGTCGCGAATCGGCGCCGGCGGTTGATCGCTACGGTCCTCGGCCTGGCGGTCATGGCCCTCCTGGTCCTGGCGATGGCATCGACGCTCGTCGGAGGCAGTCTTTCGACATGAGCTCGGCAGAGCCTCGTCGGCCATCGCGGGCCGTACGAACGGCCGTGGCTTTCGCACTGTTGTGCGCAGCACTCCTCGGTGCGGGGCCGGGCACCGCGGGAGCACACGATTCCGAAGCGCCGGAGCTGGCCCCGCCGCTGGTCACGACCGCCGCTCTCGCGGCTCGGCCGGTTGTCCTGGCCTACTACTACATCTGGTTCGATACGCCCAGCTGGGAACGAGCCAAGACGGACCTGCCCGTGCTCGGCAAGTACGACAGCGCCGATCCGTCGGTGATCGCCCAGCACGTGGCCTGGGCCCGAGCCGCGGGGATCGACGCACTGATCGTCAGCTGGAAGCACGAGCCGCGCCTCGACGCCCCGCTCCAGGCCCTCGTCGAAGCATCGAGATCGGCCGGACTGCGCCTGGTGCTGCTCTACCAGGGCCTGGACTTCGATCGCAATCCGATCGACCCCGGCCGTATCACCGACGACCTCGCGTGGTTCATGGAGCAGTACGGAACAGATCCGGTGTTCGATGTGTTCGGGAAGCCCGCGATCATCCTGTCCGGCACACCCAGCTTCGACCACGCCACCATCAAGACCTTCCGGACGACGCTCGACCACGCCGGCCCGGCGCTGCTCCTGGGCTCGGAACGGGAGGCCGACACCTACACCGCACTGGCCGACCTGCTGGATGGTGACGCCTACTACTGGTCATCGGTGGATCCGGCTCGCGATCGCAACTATCAGGTCAGGCTCCAGGCCCTCGCGGACGTGATCCGGGCCGACGACGGTCTGTGGCTGGCACCGGTTGCACCGGGCTTCGATGCGCGCGTGATCGGAGGGACGCGGGTGATCGATCGAGCCGATGGGGCGACCTATCGGACCGAATGGCAGACGGCCCTGGCCACCGACCCGGATGGGCTGGCAGTCATCAGCTGGAACGAATTCAGCGAAAACTCACACATCGAACCGAGTGTCGCGTACGGGTCGCGCTATCTGGAAGTCACCGCAGGTCTCGTCCGAAGCACCCTCGGCCGGCCTGCGGCGACGGATCCGGCGAGCGCCACGCTGGCCCCGTCCAAGCCGGAACCGACCGGCTCGCCCGTGGCCAGCTCGGCCCCGCTGGCCGTGGTCTCGGACCCGGGCAAAGCCACGACGCCCGCTCGGATCGCGGCCGTGCTGGCCGGATTGCTGATCCTCGTCCCGATCATCTTCCTCGCCGTTCGAGCTCGGCGGTCCGGGGCTCCGCCGAGGCCTCCGAAGGCGTGAGCGCCCGGCGTCCGATCGCCGCGGTTGCGTCGCTGGCGATCATCGCGACCGCGCTGATCGGGTGGGGCATTCCCAACATGGCGGGGCCCGTCCTGCTCGACGTCCAGCTCGTCGCTCTGCCCAAGTCCGGCGGAGGCGGAGCGACCGACCGGACGATCGTACTCGGCGGCACCGCTGCGACCGGCGCCTCGAACCTGCAGCTCGCGGTGCGAATCATGAACCGGTATCCCCTGCCGGTCACCATCGGCGGAAGCCCGACGCCGCTCCGCGTGGAGCTCCGATCGAGGAATGCTGACGGAACCTCGTCGCTCATCTGGGCGATCGAGGGCAGCTCAGCGATCCTCGAGGAAGGGGACGATTCCCCGGACGGCGTGTCCACGTCACGGGCTTACCTCGTGGTCCCGGGCGCGACCGAGTTCGGGGTGGGCCCGATGGAGGGGATGCGCCTGCTCGACGGGTCCGGCGATCCGCTGGGAGCGGGTCGCTACGACCTGCGGGCCTTTGCGTTCGGCGTCGCGAGCGGGCTCCTGCCGATGGTGATCCTCGACTGAGACGTTCGGTCGGTCGGCTCGGTCGGTCGGCTCGGCCCGGACCGTGATGTCGTCGAACCGTACCGACGGCCGTTGCGTCTCGGCAACACGATTCGAGGCCGCGCCCCTCAGGTCCTGAACGGAGATCTGTTGCATTGGTGCGGCCCCGCACCGCAATCTCGAATGTTGCCATGGGAACCTCCTCGGAGTATCGTTCGGCACCGGGGAGGGCCAGAAGGGCCATGGCGACCGGAGACGAGGGGTTCGGTTTGCAGGCCGGCAGGCGCGGATCGCGCGTCATGATCGGGCCGTTTCCGCGACGCATCAGCGTTGCTGCTGCCGCCCTTGCCCTCGTCTGGAGTTTCGCGCTGGCGCCGGTTCCTCGGGCCGTCGAGGCGGTCGCCGACCCGGTGATCGCCGCCGCCGGCGACATCGCCTGTGATCCGGGCAGCTCGAGCTTCAATGGCGGCAACGGGACGTCGAGCAGCTGCCAACAGAAGGCGACCGCGGCCCTCCTGGCGGGTGGCCTTGCGGCGATCCTTCCGCTCGGCGACAACCAGTACTACTGCGGCGGCCTCACGGCCTTCAACGCCTCATACGACCTGAGCTGGGGGGCCTGGAAGTCCATCACCCGGCCGGCCGTCGGCAACCACGAGTACCTCACCAGCGGCGGAACCGGATGCGATGGCACGAACAGCGGCGCGGCGGGGTACTTCGCGTACTTCGGTGCCAATGCCGGTCAGGTTGGGGCGGGTTGGTACAGCTACGACATCGGGGCCTGGCACCTCATCGCTTTGAACTCGAACTGCGGCGACGCCGGAGGGTGCAGCGCCAGTTCCCCGCAGGGCAAGTGGCTGGCGGCGGACCTCGCCGCGCACCCGACGGTCTGTACGCTGGCCTACTGGCACATTCCGCTCTTCTCCTCCGGTGGTCGTGCGTCATCGAACTCAAAGTCGTTCTGGGATCAGCTGTACGCCGCCGGAGCTGATGTCATCCTGGCCGGTCATGACCACACGTACGAGCGCTTCGCTCGTCAGACGCCGACGGGCGTGGCAGACGCCACTCGAGGAATCCGGGAATTCATTGTCGGCACCGGTGGTGCCAACCACACATCCTTCGCGACCACGGCCACCAACTCGGAAGTCCGCAACAGCAGCACGTACGGCGTCCTTCGACTGACCCTCCACGCCACGAGCTACGACTGGCAGTTCGCCCCGACGGCCGGTGCGAGCTTCACCGATTCCGGCTCCGAGGCCTGCGTGACGAACGGTTCGGTCGGCGCGACGCCGCCTCCCTCGCCCTCACCGTCACCCGTGCCCTCCAGTTCTCCGAGCACCGCGCCGAGCTCGTCGGCCGGGCCCACGCCCGCTGCGGACACGGCGCCGTCCCAGCCACCCACCACGACGAATCTCGTCACGATTGCTGATTCGTACGTCAATGCCGATGCCCCGGGATCCAACTACGGGACCTCGACGGCACTCCGGTCCGATGGCAGTCCGATCCTGCGGACCTACCTGCGGTTCGACCCAGGTTCGATCCAGGGCACGATCACCCGTGCGACCCTGCGATTCCTGCCCAATGCGAATCACTCGGCGGGCATCGAGGTCCACCGCACGTCGAACAACACGTGGACCGAAACGGGCCTCACCTACGCCAATGCTCCTCCATACGACACCGCCATCACCGCCACGTCAGGCACCCTGACGACCGGCGTCTGGGCATCGATGGACGTCACCTCCGCCTTGACCGGGGGCATGGTCAGCTTCGTCCTGACGACCACGAGCGTGACGCAGACGAACATCTGGAGTCGGCAATCGGTCAATTCGCCCTACCTCGTCGTCGAGACGACGCCGTAGCCCGGCGCCCCTGGGCTCGGCGCCCCCGGAGGTCAGCGCCCCGGGATCAGCGCCCTTCAAACCGACCGACCCACATTGCGGTCGCATCGAGATAAGCGGACTCCGCCCCGGGACCGGCTCGGCCGTAAGCACCCGCGTAGTCGAGGTAGCCGGGTGCGCCGGGCGTGATGGCCGGCTCGATCTGCGTCCCTTCGTGCCATTCGTTGAACGAAGTGATGCTCACCCACTCGGCGCCGGCCGCGGTGGCCCGCTCCCACATCGCGTCGTAGCGAGTTCCCCCCGCACGGTCGATCGCGCGGTCGCCAGGCGTCGCGCGGCGCTCGTCATACCCGGGACCCACCGACGGACTGCACAGGTAGTTCCGGTCGCGACAGCGGGTAAGGAGTCGGTCGAAGGACGTGCCATCGAGGGCATAGACGTCATAGCTGTAGAGGCCGTCGGCATGGACCCGCTCGACCAGCGCAACGTCGGTCGTCTGGATCAGGACGATGGCATCGGATGCCGTCCCGCGAAGCCCGTCGATGGCATCGCGGAGTGCCGCCTCGTCGACCTCTCGGGGCAGGTAGACGTAAACGATCGGCCGCGGCGCCGCCGAGGTGCCGAATGTGGTCGTGCGGGCCGCCCGCGCGAGGCCCGGACTGTCGCCGTAGCGTGCAACGAACGCGCGAATATCACGGGCGATCGACGCCCCGGTCCGGCCCTTGTACGGCTCGATGTGGAGGGCCACGCCGATCCCGGACGCGCCGGCGGCGTCCACGATCGCGGTCAGGCCGATGTCGTCGAATGAGCCTGGTCCCCACCAGCTGACGGCGATGGTGCCGACCCGCGCGGCGAGGAGATCCTGCATGTGTTGGGCGAGCACGGCCGGGTCGTGACTGCTATACGGCCCCAGTGCGGGCTGAAACGCGGCTCCGAGGTCGTCGGGAGGTGTATGCCCACCCTGGCCCCAGTGCCGCCAGCGGCCGTCGATGGTCGGCGTGCCATACCACCCGTAGTAGAAAGCGGTGACGCGGCTTGATGGCGGTCCCGCTTCGTTCCGCGTCGGAACGGCGGTCGGTTGTGGCGTCGGGGGGAGCGTCAGCGGGATGGTCGGTGGGGCCGCCACGAACGAGGGAAGCGGGCTCGCGATCGGAGTCGCGAGCGCGTTCAGGGCCAGTCCGCCAGCCACGCCGGCAAGCGCCACGGCCACGACGAGGATGGCCAGGTTCGGCATTCGGCGTCGCATCGGACCAACTTCTCCGGCCATGGCGTTCTCGTCCCGCGAGCCGGGGATCGGGTGGTCATCGTAGCAGCCCCATCGCCGCGCACCATTGCCCCGGTCCGCCGTATGCTCTCGGAATGCTTCCTCCCATCGTCTTACTCTTCCTCGTCGACCTCGTCATCGTGGCGCCCCTGACCGGGTGGCTCGCCAACCAGAAGGGACGCTCGCCGAGCGGATGGTTCGTGGCCGCCGTGATCGGCGGGCCGCTGGCCCTTCTCACCGTCGGTCTCGCGCCGACGCTCTGGTCGGTTGAGGAGGCGCGACGACTCGATCGACGATGCCCACGCTGCGATAGCCGGACTTCGTCGCTGGCTCGGTTCTGCTCCTCGTGCGACGGGGAGCTCCCGGCGGCGCCGGACCCGACCGCGGAACCGGCGATGACCCGGTCGACGGCGCCAGACACGGAAGGTGCCCCGGATCCTACGCCACGACGCGCACGGGCCGCGGCGATGAAAACGATCGCCCCGAGCGTCCCACCGCCAACCCCGCGGGCAGTCGATCCCGAGCCGTCGGCGGCAGCGCCGATCGTCCGCCCGATGGACAGCCATGCCACTCCAGCAACGCCACCAGCCGACGCTGAGGAGGAGCCGGTCGGTCACGACCTGTCCGAGCGGCGCGGGGTTGCGAATATCGCGAGTGGCGTGTTCGCGGGAGGGGTGTCCGAGCTGGGTGCCGGCTATCGATACCTGATCAGCACGAGCCCGACGATGCTGTATGTCTCGGGACCGATCGATGTCGCCCCAACCCGAATCGTGTTCCAGTCGCCGCGGTCCACGGTCGACGCATCCCACTTCGAGGGCGACCTCGTGATCGTGGCCGAGTCGCCGATCGGCAGGAAACGCCAGCTGGTGTTCCGAGGCATTGCCGGTGCCGACGCCGCGAAGGTGGAAGCGCTGCTGGCTCGCCAGGCCGACCCGGATCCAGCTCCTCTTCCGGCTGTCGAGGCCGCACCCCTGCCGGCTGCCGAGGCCGCACCCCAGCCGGCTGTCGAGGCCGCACCCGAAGTCGCACGCAAAGTCGCCGCAGCACCTGTCCGTCGGCCGCGAAGAACTTCGAAGCCGTCGGGGTAGCGTCGAACAGGCGCCGGCGGCCGGCCCGGCGCAGGCCTTCAGCCGGGTCTCAAACCCTCAGGCACGGTCGCCGTGCCTCGCCGTGATCGGCCCGTGGAGGTTGCCTTCCGACGATGGGCGTGATGGCCGGGTCCGCCGTCGTGTTGGCGTCGCCCTTGGTCTCGATCCACAGGCCATCATCGCGCTCGACGATCCGGATGATCCGGTGCGTGAACACGGCGTGCTCGGGCCCGATCTTCATGGATACGACATCGCCCACGGCCAGATCGGTCGGATCGACGCGCTCCACGATGACGGCGGCGCCGAACCGAACCGGTGCACGTGCCGGAGATTACCCGTGGGATGATCGGCGGCGCGCCGGGACGCAGTCCGGAAGGGGATGCCCGGGCCTACTGGGGCTGGGCCAACACCATGATCCGGATCTCGGTCATGTCCTCGATGGCCCAGCGGAGTCCCTCGCGACCGAGTCCCGAGTCCTTCACGCCGCCGTATGGCATGTGATCGATCCGGTACGTCGGTACATCGTTGACGATGACCCCGCCGACCTCGAGCTCTCCGAATCCCCTCCAGGCGTTGGCGAGGTCATTGGTGAAGACGCCGGTCTGCAGCCCGAAGGAACTGTCGTTGACCTGGCAAACGGCATCATCGAAGTCGGAAAAACCGAACACCACCGCAACCGGGGCGAACGCCTCATTGCTGCACACCTGGGCGGTGAGCGGCACGTTCTCCAGGACCGTGGGCGGGAAGAACGTTCCGTCCGCTCGTCCGCCGGTGAGCACGCGAGCCCCGAGTTGCACCGCCTCGTCAACCCACCGCTGGGTCCGTTCAGCGGCGGCGGCGTCCACCATCGGCCCGAGGTCCGTGGTCGGGTCCGACGGGTCACCCATGCGCAGGTTGCCGACACCGGCGATGAACTTCTCCATGAACGCATCACGGATCTCGTCGTGGATGTACATCCGTTGAACGCTGATGCAGACCTGACCGGCGTAGGTGAACGCGCCCATGAGGATTCGCTTCGCGGCCCAGTCGAGATCCGCGGTCTTGTCGACGATCACGCCCGCGTTACCGCCCAGCTCCAGGACGACCTTCTTCTTGCCGGCCCGCTCCTTCATCCGCCAGCCGACGGACGGGCTGCCGGTGAACGACAGGACCTTGAACCGATCGTCGGCGACCATCCGATCGCCAAGTTCCCGACTCATCGGGAGAATGCTGACCGACCCTTCCGGCACCCCGACCTCGTGGATGATCTCTGCCACCGTGAGCATCGTCAGTGGGTCCTTGGACGGGGGCTTCAGGACCACTGAGCAGCCGGCAGCGATGGCCGGGGCAAGCTTGTGGGCCGCCAGGTTCAGTGGGAAGTTGAAGGGGCTGATCGCCGCGACGGGTCCGGCGGCGAACCGGCGGGTGAACCCAACGCGCCCCTTGCTGCTGGGGAGGAGATCAAGCGGGATCACCTCTCCCATCATGCGTTCCGCCTCTTCCGCGCCGAGTCGGAAGGTCAGGACCGCCCGGTCGACTTCCACGAGGGCGTCCCGGATGGGCTTGCCCGCCTCGAGGCAGATGAGCCGCCCGAGCTCTTCTCGGCGAGCCACAATCCCGGCGCTGATGCCGCGCAGGATCCGACCGCGCTCGAATGCCGGGAGCGTGCGGGTCACCTCGAACGCGCGGACCGCCGCCGTCACCGCTTCCTCGTATTGATCCGGCGTGGCGTTGTATGTCGTTCCTGCCGGGCTCTTCGCGTCGGCGGGGTTCGTAACGATCAGTTCATCGTCGGATTCCACCCACCGACCGGCCAGATAGATCGGGTGCGGCTTCGTAGCGGTCAGGGTCATGGGCGGGCGACTCCGGGTGCGGCAGCGTACGCTGCCATCGTACCGCCGTCCGCGATCGATCGGAGATGCCGTGTCCAGGAAGTCCTCTCTCAGCGCGGCGTTCATCGTCAAGCCCGGCTCGACGACCCGCCTCGCCGATATCGACCCTGGGGCCACCCTCGGCTTCGACAAGTCCGAGGCAGCAGCCATCACCGAGCGTGGCCTCGAGCGCCTGACCGAGCTCCAGACGCGCCTGTGGGCCGAGGGCCGGCAGCGGTTGTTGATCGTGCTCCAGGGGATCGACAGCGCCGGCAAGGGCGGCACCATTGCGCACGTCATGAGCGCGTTCAACCCGCAGGGCTGCCGAGTCAAGGGTTTCAAGGTCCCGACCGAGGACGAACTTGCCCACGACTATCTCTGGCGCGTCCATCCCCACGTGCCGCGCCACGGAGAGATCTCGATCTTTGACCGCTCCCACTACGAGCAGGTCCTGGTGGTCCGAGTCCACGACCTCGAGCCGAAGGAGCGCTGGAAGCGGCACTACGACCAGATCAACGCGTTCGAGCAGCTGCTCGTGGATGAAGGCACGACGATGCTCAAGTTCTTCCTCCTGATCTCGAAGGACGAGCAGCGCCAACGGCTTCAGGATCGCTTCGACGACCCGAAGAAGCATTGGAAGTTCCGCCTCGGCGATCTCGAGGAACGCAAGCGCTGGGACGACTACATCGCCGCGTACGAGGAGATGCTCGACCGCTGCTCGACCGATGCAGCGCCCTGGTACGTCATCCCGGCCAACCGCAACTGGTTCCGGAACCTCGCGGTCACCGAGATCGTCGCCGAGACCCTCGAGGCGATGAACCCGCAGTTCCCGCCGTCACCGGACCCGCTCCCGGACACGCTCGAGGTCGTGTAGGTGTGATTCCCATGGAGGTTGTTGCGTAGCGACCTCCCATGAGCTGATCGATCTGGTTGATCAAACCAGACCTGTCCACGCTCGGCAGAGCGACGGACTCGACCGAAGTCGGGTACGGCCACGCTCAATCAGTGCGATTCTGATGAACCTGCCCGATCAGGGCGCGATGCCCCGCGTTCAAAGGCTTGTACCGCAGCCGCGTCCGTCGGTCAACAACGTGTCTGGGAATCACACCTGGATGGCCGATCTCCGAGCTTGCCGCCGACTGGCGGGTCGCGCGACCGGGCGATCTCCGAGCCCGCCGCCGATCCGAGCCCGGCGCGTCAGTCGCCCAGCAGGACCGCAGCGCTACGAGGATCCAGGGTGACTGTTCCCTGATCCGCCTGGACCACGAACTGCCCGATCCTCAGCTCCTCGCGTTCGTCGAGCCCGGCCAGCCGGTCGCGGCCCAGTTCGAGCGTCTGGGCATCGTCCCCCGCATTGACGAGGATGAGGCCGCGGTGCTCGTCCGCCTCTCGCTCCATGGCGATCGCCCGCCCGGCGGCAGCCGGGACCGAGACACTCCCGCGGCGAAGCGCCACGGCGTCACGGCGGGCGGCGACCAGCGATCGCACGTAGGCCCGGTGGTCGAGCGCAGCATCGCCCGCATCGGCGAGGCGCTCCGGGAATGAGCGGCGGCAGTCGGGATCCGGGCCGCCGCTCATCGCAAGCTCGTCGCCGTAGTAGATGGACGGGGTGCCCGGCATGGTCAGCTGGATCAGGGTCGCGATCCTGAGCCGGACCGCATCCTCGCCCAGGATCGACATCGCGCGCGGCGCGTCGTGGCTCCCGAGGATGTTGTACTGGACCGCGGTCGCTTCGGGTCGGTTCATCGTCAGGTTTCGGATCAGCATCGCGGCGAACCCCGAACCATCGAGCTCGACGAGGTTGTCCCGGTAGTTCTGCTGGCGGGCGGCGAGGCCATGATCGAGATGCGATCCCCCGACGAACCCGAGGATGGCCATCGTCAGCGGGTAGTTCATGAGGGCATCGAAGCGATCGCCCGTCAGCCATTCCGGGGCATCGACCCAGATCTCCCCGACCAGGTAGGCCTCGGGGTTGATCGCCCGGACGCGGGTCCGGAATTCGGGCCAGAACGTGGGATCCTCCACGTCCTGGGGCACGTCGAGCCGCCATCCGTCGATGCCGAACCGGGTCCAGTGCTCGACGACCTGCATCAGGTACTCGCGAACGGGCGGATGCTCCACGCGCAGCTTCGGCAGGCCGGGAACGTCCCACCACGACCGATACCCGCGCGTCCCCGGCTCCTCGCAAAGGTGCTCGTCCACGAGCACGCGACGGCGCCCGTCGAGCACGTCGGCATCGAGGTAGAACCAATCCCGGTAGGGCGAGGCGCCACCCGATTCGATCACGTGCTGGAATGGCCAGAAGCCACGACCGGCATGGTTGAAGACGCCATCGAGGATCACCCGGATGCCGCGCTCGTGGGCGCGGTCCAGCAGCTCGCGGAGGGCCGCGTCCCCGCCGAGCAACGGGTCGACGGTCATGAAGTCGTAGGTGTTGTATCGATGGTTCGACGCCGCGCTGAAGATCGGGTTCAGGTACAGCGCCGTGATGCCGAGATCCACGAGCTCATCTAGCCGGTCGGCGAGGCCGAGCAGGTCGCCGCCCTTGAAGCCATGCAGCGTGGGCGGGGCCGCCCACGGTTCCATCGGGCCCGGATCCGGAACCCGCGGGCTCGACGCGAATCGATCCGGAAAGACCTGGTAGAACACCGCATCGCTGGCCCAGGAGGGAACGCCGGCGGTCATCGGGATTCCGCCGAGCCGGCGATGACGCGGGTTCGCCGTGTTGCGACGACATACTCGATGACGCGTGGACGCTGATTCACGGCTTCGCAGACTCCTGTGCTGAGGCGCTCAATTGCCGGACCGGCCGCTCGTCCCGTGCGCGTTCCCGGAGCCGCTAAGCATGTCTGGTCCGACGGATGCGGCACAACCCACTGCTCACGCCTTGTCGTCCGGCACCTCCAGCTGCGACGGCGGCACGACGGCGGTGGACCCGCGGACAACAAGGTGCGTGGCGAATTGGTGCTGGGCCGGCTCCAGCGGATTCCGGCGCTGGCCGCCGTCGATCACGAGACGGACAGCCTCCTCGCCCTTCTGGCGGTTCGGCTGATGAACGGTCGTCAGCGGCGGGTCGGTGTACTGGGCGACATCGAGATCATCGAAGCCGACGATCGACAGGTCGCGCGGGACGCGCAGGCCGAGCTCGCGTGCCGCGCGCAGGGCCCCGATGGCCATCGCGTCGCTCATGGCCAGGACGGCCGTGGGGCGCAGGCCCGCGGCCCATGCCTGATGAAACGCCTCGATCCCACCCTCCATGCTGGCCGGCCCGAGCATGACCGCGTCATCCTGGATCGCGATCCCTGCGTCAGCCGCGGCGGCGCGGTAGCCGCGCAGGCGGCGCGATGTCACCCAGGCGGGCTCCGCGCCGGCTCCTGCTGACGGTGGCTCGATGCCGATGACCAGGAAGCTCCGGTGTCCGAGACCGACCAGGTGTGCGGCGGCGGCGCGGGCGCCCGTCTCGTCGTCGACGAGGATCGCCGGCTCGTTGGGGAATGCAGTCGAATCAACCAGGACGTAGGGAATCCCCGATCGGCGGATCTGCCCGATCTCCGGGTGATCGGCGCCCAGACCCACGGCGATGATTCCGTCCACGGTGGCACGGTCCACGGCGCGTGCGAGTGAGCCATGGAGCGGCGAAATGAACTGGATCGCCAGTCCCGCGGCTTCAGCGGCGGTCGCAACGCCGGCCGCGAACTCGCCGAAATACGGGTTCGAGAAGATGACGTCGAGGGCCTGCGGGGTCAGGATGCCGACCGTCCGGGTGCGCCGCTGGGCGAGCATCCGCGCGACGGGATCGGGGCGGTAGTCGAGCCCGCTGGCAACGTCCCGGATCCGGGCGACGGTGTCCGAGCTGAGGCGCTCGGGCGTGTTGAAGGCGAACGACACCGCGGCCTTGGAAACACCGGCGGCCCGCGCCACATCCGCGATCGTCGATCGTCGAGTCGCCTGCTCCACCAACGCCTCCAAGGCTCCTGAGGATCCTGCTCGGAACCGAGCGGTCGGGCCCCGTGTATGATCTGGCCTCGAACCTGAAAAACGGTTTAGCAAACCGGTTTAGCCGACCGTATCAGCGGGCCCAGACCATGTCAAGAACCAGATGTGACGGAGTCGCCGGGTGACTCGACGAATCGGCCTTGCCCTCACCCTCCACAACCACCAGCCGGTCGGCAACTTCGGCTGGGTCATCGAACAGACCTACGCCAACGCCTACCTGCCGATGGTCGAGGCGCTCGAGCGGCACCCGACGGTGCGGATGGGCCTCCACTACACCGGGCCCCTGCTCGAGTGGCTGCTCCAGGAGCACCCGGCCTTCATCGATCGCGCCCGGGCCCTCGCGGCGCGTGACCAGGTCGAGATGCTCGGCGGCGGCTGGTACGAACCGGTCCTCGCATCCATCCCCGAGCGTGACCGCGTCGCCCAACTCGTGCGCATGGCCGACGAGATCGAGCGGATGTTCGGACATCGCCCCGCGACGGCCTGGCTTGCCGAGCGGGTCTGGGAGCCGGACCTGCCGACGGCGCTCGTCGCGGCCGGGTATCGCGCAACCATCCTCGACGATTCGCACTTCCGCGCGGCCGGCATCGCCGAGGATGCGATGTGGGGGCCGTATTCGACCGAGGACCAGGGTCGGCTCATCAACGTCTTCGGCACGGAGCAGGGCCTCCGCAACCGGATCCCGTTCCGGCCCGTCGAGGAGGTCATCGAGCACCTACGGCTGAACGCGACCGAGGACGGGACGCGCCTCGGGACCATGGGTGACGATGGCGAGAAGTTCGGCGCGTGGCCTTCGACCGGGCGGCTGTGCTGGGGCGACGAACGTTGGGTCGATCGATTCTTCGAGGCGCTCGAGGACAACGCGGACTGGCTGGTCACGACCACGCCGGCCGACTGGCTGGCGGACCATCAACCGCTCGGCCGCGTCTACGTGCCAGTCGGCAGTTACGCGGAGATGGGCGCCTGGGCACTGATGCCCGATGAGGGTCGCGCGTTCATGCAGACGCTCGAGCGCGACCGGGCGGAGGGCCGACCCGAGCCTCGCTGGATGCGCGGAGCCTCGTGGCGGAACTTCCAGGTGAAGTACCGGGAGGTCAATGACATCCACAAGCGCATGCTTCGGGTATCGACCAAGGTCGACGGGCTACCACCGGGTGCGCTGCGCGACCAGGCCCACGACCACTTGCTGCGCGGCCAGTCGAACGACATCTACTGGCATGGCCTGTTCGGCGGCATCTACCTGCCGGACCTGCGGCTCGCCACGGTCGGCCACCTCATCGAGGCAGAGGCGATGGCGGACGCCGCGGCCGACGACCTGACCCATGCCATGGTCGCGGACCTCGATCTCGACGGACGGGATGAGATCCTCCTGGCCGATGCCGGGCAGGTCGTAACGGTGGATCTCGATGAAGGGGCCGGGATCGGCGATTGGGATATCCGGGGCGTGCGACATGCGCTCACGTCCGTGCTTCGTCGACGGCCGGAGGCCTATCACGCGGCCATCGAGCGGAGCGCGCGGGTTGCAGCGGCAGCAGGCGACGGCAAGACCGTGGAGACCAGCGCGGCGCACGCGGGCGCTGGGGAGGTCGACGGGGGCGATGCGAGCGACGCGAACGAAGGATCATCCGTCGATGGCGTGCTGCGCTCGAAGGAAGCCGGGCTCGCCGACCGCTTGATCTACGACGACCACGAGCGCCGTTCGGGCCTGGTCCGCTTCCTGCCGGTCGGTGCCGGGCCTGCCGACTACGGGGCGGGCGAGATCGCCGACCTCGGAACCCTCATCGGTGCGGGGCACACGATCGATGCGCTCGGGGACGGGCGGCTCGTGGTCTCTGCGGAGGGCGTCGTCCGGGCCGGGAAGCACCGAGTTCCCGTGACGCTCACGAAGATCGTGGAGCTGGGGGGCGAGCGGATGGTGCCCACGCTCCGCGTCGAGGTCCGGGTTCGCAACGCCGGCCAGGAGCGCCTCATTGCCCGGCTCGGCATCGAGTGGGCGCTGATGCTCCTCGGCGGCGGCGGCAATCCGTCCGCCTGGTTCCAAGTGCTCGGCGAGCGGCATGCTCACGACGCCCCGGGCACGGCCGCTGCCATCGACGCGATCGGCCAGGGCAACGACTGGCTCGGGATCTCGCTCGTCTCGCGTCCGTCACCGGCGGCGGATGCCTGGTGGGCGCCGATCCAGACAGTATCGAACTCCGAGGACGGCTTCGAGCGCGTATACCAGGGGACGTCCCTGCTGCTGTCCTGGCTCATCGACCTGGCGCCGGGTCAGGAGCATGTGGTCGAGGTCCTGAACGAGGTCACGGTCGCGACGGACCGGGCCGCCGCGAAAGGCGCCTGATTCGTCCGGCGGCTGATCGCACGATTGCTTGATTGTCCGGCGGCTGATCCTGCGGCGGCGGCTCGGCGACGACCTGGCGAACCGGGCCGCAGAGCAACGACGGATGCCCGGCGACGATCTGGCGGCCCGGGCTGGACCGGGACTCCACTGCCCCATCAGCTGGCAATCCGCGCCTGGGCCGTGAATCCACCTCCCGACGGTGAGATGCCGCCTCCGCCCGCGAAGGACGTCCGAAGCTGGACCCGGACTCCAATGAGGTTGGGACGGCCAACCCGGTCTGGACCTGTGGGCCAGTGCCTTCATTGGTGATTTCCCCGCGCTACACGATGAGGGCGCCCGCCCCGGTCGTCGAGCGCCCGCCCCGGTCGTCGAAAAGCCCTCCCGGTCGCGCGCCCGCCCCGGTCGTCGAAAAGCCGTCAGCCCGCGGCCTGCGCGCCACGGGCTGACGAGAATCCGGCGTCACGGACGCTGGAGGGCTATGCGAATGTGGGCCGCCGAAGGGCCAATGTTGGCGGCCGAGGCGGCCGAGGCAGCAATGTGGGCCGCCGAGGCGGCAATCTGGGCCGCCGAGGTGGCCGGTGGTCAGCCTTCGTGGCTGCCGTGTGTGGTCCGGTTGTCGAAGCCGGGTCGCGAATCGACGCCCCAGCGAAGCGCGGCCACGTCGAGCGCCGCGAGAGCCACCACAATGAGTCCCAGGATGGCGATGCCGCTCATCGGGTACTCCTTTCTTTCTGGCCGTGCGCGCCGATTTGGTACAGTGGACTAGGCCAAGCCAAACATTACTTGGACTAGTGGACTATGTCAACCATCGAAGCCGAAGCGAAAATCGCCCTGACCGGACCCTCCGGGCGCGATCTCGACGTGACGCGCGACAGTGATGTCCCGATCTCGACCCAGATCTTCTGGCAGCTCGCCTATCAGATCGATTCCGGGCGACTCCTTCCGGGTGCCCGCCTATCCCCGGTTCGAGAGCTCGGGGCCGCCCTGCGGGTCAATCCGAACACGATTCGTGCCGTCTATCGCCGGCTTGCCGACGGTGGGTACGTGACGAGTCGTCACGGCGCTGGGACCGTCGTCTCCAGTCGGCCTCCCAAGCGCCGCCGTCCCGACGCCCTGGCCGGCATCGTGTCCGAGATGATCCGGCGAGCGACGCAGGCGGGCTTCACCCCGGACGAGGTCGCGGCGGCGACCTTTGCCGCCTCGTCCGAGCGGCGGCGCCCGGGGCCTGTGGTCAGGGTCCTGTTCGCGGAGTGCACGACGGCTGACGCCGGCTATGACGCCGAGCGGCTGAATGACGAATTCCCCGGGCTGATCGAGGCCGAGGGAACCATGCTGGACGAGATCCCCGATCGCCTTGACCGCTTCCACTACGACCTGGTCGCTACAACGACGTTCCACGCCGACGAGGCGCAGGCTCTGGTCGGCGGGCGCACGCCGGTGGTCGCGATGCTCGTTGGTCCGGGCTATGTCGAAATGGTCCACGAGATCGCCGGCCTGGCAGCCGGATCACGCGTCGGGGTCGTTTGCGCATCGGAGCGCGGCACCGAGAACATCGCCGAAACCCTCGCGATCGCGGGTACGAAGGGCGTCGAGCTCGTGCCGGTGCTGGTCGGCGACCCGGAAGGCCTGGCGGAGCTGTCCGAGACGGCCGACCTGATCCTCATGTCGCGTGAAGCCCTCGCCCTCGGCCTCGACGCTGACCTGAAGCACCCGGATCGCGTCCGCCCGTGGACCTATGAGTTCGATCCGGCTGCGCTCGAGCACCTCCGTCGGGCGATCGAGAACGTGATCAGCGCTCGCGCCTGAGGTCCACCCTCGGGCGTTCGACGCACCAGCCGCCGCGGTGCGCGGTACGATCCCGACCCGCCACCGGCGTGCGCGGTACGATCCCGACCCGCCGCCCGACCCGCCGCCTGGCGCCCGCCACCGGCGCCCGCTTGGCGCCCGCTTGGCGCCCGCTTGGAGGAGCCGTGCCGACCACCGACCCCGCGCCGCATCCGTGGGTCCTGCCCGTGGTCCTGACTGGGCGACGGGTCCGCCTCGAACCGCTATCGATCGACCATCTCGATGACCTCGTGCGGGTCGGTCTGGACCCCGCCATCTGGGCGCTGACGATCGCCCGACCGACCGATCGCTCCGGGATAGAGGCGTGGCTTCGAAGCGCCCTCGTGAGTGGGTCGACCGGCAGCGATGCCCCGTTTGCCACGATCGATCGGTCAACCGGCCGGGCCGTCGGGAGCACACGCTTCATGTCCATCGTCCCGGACCACCGCCGGCTCGAGATCGGCTGGACATGGCTCGGGGCCGATCACCAGCGGACCGGCCTGAATCGGGAAGCGAAGTTCCTCCAGCTCAGCCACGCCTTCGAGGTCCTTGGGGCGAACCGGGTCGAGTTCAAGACCGACGCGAGGAACGAGAAGTCACGTGACGCCCTGCTGGGCATCGGTGCCACGTTCGAGGGGATCTTCCGGGAGCACATGATCATGCCGACCGGACCACTCCGTGATTCGGCCTGGTACAGCGTGATCTCCGCCGAGTGGCCCGCGGTCCGTGACGGCCTGTGGACGTCACTGGATCGCCCGACTGGACGCCATCTGCGATGATCCTGACCATCGAGCCGGCGTCGGTCGGTGAATCCAATCGGGAGGCTTCTTGTGTCTGATCTCATCGTCAAGGTGCTCGTGAACGCGGTCGGCGTCTTCGCCGCCATCCAGCTCGTGCCGCAGATCAAGTTCGGCTTCGGCGAGGACTGGTGGAAGCTCCTGGCCGTCGCGTTGATCCTGGCCCTGGTCAACAGCTACCTGAAGCCCATCCTCAAGATGCTGTCCTTCCCGATCACGTTGATCAGCCTCGGCTTGTTCGCCTTCATCCTCAATGCCGTCCTGCTGCTCTTCGTCGCGTTCGTGTCCGGCCAGCTCGGGCTCGGCTTCACGATCGACGAGTTCCCGCCGAGTTTCACCGCGGATGCCTTCATCGGGGCGCTCCTCGGCTCGATCGTGATCAGCGTCGTTGCGACCCTGCTCGGGATGGTCAACATGGGTCGCCGGATCGCGTTCTAGCTCGATCGCCGGCTCGGGATCGACGGCCGCCGGGCCGATGAACGGCGCGGACGACCGGCCGCCGGTCGGTCCGGGGTCGCCGCGCGCGGCGGTCGTTGCAGCATCCCTGCGGGCAGCAGCCGGGCGTCACGGGACCCCCGTGGCGGTCACGGACATGGCGGAGCTGCACGTGGCCGCCGACGCGGTCGTGGCGGCCTTTCCCGATCCGTGGATCCGCGCGTTCTCGGTCAAGGCCAATGACGTCAGCGGGATCGTGGCACGCATCGGCGAGCACGGGTTCGGGGCGAACGTGGTGTCGCGCGGCGAATGGGCCGTGGCACGCCGAGCCGGCATATCGAACCAGCGCACGACGTTCGAGGGCATCGGCAAGACCGATGACGACCTGCGGGCGGCGCTCCGAGCTTCGAGGGGCGCCGATCCCCTTGCCTGGCTGGCCATCGAATCGATCGACGAGGCCCAGGCCCTGGTGCGGCTTGCACGGACCGCACTCGGGAACGGAACGCTCGACGTGCTGTTCCGACTCAATCCGTCCGTCCAGCCGGACACGCACGCGGGGCTCGCCGTCGGGACGGCTCATTCGAAGTTCGGGATGACCGCTGACGAGGTGACGACAGCCGCGGCAATCGTGGCGGAGGTGCGCGGCCTCCGGCCCCGCGGCGTGCACGTGCACGTCGGATCGCAGCTCCGCTCGGTTGACGCCTGGCGCGACGGCGTGCGCCGCGCACTCTCGGTCGTGGCCCTGATGCGCGGCGCGTGGCCGACGTTCGACACCCTGGACGTGGGCGGAGGGTTCCCGGTCCTGCCACGTGGCGAGCCGGCTCCTGATCCCGCCCGGTTCGCCCGAGAGTTCCCGGCCCTGCTGGCCCAGCACGAAGCCGACCGCCGACCGTTGCGCCTGGCCATCGAGCCCGGCCGAGCACTCGTCGCTCGGGCCGGTTACCTGGTCGGGCGGGTGCTCCACGTGCGGGACCGCCAGGGTCGCCAGATCGTGCTCGATGTCGGCATGACCGATGTGATTCGACCGGCCCTGTACGGCGCGCACCATGCGATCCGTGCCCTGACCTCGCTCGGTCGGCCGTACGACGAGGAGGTCTCGTCCGACGCCGGCGAAGCCTGCCGCGTCGAGGGCCCGATCTGCGAGTCGACCGACCACCTCGGCGAGCACGTTCTGCCGCCACTTCGGCGCGGCGACCTCGTCGCGATCAGCGACACCGGGGCGTACGCCGCGTCGCTCGCCTCGACCTACAACGGTCGTCCGCGCGTTCCGCAGGTCGTCCTCGAAGCCGACGGACGCCTGGTGCTGGCGCGCCGCCGTGGGTCAATGACGGCTCTCGGTTGAGCGGTACGCTGCCTCGCGCACGGTCCCGGGCGCACGATCGTCGACGCCTCTACACTTCGCCGCATGGGTGCAGTCGACACGATGGAAGTGTTCTTCGAGAAGCTCAACGACGGTGATCGCGCGGGCGCGGTGGCGCTGATGGATGACCGCGTCGAGATGCGCATCCACGTTGGCGACAACGCCCAGGTCTACCGTGGCTCCGAGCGGGTCGGAGGTTGGTTCCTTCGGGCCGAGGCGGGTCTCAAGATGATCCCGGGCGAGGTGCGCGACCTCGGCATCACCTACCAGGCGGACGTGCTGACGGTGCGGCCAGGCGCGCTCTCCCAGCACCTCGATGCGTCGTTCCGGGTCGAAGCGGGCAAGATCACGAGCATCAACCTCACCCCGAGGTAGCCCGCGGGCCCGCGCGCGCGCCACTGCCCTACGACGTGCGCGGCGCGGCCTTCGCGCGTCGTGTGGCCTGCCGAGGACGGGGCACAGCTGAACCCCGGCGAAACGATGACTCCCGCCGACGCTGGCGGCGACTACGGGCTGAGCGGCGACTACGGGCTTGCCGACGCCTACGGACTCGAGGACGCGCCCGGGACCGTCGTCGGGGCGACCGTCGGGATGATCACGTTCTGGCCGATCACCACCTTGTCGCAGTTCGGGATCGTGGCCTTGTTCGTGTCACACAGCACGGCCAGTGGCACGCCGAACCGATTCGCGATCCGCGACATCGTGTCGCCGGACGCCACGACATAGATCTGCTGGGTCGGCTCCGGAACAGGCGTCGCGATGATGGGTGTCGGGCTCGCTGAACCGGCACTCGGGCCGGCTGACTGGCTCGGCCCCGGTGTCGACGGCGGATTCCCGATGCCGAGGATCGCGGGAAGGGCAAACAAGGCAAGAGCCGCGATCACGAGTGCGGCCATCGCCACGAGCATCGGGGGCATCGAGACACCCGACAGCCCCATGCGCGTCTTGAGCGTTGGGTACGCCTCGCGGCGCGGAAGGCGCTCCCAGGACGGAGCGGTCCGGTCGAGCTGCGAGCGACCCGGACGACGAGGCCGTTCGGACGCGGGTCGGTCCTCGTCATCGACGTCCTGGCGGCGATCCGGTGCCGGTTCGTCCCGATCCGCATCCCCTGCCCGCCCGGCGGGCTCGCGTTCATGCTGGGCGGGCTCGCGCCAGAGGGATTCCTCGGCCGGAGTCGGCGGCGCGGGGTCCGGAGTCGGCCGCCCGGGGTCCGAGGCGGCCGGCCCGGAGTCCGGGGCGGCGCCCGAATTGACACCAGCCCGCTCGGAGGCCGGGCGCGAGTCTGTCTGGGCAGCGACCCGATCCGCGAACGATCCCGCGAGTCCGCCGCCTCTCGTCGGGATGGGCATGACATCGGGTTCGTCGTCGGTCTCGTCCGCCCCGGGCCGACCCGAGCGTCCCTCGCCCATCCACGGTGGCGGGGAGGCCCAGTCACGCGGCGGGTTGCGTTCAGGGCCGCCTCCGCGGGCCGGGCCATCTCCGTCGGGCATCGAGTGTCGGTCATGACCGTCATCCGCGGCGGCGGCCGCGAGGCTGTCGGACCGAGCCTGGGCAGCTTCGCGCCGCGCCCAGTCCTGGAACGTCGGACAGACGGCGAACGCCGACGACAGGCAGTAGGCCTGCTGGTGGGCCAGCGCCCGAGGCGCGGGACGGACCTCCGCGTAGCAGCGGTGGAGATGGTCCGGGCTCGTGGCGCGTGAATCGCGGTCACCTTCGAACGCCACGAACGGGCAGGCGATCGCGCCGTCGAGAACGGGAAGCCCGGGCTCAGTCATCGCCGCCCATCATACCGGCCGACCCCACCCCGACGACGTGACATCCGGGCACGAACAGGCCGGGTGCGCCGGCATCGGGACCATCGACCTATCGCCCCAGAACCAGTGGCCCGGGGCCAGGTCGGCCGGAATGCCGTAGGGTCGGTTCAACCAACTGATTCCACGCACCGAGTCCTGCCCCGATGACTGCCGACCCGACCGCCCCGCGTCCCCGCCGGCCTGTGTCGCAGCGACCATCCGCGGGTCTCGCCATCCTCCTGGCCCTGACGATCCTCGGGCGTGGTTCGCCGGTACCGGTCGAAGCCGCTCAGGCGCTCCCGCCGACAACTGGGCCCGTGGCGGCCTCGGCGAGTCCCCTGACGGCAGCACAGGTCGCGCGAAAGCTGTCCGCCGATGTCTACGG
>JAYTWS010000016.1:0-10954 GCA_043743315.1 Chloroflexota bacterium | reverse complement strand
GCGGACGCGCTGGGGCGTGGCGTGGTCGGGCGGTTCGATCATCGCCATCGTGCTCGAATACTCGGGAGGATCTCCGCAGCCGCTGTTCGCGATGGGGCGAGAGGAAGGCATCGACGCGATCCTCCGCGACGTGATCCGCCCTCGATTTGCCTACGTGGCGGCGCTTCCGTCGGTCGTACCGGCCATCCAGCGCCGGTACCGGCTCGATGCCGGCCCGCAGATGATCCGGATGGCCGTGGATCGCGAGACGTTCCTGCCCGCGGATGATCCCGGCGTCGAGCGCCTCGCGCCGTCCGACGCGATGGAGCTCAACCGGCTCTACCAGCTCGGGTTCGGGGCGTGGCTGCCGCCCCAGTCCATCAGTGAGGGCGTGTACTTTGGGCTGCGGGTCCGCGGGCGTCTGGTTGCCGCCGCCGGAACGCACGTGACGAGCCCATCGGCCCGGATGGCCGTCGTCGGCAATGTTCTGACCCACGGCGACTTCCGGGGCCGCGGCTATGCGACGGCGGTGACCGGCGCCGTGACGGCCGAACTCCTGCGGTCATGCGACCATGTGGCCCTCAATGTCCGGGCGGACAATCCACCGGCCATCAGCGCCTACCGACATCTCGGGTACACCGAGCACGTCCGGTTCGAGGAGCGACTGGCCCGTCGCATCGGATCGCCGTGGTCCGACCTCGTCTCGACGGTCCGCCGTCGCCTCAATCCCCGCAAGGAGTCCTCGACCTCATGACCGTCACCAGGCCCGCCGCCCTGCCCGCGCACGATGTCGCCGATCTCGGGCGGGCCGCCGAGGGTGTCCGCCGGATCGAGTGGGCCGAACGGGAGATGCCGGTCCTCCGGCTGATCCGCGAGCGCTTCGCCGCTGAACGCCCGCTCGCGGGCCTGCGGGTGGGCGCCTGCCTCCACGTCACGAGCGAGACGGCCAACCTGATGCGGACCCTGAAGGTGGCCGGCGCCGAGGTCATCCTCGCGGCCTCCAATCCGCTGTCCACCCAGGACGACGTTGCGGCGGCGCTCGTGACCGAATACGGCATCTCGACGTATGCCCGCCGAGGCGAGGATCGCGATACCTACTACGCGCACCTCAACGCGGTCGCCGATTCGATCCCGCAGCTGACCATGGACGACGGCTGCGACCTGGTATCGATGCTCCACCTCGAGCGCCCGGGTCAGATCAAGGACGTCCTCGCCGGCACGGAGGAGACAACCACGGGGGTCATCCGTCTCCGTGCGATGGCCATGGATGGCGCCCTCGGCTACCCGGTCATCGCGGTCAACGAGGCGCTGACCAAGCATCTCTTCGACAACCGCTACGGGACCGGGCAATCGACGGTCGACGGGATCATCCGGGCCACGAACCTGTTGATCGCGGGTCGGAATGTCGTTATCGCTGGGTACGGCTGGGTCGGACGCGGAATCGCGTCACGGATGGATGGCCATGGGGCGCACGTGGCCGTCATCGAGGTCGACCCGGTCCGCGCCCTCGAGGCCCTCATGGATGGCTACCAGGTGATGACCGCGGGTCAGGCCGCCGCCTGGGGCGACCTGTTCGTGACGGCCACGGGCAACGTCAATGTCTTCCGGCGCGAGCACTTCGAGGCCATGAAGGACGGGGTGGTGCTCGCCAACTCCGGTCACTTCGACGCCGAGCTCGATCTGACGGCGTTGCGCGCCATGGCCGAGGGTCACGTTCGCGAGGTCCGCGAGAACGTCCAGGAGTTCGACCTTGGCGGCAAGCGTGTTCACCTCGTGGCCGAGGGCCGCCTGGTCAACCTCGGTGCGGCCGAGGGCCATCCTGCGGCGGTCATGGACATGAGCTTCGCGAACCAGGCGCTGGCCGCCGAGTACGCGGCGCTGCACCACGAGGAGCTGGAGCCGCAGGTCTACGTCGTCCCCGAGGCGATCGACGCGGAAGTGGCCCGGCTCAAGCTCGCGGCGATGGGCATCACGCTCGACGCGATGACGCCCGAGCAATTGGCCTACGTCGCGTCGTGGCGCCAGGGCACATGACCGTACCGATGGCGGATCGAATCGTCGCGCCCTACGGGAGCTGGGAGTCGCCGTTCGCAATCGAGCGTCTGACCGATGGCGTGGTGTTCATCGGCGAGGTGCGGCGTCACGCCGGCGTCTGGTGGTGGCTGGAAGGCAAGCCCGAGGAGGGCGGCCGCCAGGCGCTCGTCCGTCGCGAGCGCGATGGGACCGTCACGCGGATGACGCCCGAGGGGTTCAACGCGCGCTGCCGGGTCCACGAATACGGCGGCGCGTCGACCCTCGTGTCGGGCGATCTCGTGATCGCGTCGGACTTCGCGACCGGGCGCCTCAACCGGGTGGTCGCGCCCGGCGAGGTCGTCCCGCTGACGCCGGACCGTGCGTGGCGGTTCGCCGACATGGCCCCTGACGTCGCGCGGGGCCGGATCTACGCCGTGCGAGAGGATCACGAGCCCGCCGTGGTTGGCGCGCATGGCGAGTGGGTCAATGAGCTCGTCGCGATCGATGCCGCCACGGGCGATGTCGAGGTCGTCGCAGCGGGCGCGGACTTCTACGCGGCTCCGCGGCTGTCGCCGGACGGTCGATCCCTCGCCTGGCTCGAGTGGCGGCACCCGAACATGCCATGGGACGGCACGGAGCTCCAGCTCGCGACCATTGCCGACGATGGGTCGGTTGCCCCCCCGAAGGTCATCGCGGGCAGCCGGACCGACTGGATCGCCCAGCCTCGCTGGTCGCCCGACGGCGTCCTCCATTTCGTCGCCGAGCCCGAAGGCTGGATGAACCTGCATCGGCTCGTGGATGGGCGGGTCGAGTCGATCGCGCCGATGGCGGTCGAATTCGCATCGCCCGACTGGGTCTTCGGCAACGCCGAATACGACTTCCTGCCCGGCGGCGGCCTGCTCGCCGTCGGTCGGAGCGAGGGACGGGATCGGCTGTACCGGATCGCGCCGGATGGCTCCTCGGAAGTCCTCGATCTTCCCTACACCGAGATCGGCTCGGTCTCGGTTGATGGCGACATCGCCACGCTCCGCGCGGTCTCGCCCTACCAGCCGGCTCAAGCGATCGCCCTCGACCTGGGCTCCGGGGAGATCGAGGTCCTCCGCCGCGCGACCCCGTTCGAACCGGAGCCGGCCGATGTCTCGACCGCTCGCCACGTGGCGTTTCCATCGACTGGCGGCCGCACCGCGCATGCCAACTACTACGCGCCCGTCAACGCGCGGTTCGAAGCGCCGGCCGGCGCATTGCCGCCGCTGATCGTCACGTCGCATGGCGGCCCGACATCGGCAGCCTTCACCGGCTGGGCCACCACCATGCAGCTGTTCACGAGCCGCGGCTATGCCGTCCTCGACGTGGATTACGGCGGGAGTACGGGCTACGGTCGCGAGTACCGCAAGGCGCTGGACGGTGAGTGGGGCATCGTGGACGTCGATGACTGCGTGGCCGGGGCCGAGTGGCTCGTGGCGCAAGGTCTCGCCGACCCGGCACGCCTCGCAATTCGTGGCGGTTCGGCCAGCGGGTTCACCACGCTCGCGGCCCTGGCCTTCCGGCGCACGTTCGGCGCCGGCACGACCCTGTTCGGGATCGGCGACCTGCGGGCCTTCGTCAACGACACCCACAAGTTCGAGTCGCGCTACCTCGAGGGTCTCGTTGGTCCGTGGCCGGAGACGACGCAGCGCTACCTGGATCGGTCGCCTGCCCTGCACGCGGACCAGATCGTGGCGCCGGTGCTGGTCCAGCAGGGTGCCGAGGACCGGGTCGTCCCGCCCGCCGAGGCGGAACGGATCGTCGACGCGCTCTGGGAGCGGCACGTGCCGCATGCCTACATCCTGTTCCCGGGCGAGGATCACGGGTTCCGCAGCCGGGACGCGATCATCAAGTCGGTCAGCAGCGAGCTCTCGTTCTATGGCCAGGTCTTCGGCTTCACGCCGGCCGACGACATCGAACCAATCGCGGTCAACTTCCTCGACGAGTGGCGGGCCGCCCGCGCCTGACCACAGGCCGCCCGCTGGTCGGGCGGCCGGGACGAGGGCGAGGCGCGTCAGCCGGCGAGCAGGTCCCGCAGCGCCGACAGGCCGCGGTGGACGTCCTCGAACGAGGTCGTCAGGGGCGACAACCCGACCCGGATCGCGTTGGGTGCCCGGAAGTCAGGGATGACGCCCCGGTCGATGAGTTCCCGCGTCAGGCGGCGCGCGTCCGGGTGCAGGACCGAGACATGGTTGCCGCGACGTACGGGATCGCGAGGCGAGCCGAGCGAACAGCCGAGCGGCGCCAGCCACGTATCGAGCAGGTCCACCGTGTAGCTCGTGAGGGCAACGCCTTTGGCCCGGATCACCACGATGCCCGCCTCGGCTGACAGCGCGATGCCGGCCTCGGCGGCCGCGAGCGCGAGGACACCCGGCGTCCCGACGAGCCACCCGCCTATGCCCGCGCGTCGCTCGAATCGCGGGCCCATCTCGAACTGCTCGGCCTGCGCGAACCAGCCCTGGATCGGTGGCCGGAGCGATTCCTGAAGTTCGCGGCGGACAAAGAGATAGGCCGGAGCCCCCGGTCCGCCGTTGAGGTACTTGTAGGTGCATCCCACAGCGAGGTCGGCGCCGTTCGCCGTGAGGTCCACGGGGATCGCGCCGCCGCTGTGCGACAGATCCCACAGGACGAGCGTCCCGGCCGCGCGCGCGGCGTGGGTGATTGCCGCCAGGTTCACGATGGCGGCGGATCGGTAGTTGACGTGGGAGAGCACCAGCAACGCGAGATCGTCGTCGAGGACCCGCTCCACGTCGGCGATCCCGACGCCCTCGATTTCGTCGTCCTGGAGCCAGCGGATCTCGAGGCCTCGCGCTTCGGCAAGGCCTTCGACGACGTAGCGATCAGTCGGGAACTCGCTCCGGCTGATCGCGATGGCCCGCCGCCCGGGGAGCACATCCAGCGCCGCGGACGCCAATCGGAACAGGTTGACGGTCGTCGAATCGGTGACCGCCACTTCGCCCGGTTCCGCCCCGATGAGGGGCGCCAGGACGTCTCCGACGCGGAGCGGTTCGTCGAGCCAGTGATCCCAGCCACGGATCAGTTCCGTCGCCCACGTCTCTGCGACCAGACGCCCGACGGCGTCGATCGCCGCCAACGGCGGCCGCCCAAGCGAGTTGCCGTCGAGGTAGACGAGATCGCGGTCCGGCATCGAGAAGCGGTCACGGAACGACCGCAGCGGGTCGGCCGCATCCAGCGCCCGGGCGTGGTCGAGACTGGTGGTCTCCATCGTCGGCAGTCTATCGACGGCGCTGCGTCCGCGGGCCGCGCCGCCGCCGGATGGGGAGGCGTAGCGTTTCGATCTCATCGTGCTACGCTCGCAGCCATGGCAGCCTTCCCGCGATGACCAGCATCGTCGACGCACCCGAGTACCTGTTCACCTCGGAATCGGTGACCGAGGGTCACCCCGACAAGATGTGCGACCAGATCAGCGACGCGATCCTGGACGCGATCATTGCCGAAGACCCGGTAGCGCGCGTGGCCTGTGAAACCGCCACGACCACCGGCCTCGTGGTGGTCCTGGGCGAGATCTCGACGACGACCTACATCGACTTCCAGCAGGTCGTTCGCGCGACCGTTCGGGACATCGGCTACACGCGGTCCGAGTACGGCTTCGACTACGAGACCTGCGGGACGCTGGTGTCGATCAAGGAGCAGTCACCGGACATCGCGCAGGGCGTGAACGACGCGCTCGAGGTCCGCGGCGAGCGGGTCTCGGTCGGCGAGCTCGGGGCCGGCGACCAGGGGATGATGTTCGGGTTCGCCTGCCGCGAAACACCCGAGCTGATGCCCCTGCCGATCGCCCTCGCGCACCGCATGGCGCGACGGCTCGCGGAGGCCCGCAAGTCCGGCCAGCTGCCGTATCTGCGACCCGACGGCAAGACCCAGGTCACCGTCGAATACCGGCATGGCGTACCGGTGCGCGTGCGGACGGTCGTCCTGTCGGCGCAGCACGACCCGGACGTCCGGATGGACCGGCTGCGGGACGAGGTCGTCGAATCGGTGATCCTGCCCACGATCCCGACCGAGCTGCGGTCCGCCGACCCGGTGATCCACGTCAATCCCACCGGACGGTTCGTCCTCGGTGGGCCGATGGGCGATGCCGGGCTGACCGGTCGCAAGATCATCGTCGACTCCTACGGGGGGATGGCCCGCCACGGTGGCGGCGCCTTCTCCGGCAAGGATCCAACCAAGGTCGACCGCTCCGGCGCCTACGCCGCACGCTGGGTGGCGAAGAACGTCGTTGCCGCCGGCCTCGCCGACCGGTTCGAGATCGAGGTGGCATATGGGATCGGGATCGCCCACCCGCTGTCCGTGTCGATCGAGACGTTCGGGACGAATTACGTTCCCGACGAGGTGATCTCCCGGCTGATCGCCGAACACTTTGATCTGCGACCTGCGGCGATCATCTCCGCCCTCGATCTCCGCCGGCCCATCTACCGCCAGACCGCCTCCTATGGGCACTTCGGCCGCCTGGATCTGGACCTGCCCTGGGAACGGACGGACAAGGCGGACATGCTCGCCTCGGCGGCCGGGCTCCCCGCCCCCGAGCAGCCCGCCCAGGTCTGACCGGCGACACTCGGTGCGCGCTCAGGCGGGCTCCATGGCAGCGTCGGCAGCCTCCGCGGCCCGCTGTGCTGCGCTGATCCGCGTGGATCGGCGGTAGATCAGGCTGACGATGATCAGGAGCGTGACGGTCACCGTCAGGACCATCGCGGCGATCGCGTTGATCTCGGGGGTGATCCCGCGCCGGATCGAGCTGAACACGTACATCGGGAGGGTCGGCTTGCCGGGACCCGCCACGAATGAGGCAATGACGTAGTCATCGAAGCTGAAGGTGAACGCCAGCAGGGCGCCGGTGATGATTGCCGGCCGGAGCTGCGGCAGCGTGACCTGGACGAACGTGCGGAAGGGCGAGGCGAACAGGTCGAAGGAAGCCTCGGTGAGGCTGCGATCCATGCCCGCCAGGCGCGCGCGGACCAGGACGATGACGATCGCCATGGTGAACAGGACGTGGGCGGCGATGATCGTGTGCAGGCCGGTCCCGATCGTCGGTGGTGTCCCGAGGCCGGCTGCGGCCCAGACCGTGGCCAGCTGTGGATTGATCCAGGCAAAGGTGTTCACGAAGAAGATCAGCGTCGCGATCCCGATCACGATCCCCGGGATGATGATCGCGACGTAGGTGATCGCCTCGAACACGGCCCGGACGTGGCGGGGCGTCCGCTGCAGCGCAAGCGCCGCGAGCGTACCGAGCGTCGTGGCAATGACCGCGGTCCACGCCCCGACGACGAAGCTGTTCTGGAGCGCGCCCATCGCGAACGGGTCCTCGACCGCCACCTGGTACCAGCGCAGTGACAGGCCGCGCAACTCGCCCGTCCGGTTGCCGGCGTTGAAACTGAAGAGCACGACGAGAGCGATCGGCACATACAGGAACAGGTACAGGACCGTGGCCTCGAGCCGGAACGCGCGATCGACCCAGCGGCCCGCCCGGTCGATGGAAGCGCGCGGCGGCGGCGTGATCCGGTCGGTCACAGCAGCGAGACCTCACGGGACTGTGACCCGCGTGAACCGACCCGCAGGTAGACCGTCACCGCGGTCAGGATGATCAGGATCAGGACGATCGCGGCCGCGGACCCGAACGGCCAGTTCCGGGATTGCAGGAACAGGTCCACGAGCGCGTTGCCGATGAAGAAGACCTTCCCGCCGCCGAGCAGGGCCGGAATGATGTACTCGCCCATGATCGGGATGAACACCAGGATGACGCCGCTCAGGACGCCGGCCGAGCTCAGCGGGAGGGTCACCTGGCGGAAGGTCGCCCAGCGCCCCGCCCCGAGGTCCTTGGAGGCTTCGAGCAGGCGCTTGTCGAGGCGTTCGAGGCTCACGTAGAGCGGGAAGACCATGAGCGGCAGGTAGTTGTAGACGATTCCGAGCAGGACGGCGAACGGCGTATTGAGCAGGACGATGTGGCCGAAGCCGAGGTCTTCGAGCAGCGACGGGATGCCATTGTTGCCGAGGATCGTGAGCCAGGCGTAGGTCCGGATCAGGAAGCTGGTCCAGAACGGGACGACGACGAGGACGAGCAGCAGGGTCCGCTGCGACCCCGCCCGGGTGGCCAGGTAGTAGGCCAGGGGAAAGCCGACGAGCAGGCATAGGATCGTGCCGCCGAAGGCCATCCAGAGCGCGTTGACGAACGCCGTGGCGCGCGTGGGGAGCTCGAGGTAGTTCGCAAACGTGAAGTCCGGAAGGTATCCGCCTTCGGGTGCCCTCCCGCCGAAGCTGAAGACGACGAGGATGACGAGCGGCACCAGCAGCAATAGGGCATACCAGACCGCTGCGGGCAGCAGGAGGAGGGCGGTGGCGATCCTCGACCGCCACCGCCCCGAACCTGATTGGATCATCCGTCAGCCTTTGCCAGAGTCCGCGTTCAGGCGGACTTGAACCGCGCCCAGAGGTCGGCCCGCGCCTGGTTGGTCAGGAGCTCGGCGGTGCCGAACTCGAGGTTGGTGAGCGATGCTGCATCCGGATAGGTGATCTTGTTCGAGCGAACCTCCTCGGTCTGGAGGGCGATGCCGGCGCTGTCCACGAGGGGTGCCTTGTGGAAAGCGGCGTCGAATGCCTGGACCTTCGGGACGGCCATGAAGTCGAGGAACGCGTACGCGGCCTCCCGATGCGCGGTGCCGGCAACCACCGCGAAGAAGTCAGACCAGATCTCGCCACCGTCGCTGCCGATGACGTATTCGATGTCCGGGATGTCGGCGTGCAGCTGCGCGCCGTCGTTGGTCCAGGTCATGGCGACCCACGCGTCCTCGGCCCGCATTGGCGGCTGGTAGTCGCTCGTGATCGCGAACAGGTGGGGCTTGACCGCGATCAACAGCTCCTCGGCCTTCGCCAGTTCGGCCTCGGCGACGGAGTTGAACGAGTAGCCGTGATAGACGAGCGCGTTCCCGATCGACGTCAGCTGGTAGTCGTGGATGACGACCTTGCCGCTGTAATCCGTCTGGGCGAGATCGAAGAAATCCTTCCACGAGGCCATGGGCTTGGTGACGTGCTTCTTGTTGTATGTGTAACCCGTCGTCCCCCAGTCCTTGTTGAACCCGAACAGTGTCTTCGAGCCGGCCGGGTACTCGGCGTTGGCGAGCAGCTTCTGGTCGTAACGCGTCGTGTCGAGGTGCGGGAGCATCGACATGTTGAGCGGCTCGAGAAGGCCCTTGCTGCCATAGGTGTCGAACGTGTAGTTGGTCGGCACGAGGACGTCCCAACCGGTGCCGCCGATGAGCAGCTTGGCAAGCATCTCCTCGTTCGATCCGAGCGGGTTCAGCTCGATCGCGACGCCCGTCAGCGCGGTGAAGATCTCGATCGTTCGCGGGTTGTGGTAGTTGGGCCAGGTCGTGACGTTGAGCGTCTTGCCGAGGTCAACGCCGCTGGGCGGTGACCAGTCGGCTGCGGTCGGCTCGCCGCCGCCGGCGGCGGCCGTTGGCTTCGCCGAGCTGCCGGGGGTGCAGGCGGCGATGACAGCCGCGGCCAGTCCGAGGCCGCTCGCCTTCAGGAACGTCCGACGGTCAATCCGTCCGAGGCGGAAATCGTCGTACAGCTTCTGGAAATGTACAGATTCCATGGTTCCTCCATTCGCACCGGTCCAACGGCCGGTGTCATCCATCGGCATGTCCGCTCCAACGTCTGTCCGGCGGCCTCCTTCGTTCTGGCTATGCGACGAGGACAAGGTTGGCATCATCGGGCCAGCGAACCGAGATCGATTCGCCGGGACGGACGGTCGGCGTCTCGGCTCGACCGTGATGCGCTCGTCGGGCGACCAGTTGTCCGAGGTCCGTGGCCAAACGGTATTCGGTCTGGTCCCCGAGATAGGTCTCCTGGTGGATTCGGCCGGCCACTGATGTCCAGCCGGCGGTCGACCCCGCCGTCTCCGGCGCGATCTCCACGCGCTCCGGGCGAATGGCGACGATGGCCTCGTCGCCGATCGAGGGTCGGGCTCCATGATCGGTGATCCGGCCGCTCAACAGCAGGCCGCTCGATGTCTCCAGGCTGGCCGTCCCGGCCTCGAGGTCGAGTGCGCTCAGCCGGCCCGGGATCGTATTGCTCTGGCCGATGAACCCGGCGACGAATCGATTGACGGGGCGCTCGTACAGCGCCTCCGGAGACCCTTGCTGCTGGATCCTGCCATCGCGCATCACCACGATGACGTCGCTCATGGTCAGGGCCTCGTCCTGGTCGTGGGTGACATAGACAAACGTGATGCCGAGTTCTTGCTGCAGCCCCTTGAGTTCAAGCTGCATCTCCTTCCGGAGCTTCAGGTCGAGTGCGCCGAGCGGTTCATCGAGGAGCAGGACGGTGGGTCGATTGACGAGGGCGCGCGCCAGGGCGACCCGCTGCTGCTGACCGCCCGACAGCTCCCAGGTCCGGCGTCCGTCGTAGCCCGAGAGCCGAACCAGGTCAAGCGCCTCGCCGACCCGCCGTCGCTCCTCATCCTTCGTGACACCGACCTGGCGCAGCCCATAGCCGACGTTCCGGGCCACATCCATGTGCGGAAACAGCGCGTAGTGCTGGAAGACCGTGTTCACGTTCCGTCGGTACGGTGGCACGCCCGCGACCGGTATCCCGGCGATCAGGATCTCGCCGGCCGTCGGCTGCTCGAACCCGGCGATCATCCGCAGGGTCGTCGTCTTGCCACAGCCACTCGGACCGAGGAGCGAGTAGAACGAGCCCCGGGCGATCTGGAGCGCGACGTGGTCGACGGCGGTGACCGTCCCAAATCGTTTCGTGACATCGATGAGCTCGACGTCGACGCTCGAATCCCTGCTCGTGCTCTCCGGGGACGATGGCACTCGGGACCTCAGATGGCGGGGTGGGCTCCACTCCCACGCAGCCTCGCATGGTAGGGGTCGTCGACGGGCGCCGCAACAGATTGGCACACGCACGCGCCCGC
>JAYTWS010000015.1:0-2181 GCA_043743315.1 Chloroflexota bacterium | reverse complement strand
AGGTCGATCCGCGCGAATCGCCTCGCCAGCGTCGCGAACAGGACCTCCAGCTCCAGGCGGGCCAGCGGGGCGCCCAGGCAGAAGTGGATGCCGCCACCGAAACTCAGGTGCGCGGTCTCGCCACGATCCGCCCGGAACGCGTCCGGCTCGACGAATCGGCGCTCGTCACGGTTGGCTGACCCGATCATCAGTCCGACGCGCTCGCCGCATGGAATCGAGACCCCATCGGGGCCCCCGACCGTGAAGCCGTCCTCGAGTACCCAGCGGTGGAAATACTGGAGCGGCGGATCCCAACGCAGGATTTCCTCCACCGCCACGGCGGGCCGGATCGCGCCGGATACCACGGCCCGCCACGCATCCGGGTGGCGGGCGAACGCTGCGACGCCATTCGACGCGGCGTTGACCGAGGCCTCGTGGCCGGCCATCAGCAGGACCATCGCGGTCGAGGCGATCTGATCATCGTCGAGTCGGCGTCCCCCGGCATCGGCCGTGGTCAGCGCCGTCAGGAGATCGTCCGTGGGATCGCGCCGACGATCGGCGATGAGCGCATGGACGAGGTCCAGGAACGCGCCTGCGGCCTCGTCCGCCCGTGCCTTCACCGAGGTTGTCGGGTCGGGTTCGTACATCGCCACCACGGCATGCGACAGGTCAATGACCCCGGGCCGTTCGGTGGCCGGCACGCCGATGAGGTCGCAGATGACGCCGAGCGAGAGCGGCTCGGCGACGTCCCGGACGATGTCGAGCGACCCGCGCTCGCGAGCGGCATCGAGGGCCGTCACGACCGACTCCTCGATCCGGGCGCGCTGCGCCTCCACTGCGCGCGGCGTGAAGGCCGTCAGGACCAGGCGACGGAGCAGCGTGTGGTCGGGCGGCTCGATTGCCAGGAGATCCCAGCGCTCGAACCGGGCGAAGGCCCCGTAGGCCCCGGAGCGCCAGGGCTGGGCGCCGACATCGAAGCCCGCCCGATCGCCGACGTCCGACCCGAGGCGACGATCCCGCCACGCCTCGTGGACGTCGGCATGCCGGGTGATGAAGTGGAGCCGCATGGCCGGCGAATACCAGACCGGCCCAGCCTCGCGCAGCACGGCGTAGCTCGGGTAGGGATCGCGGGCGGTCGCCGGATCCGTCGGATCGAATGTCAGGGTCATGCGCTCAGTGCCGGAAGTGGCGGATCCCGGTCATGAGCATCGTCGCACCGGTCGCATCGGCGGCGTCGACGGCCCGGGCATCGTGGATCGACCCGCCCGGCTGGACGAAGGCGGTCACCCCCGCCTCGAGGCAGACCTCGACCGCGTCGGGGAACGGGAAGAACGCATCTGATCCGCAGGCCGCGCCGACGAGTGCCTCCGAACCGGCGAAGCGGCGCGCCTTGTCCACGGCCTGACGAGCCGCGTCAACCCGCGAGACCTGGCCCGAGCCCATCCCGATAAGGGCGCCATCCTTCACCAGCGCGATCGCATTGGACGAGATCCCGCGGGCGAGTCGCCAGGCGAGGTCGAGGTCGGCCGCCTCCCCTTCCGTCGGGCTCCGCCTGGTGGCGACCGTCCAGGCCGACGGAGGGTCGGGCACGACATCGGGCGAGGTGAGCAGTACGGCGCCGCCGATGCTCCGAAGGCTCGCCAGGGGCGATGCAACGGATGGCGCGGTCTCCGGCGCGAGCCCAGGGTCGATGAGGAGACGCAGGTTCGGCTTCGCCGCCAGGATGCCAAGGGCCTCGGGCCCGAAGCTGGGGGCGACGACAACCTCGAGAAAGATCGACGCGAGGCGCTCAGCAAGCACGCCATCCACGGGACCTCGCAGCGCCACCACCCCACCGAAGGCGGCAACCGGGTCACCGGCCAGTGCCGCCTCCCAGGCCTCGAGCAACGTGGCTCGCTCGGCCGCGCCGCACGGATTGGTGTGCTTGACGATCACGCAGGCAGGCGCGCGCAGCTGGCGCGCGACCGAGGTAGCGGCTGCGGCGTCGAGGACGTTGTTATGGGACAGCGCTTTTCCCTGGAGCGGCGCGGCGCCATCGGCGAATGGCCCGGGCTCCGCATTGGGACCGGGTCGCCGGTAGCGCGCGGCGGGCTGGTGGGGATTCTCGCCGTAGCGGAGCGTCCCGACTTTCTCGAGCCCGATCGTGAGGGTCGGCGGGTACGGATCGGCGGCACCGGGGAATCCGGGCCAGTCGGGTAGCTC
>JAYTWS010000014.1:0-17728 GCA_043743315.1 Chloroflexota bacterium | reverse complement strand
TCGACGGATCGCCCGCTACCGCGATGAGGTCGGCGTGGCGCCCAACCTCGAGACTGCCCACGCGATTGGTCCAGCCCATCATCTCGGCCGCGTCGACGGTCGCCGCGCGGATCACATCGAGCGGGGACATGCCCAGTCGGACCATGATCGGGAACTGCCGCGCGACGTAGGCGTGCGGGTAGACCCCGCTGTCCGTCCCGAATGCCATCCGCACGCCGGCCGCAAGGGCGCGCGTGAACCCGTTCCGCTGTGCCTCGGTCGTCGCCGTGTTCTTGGCGAGCGTCTCGGCCGGCCACCCATCGCGCGCGCCGACCTCGGCGATCCAGTCGCCGTCGTAGACGTCGGCGACCATCCAGGTGCCGTTCGTGACCATCGCCGCGATCCCACGGTCGTCGATGAGCGACGCATGCTCCACGGATCGAACGCCGCTCTCGGCGGCGACCCGGATCCCCCGCGCACCGTGGGCATGGGCCGCCACGAACACGCCGAGGTCACGAGCGCGCGCCACCGCCGCCTCGATCATCGGTGCTTCGAGCTCCACATCGTCGATCCTCGTGCCGCGGGTCAGGACCGCGCCCGTCACGATGAGCTTGACGACGTCGGCGCCACCGGCGACGAGTCGCTCGACGGTCGCGGCGATCTCGGCAGGATCCCGGACGACGCCGACCCGGAACTCCGGCGGGATGTCGACATCGGGATCGCCGGTGACCTCGCCACCGCCATGGGGGCGCGTGATCATCGCGCCGGCACATTGCATCCGCGGACCCGGCGCCCGCCCCTCGGAGATCCGTCGGCGCAGTTCGACATCGAGGAAACCCCGGTACGTGCCGACATCGCGGACCGTCGTGATCCCGGCCCGCAGGGTCGCGAGGGCGTTGGCCTCGCCGGCCTCGAGTTCCGATTCGGCCGTCTCGTGGATGGCCGGCACGCCCGCGAACTCGAGCTGGCCGATCAGGTGCGCGTGGGTGTCGATCAGCCCGGGCAGGACGGTCAAGCCGGCGAGGTCGATCCGGCGGATGGACCCCGGGTCGGGCCGCGTGTCGTCAGGGCCGAGCACTGCCTCGATCGAACCATCGAGGACGACGAGCGAGCGCCCTGCGGAGGCCACTCCCGTGCGCGGATCCAGGACGGCGCCGACGTCGATGAGCCAGCGGTTCACGGTCATCAGCGGAGCGTAGCGGGCGCCGATTGACAGCGCTCGGCATTCGAGCGACGATGGCAGCTGAATGGCACGAATGGCAGGCACATATGTGCCACCGACAGCGGTGATCCTCGATGGGTCGAGTTCATGACGCGAACCGTCGGCCTGGAGACGCTGGTCCGCGTGAGCCGGATGTACTACGAGTTGGGCGAGACCCAGGAGTCGATCGCGGAGTCCATCGGCGTCACGCGGCCACAGGTCTCGAAGCTGCTCAAGCAGGCCCGCGACCAGGGGGTCGTCGAGATCCGGATCATCGATCGGACCGAGCGTCCGAGCACCGTCCCGGCCGACCTCGAACGTCGATTCGGCCTGCGGGCCGTCCATCTCGCCCCGACCATCAGCGGCGATGACGAGCGCACGCGTCGGCGCGTCGGGCGCCTGGCCGCGAAGGTCTTCGCCGCATCCGTGCGCGACGGACTGATCTTGGGGATCGGCGATGGCTCGTCGGTCGCGGCGATGGCCGACGAAATTGAGCCGATGGCGACCCCGGTCGATGCCACCGTGGTCCCGCTGTGTGGAGGCTTCTGGGGCACGACGGGCGGTCGCGAGCCCTACCGCCGGATCGCCGAGGCGCTCGGGGCGACCGCGCACGGGCTCCTGGCGCCGGGTCTGCTCGATGATGCCGCGACGCGCGCCGCGCTCTGCGCGCACGCCGGGATCCGCGAGATCACCGACCTCTGGGTGCGTCTTGACGTCGCCGTCTTCGGGATCGGCGGACCCGCCTGGAGCGAGTCACTCGTCGGCGAAGGCACCTGGCGGGAGATCGAAGCGGGTCGCGCGGTCGGGGAGATCCTGATCGCGCCGTTTGATGTCGAGGGCCGATTCGTGGCGAGCTCGCTCGGCGAGCGGACGATTGCCTGCGATGCGCGGGACCTGCATCGTGTCCCGACCTCCATCGGGATCGCGAGTGGCCCGGCCAAGGCCATGCCGATTCTCGGGGCCCTGCGCTCGGGCGCGCTGAACGTCCTCGTGACCGATGTCGAGAGCGCCGAGCGGGTCCTCGAGGCGGCCGGCCCGGAGCCCGACACGGAGCCGAACGCATGACCACACGCCCCGTCGCCTTTCTCGGGATCGACATCGGCTCGTCCGAGCTTCGCGGCGGTCTCGTGACCGCGGAAGGCCGCCTTCTCGGCCTCGAGCGGGCCACGCACGAGATGCGGGTCGATCCGGAACGCGGCTGGGCCGAACAGGACCCGGACGCGTGGTGGGCCGGTCTCATCCGGATCGCGAGGGCCCTGCTGGCACGCGGTGACATCGAGATCGCGGGTATTGCGGTCGATGGCCATGGACCCACGATGGCCGCGGTCGATACGGACGGGCGGCCGGTGCGTCCCGCGATCACCTGGCTCGACCGGCGTGCCGCTGCGGAGCAGGCGGAGCTCGCCGCCGGCAGCGGGCTCCAGGGATGGTCGCTCGGCGTGCTTCCGGCGGCCCTCTGGCTGGAACGTCACGAACCCGACTCCGCGGCAAGGACCGCCTGGTACCTCAACACCTGGGAGGCGCTGACTCTGCGGCTAACCGGGGTCGCGAGGACGAGCCTGGTCGGTGAGCAGGCCTGGCCGGCGCGAAGCGATCTGATTCCGCTCGGTGTTCCGGACCATCGCATCGCCGACTCGATCCCGGCCGGCACTGTCGTCGGCGGCCTGACGGCCACCGCTGCCGGTGCGCTCGGGCTGACGACCGGTATTCCGGTGGTCAGCGGCATCGTCGACGCGTTCGCCAGCTTTCACGGCGGGCGGATGCTGGAGTCCGGTGATGCCATCGACGTGGGCGGCTCGGCCGGGGGTTTCGGCGTCTACTGGGATCACGCGGTCACGGCGGCTGGCTCCTTCTCGACCGCTGCACCGCTGTCTGGCCTGTACAGCGTCGGCGGTGCGATGGTGGCCACCGGCAAGGCCCTCGACTGGCTGCGGACCGCGATCCTCGACGGCGCCCTCGACACGGACCAGCTCATCCGGGCGGCGGCGGCGGTTCGCCCGGGTGCCGATGGCCTGGTCTTCCTGCCGTACCTCGCCGGCGAGCGATCGCCGATCTGGGATCCGGAGGCGCGTGGCGCGTTCGTGGGCCTGACCCTCCAGCACGGCCGCGCTCACCTGGTTCGAGCGGTCCTCGAAGCCTCCGCGCTCGCGATCCACCACGTCGCGGCGCCGATCCTGGCCGCCGGGGTCGAGGTGTCCGCGATGCGGGTCGCCGGTGGTCCTGCCCGGAGCGCCGCCTGGAATCAGATCAAGGCGGACGTCACGGGGTTCCGGGTCGAGGTCCCACGGATCGTCGAAACGGCGGTTGTCGGTTCAGCGATCCTGGCCGCGGTCGGGGTCGGTGCGCATGCGGACCTGCGCTCGGGGATACGAGCGATGACCACGATCGAGGCTCGTTTCGAGCCGGATCCGGAACGACGTGAGACGTACGACCGGACCTATGCTGCGTATCTCCAGATCCACCCCGCGCTGTCGCCGATCCTGGCGGCCTGCCGTGCCCGCGGCTCTGAGCCCGAGACCCGCGGGCCCGAGCGCGAGGTCGTGCCAACTCCCGCGTCGCTCGAGTCGTCCCCATGACGACGATGTCCCGCGGCCGGATCGACCTTCGAGGCGTGAGCCTGTCCTTCGCACGGGCGGGCACGGATCGGCTCGCCGTGCTCGATGGCCTGGACCTGACCGTCGCCGGTGGGGAGATCGTGACCCTCATCGGACCGAATGGCTGCGGGAAGAGCACGCTCCTTCGGGTGATCGCGGGGCTGATCCCCGCGGATTCCGGCACGGCTCGTCTGGACGACCAGCTCATCTCTGGCCCTGATCCGCGGATCGGCCTCGTGTTCCAGGAGCCTCGATTGCTGCCCTGGCGCACGGTGGCTGCGAACGTCGGCTATCCACTGGAGCTCGCCGGCATACGAGCGCCGGAGCGTGCCGATCGCGTCGCCGAGGCGCTCCAGCGGGTCGGCCTGCGGGATGCCGCGAGCCAGCTGCCCGGCCACCTTTCGGGCGGCATGCGGCAGCGCGCGGCGCTTGCCCGCGCCCTTGTTCTCGAGCCGGACGTGCTGCTCCTCGATGAGCCGTTCAGCGCGCTCGATGCGATTACTCGTGATCGGTTCAACGTCGAGCTGCTCAAGCTCTGGGGCCGGCTCCGGACCACGATCATCGTGGTGACGCACAGCATCCCGGAGGCGATCTTCCTCGGCGATCGCGTGGTCGTGCTGTCGAGCCGGCCCGGCCACGTCGTTGCCGACATTCCCGTGCCGTTGTCGGGACCGCGCACCCTCGAGGATCTCGACGCGGCCGTGGTCACCTCGACGGCGCGCCAGATCCGGGCCCACCTGGACCAGGAGGTCGAGGCAGCATGAGGTCCACCACGCTCCTCACGCTGGCCGGCGGCGTCGGATTCCTCGCGCTGTGGAAGGCCATCGTGGTCATCGGCGGGTACCCGACGTTCATCCTTCCGCCACCCGAGCTCGTCGCCACGCGGCTGGTGACGGGCTGGACCAGCGGCCAGATCGGGCCGCACGCCGTCGCAACGCTGATCGAGATCGCGCTCGGGTTCGGCGTGGGGGCGGTTCTCGGCCTGATCGCCGGCTACGGCCTCGGGCGATCGTCGATCGTGGCGCGGGTCGTCTCGCCGTACCTCGTGGCAGCCCAGGCGACCCCGATCCTGGCCCTCGCGCCCGTGCTTGCCCTGTGGTTCGGCCCGGGGCTCCTCGGCAAGGTCGTCATCGCCGCGCTGATCGTGTTCTTCCCGGTGGCGGTCTCGGCGATGGTCGGCATCCGGTCAGTCGACAGCCGCCTCCTGGAGCTCGGCCGAAGCCTTCGAGCGACGCCGAGGCAGATGCTCGTCACCCTGGAGATCCCCGCTGCCCTGCCCTCGATCTTCGGGGGCCTCAGAATCGGCATCACGCTTGCGGTCGTCGGCGCGATCGTCGGGGAGTGGGCCGGCGCGGAGCGCGGGCTCGGAGTGCTCATCAACATCGCTCGTGGCAGCCTGTTCGACATTCCGCTGATGTTCGCCACTCTCGTGACCATCGCCGGTCTCGGCGTGGCCCTCTACCTCGTCGTCGTTCTCGTCGAGCGTCGCCTCGTGCGCGTTCGATGACCAGCCCAGTTGAGAAGGAGTCCCCATGAACCGTCGCGCAATCCCCGTCCTCGGCCTCGTCCTCGCACTCGCGGCTGCCGCGTGCAACCTCGGTTCGACCGCCCCGTCGCCGTCCCCCGCTGTCCGGCAGGCCCTGACCGTGGGCCTCGGCTACATCCCGAGCGTCCAGTTCGCGCCGTTCTACCTGGCCGATCAGGCCGGCTACTACCGGGATGCTGGCCTCGACGTCACCTTCCAGAACAAGATCGATCCGGATCTCGTGACGCTCGTCGGCCAGGGCGCCGTGGATGTCGGCCTGGCCGACGGCACGAGCCTCATCCCTGCGGTCAGCCAGGGCATCCCGGTCCGCTACATCGCGACGGTATATCGGGACTTTCCGTCGATCGTCTTCGCCAAGGCGTCCTCGGGGATCACGTCCGCGGCCGACCTGAAAGGCAAGAAGATCGGCATCCCGGGTCGCTACGGGTCCTCATGGATCATGCTCCAGGCCCTCCTCGGCTCCGCCAACCTCACGCCCGACGATGTCCAGATCGTGGAGTACCCCGACTACGGGCAGGGTGCCGCGGTCCAGCAGGGTGCCGTGAATGCGGCGACGGGGTTCGCCAACAACGAGCCGGTGCAGCTCGAGCTCGCCGGATTCCCGGCCTCGGTCCTCCACGTCGATGCGATCGTCCCGTTGCCCGGCCCCGGGCTCATCAGCGGCACCGGCACGCTCGGCTCGAAGTCGGCAGCGATTGCCGCGTTCGTCGCGGCCACGCTGAAGGCGATGGCCGACATCGCCGCTGATCCCGAAAAGGGTCTGGATGCCGCCATCGCGGCCGTGCCCGACCTCGGGTCGGCGCGTGACACCCAGAAGGCCATCCTCATGGCGACGATCGCCGCCTGGAAGGGATCGGCAACCGGCGCCCCGTCCCTTGGCACCATTGACACGGCCGGATGGACGGCCTCGCTCGCGTACATGACGACGCTCGGTCTGGTCCCGAATCCGGTCAAGGTGGAGGACCTGGTCACGAGCGACCTGCTGCCGAAGTAGGTGCGACGGGCCGGAGCCCGGACCCGCGGCGCGCGGTGGCCCGGCGGCCCGGCATAAGGCCGCGTTGCACGACACGAGGCCGGGCGGCGCGCTCTCGCCCCGACGACGCGCTCTCGCCCCGGCGGCCTCAGCCCCGGGCGATGGCCGCGTCGAGCTCGTCGTTGCCCGGCTCGCGAAGGACGTGCGACGGGGCGTCCGGGTCGCCGATGAGGATCGTGGGGGTGACCCGGCCACCGTCGTTGTAGGAACGGATCAGGACATCCGCGTCCGGATCGAGCTCGACGTTGCGGTATGTGTACGGGATCGCATGGGCGTCGAGGTGCGCACGGGATGCCACGGTGTCCTCGCAGGTGTCACGACCCAGGATGAGAATCGAAGGATGGGGAGGCCGGTGCATCGGTGCAGTTTGCCTCAGGCGTCGAAGCGCGGCGACTCGCCTCGCGCGGCCGCCGTTGCCGCTGCGAGGACCGCATCCCGGACCGTGACGTCGGAGGTGACTACCTCGCACGCCGAGCACGAGATGATTGGGCGATCGGCGACCTCGAGGCCCTCGTCAGGGGTCTGCAGTCCCAGGAGCCGCAGGCCGGATGGGTCGATGACGACCCGATCGAGCGCCCGCACCGGACTGTCTATCTGCCATGACCCGGACGGGCTGTGGCAGACGGGACAGAGCGGCACTGCGCTCGGGCTCATCGATGCCGGCTGCGGGACGGGGCCGATGGCCGATGCTCGCCTGCCGGACGTGAGGCCCACGGGCGCGGGCTCGAGGGCCCTCCGTCCGCGTGACGCGCCAGGCGCTCGCCCGGGATGACCACGTGATTGCCGATCGACGGTCGCGGACCGCCCGGTCCGGGTCGTCCGGTGCCGTGCGTCGGGCGAGCCTGGAACGACCCTGGGTTGCCATGTCCGCCCTGACCGCGCGAGGGGGCCGGCTGCGGTCGCCCGGCACCCGGCTGCGGACGCGCGCCGAAGCCTGTTCGGGCCGGGGCGGGCCCATTGCCGTGACGCGGTTGGACGTGAGACCAGGCGCCGTTGCCGCCAACAGGAGCCCGCCGGGGCATGGACGGACGGGGACCGGGGCCGCCCATGGTCCGAAGGCGGATGGGCTCGGGTCGGATGGATCGATCGGGCTCGTAGCCCGGGACGACCTCGGCAGCGATGGGACCGCCCAGGAGGCGCTCGATGTCCTTCAGGAGCCGGCCTTCGTCGACGCAGACCAGCGAGATCGCGTCACCCGTCGATCCGGCGCGGCCGGTCCGTCCAATTCGATGGAGGTAGTCCTCCGGGACCATCGGCAGCTCGTAGTTGACGACGTGGGGCAGCTCCTCGATGTCGATGCCGCGCGCGGCGACCTCGGTCGCGACGAGCATCGCGATCCGTCCGGCCTTGAAGTCGGAAAGGGCCCGCACTCGCTGGTTCTGGCTTCGATTGCCATGAATGGCGGCTGCGGTGATCCCGTCCTTGTTGAGCTGCTCGGCCAGCCGGTTGGCACCGTGCTTGGTCCGGGTGAAGACCAGGGCCTGGTCCACCCGCCCTGAGGCAACGAGCTCACGGAGGAGATCGCGCTTACGCTCGCGGTCGACGTGGATCACGACCTGTCGTACGAGCTGCGTGGCGGTGTTGCGTGGCGTGACCTGGACGGCGGCCGGATCGTTCAGGAAGTCGTCGGCCAGGCCTCGGATGTCGTCCGAGAACGTGGCTGAGAAGAGCAGGTTCTGGCGCTTCGAGGGCAGGATCGCGAGGACCTTGCGGATATCGCGGATGAAGCCCATGTCGAGCATCCGATCGGCCTCGTCGAGGACGAGGATCTCGACGGCACTCAGGTCGACGGTCCCCTGGCCGATGTGATCGAGGAGGCGACCCGGGGTGGCGACGACCATCTCGGCCCCGTTGCGGAGCGCTCGGAACTGGGCGTCGTAGCCGACGCCGCCATAGATCGGAACGGACTTGATGGGTCGCTGCGCCCCGTAGACACGGACGCTCTCCTCGACCTGGAGGGCGAGCTCGCGGGTCGGGACGAGGACGAGGACGCGAACCGGACGCCGCGGCGCGCGACGCCCGGGAGCCGGTTGCTGGCCATTCCGCGGTGCGGCCGGCTGCTCCGTCATGTGCTGGGGTGTGCTGTTCAGGCGCTGGAGGATCGGCAGCACGAAGGCCGCGGTCTTGCCGGTTCCGGTCTGGGCGCCGGCGAGGACGTCGCGACCGGCGAGCACGAGGGGAATGGCCTGAGCCTGGACGGGGGTGGGCTCGGTGTAGCCCTGGTCCGCGACAGCGCGGAGGAGCTCGGGCGACAGCCCGAGTTGATCGAATGACACGGTGAAGTGCTCCATGACGGGGCCCTCCCGCTCTGTGGCGGGGCCCGGTCAGGGCAAGAAGTGGTCGAAATCAGCGGTATGTGACCGGGGCGCTGACCGGAGCGCCCATCGAACTCGAGCCCGCAGCATAGCCGGGATCGGCGTCCCTGTCGCCCCTGACCATCGGCGAACCCTAGTTCGGGCGGCCGCCACCGCCCATATCCGCGCCTTGGTCACGCAGGAATCGCTCGATGTCTGCGATCAGGTCATCACCCGCGGGCAACCGGGATTCGTCGGCCATACCCTCCAGACGCTGGACGTAATTGCGGGTGTTCTCGTCGAGGGCCGTCGCGCTGTCGAGGCGCTTGCGGAGCGCGACCGCCTCCTCGGGAAGCAGACCCAGCGGCAGCTCGATCTCCAGGTGCAGGCCCAGGATGCGGAGGAGCTCGACCGATGCCCCGGGATACTCGCCCGAGATGTAGTGGGGGATCTGGGCGAAGTACCCGACCGACGGGATGCCCGCCTTCGAGACGGCCACGTCGACGATCGATATGCACGCCGCCGGGACGCGGAGCAGGCCCTCGGGTCCAGCCGTGATGCCGGCGCGCAGCAGGTCCGGCTGCGATGCCGTGCCGAGAATGGGCACGGGCCGGGTGTGGGGCACGGCCGCCGGGATCGCCCCGAGGCTGATCCATTGGCTCACGCCCAAGGCCCGCGTGAGATCGACCAGGTCCGCGGCGAACTGGTGCCATCGGAAATCGGGCTCGGCGCCGGTGAGGATCAACAGGTCGCGTTCGCCGACCCGCCGCCCGCGGATCGTGAGCGTGGGCCAGGTCAGCCGTTCAGGGCGTCCGTCCTGGATCTCGAGGGTCGGCCGCCGGGACCGGTAGTCGAACAGCTCGTCGCCGTCGAACTCCACGACGATCTCGCCGGCCCCCGCGAGTTCCCTGGTCGCGTTGGTCGCGGCTGCGCCGGCATCCACCCAGCCGTCGAACGCGACCACGACCACCGGGTCGGTCAACGGTTCGTGATCCCGGAGCTTGAACATCGCCATGTCCTGAGCATACCGCGAGCCATCCGATGACCCGTTCGTCGGTGGGCGCGGGAGCGCCGGACCACGCCCTGGGCACCTCGTTGCCCGCTTCGTGCCATCGGCAGTTGACGGGACCTCACGATGCCGCGAGAGTTCCGGCGTGCGCTTCGGGATCATCGGCTGGCTCGATCTGGTGTTGCCCGGTTTGGGGCACCTCTACGCACGCCGGACGAAGCGCGGTCTGCTGCTTCTCCTGCCGACCGGCGCACTGCTCGGTGCGATCGTCGGGCTCTACCTGGCCAAGGGCGCCACGGGGATCCTGGCCCTCGTGGTCACACCCGGCGTCCTGCCCGTCCTGGCCATCGCCAACGTCGCCCTGGCCGCGTGGCGGCTCCTCGCGACCGTGGATGGGGTCCGGCATGAATCGCACACGCGGCCGGCGACGCTCGCGCTCGGTGTCGGCGTCGTCGTCCTGCTGGTCGTGCCCCATCTGCTGGCGGGCCGGCTCATCGCCTCGACCAGCGCATTCCTCGATTCGATGTTCGCGTCCGGGCCGGACTCGGCAGAGCCCGGGCCGTCGGATGACCCGGAGGTCCCCCTGCCCGAGTTCGGGGGTCCGTACGTGGCGGTCCTGCGGCCCGACAACGGCATCGACGATCGGGGCCAGGTGCTGCCAACCCCGCCGCCGACCCCCAAGCCGCCGCCCGGTCCGTACAAGGGTGGTGGTGGCGCGGCCTCCCTCCCGCCGCTCGGCGCGTCGGTCCCATGGGACGCTCCCGGTGCCATCCCGTGGGGGGACGACGGCCGATTCGACCTGCTCCTGCTCGGCTCCGACGCCGGAAGCAACCGCTGGAGTCGGCGGATGGACGTGATGCTGCTGGTCGAGATCGATGTCGAGTCGGGCAAGGTCGCGATGATCGGGTTGCCGCGTAATATCCAGAACGCCCCGCTCCCGCCGGGATTTGCCCACGACGCCGTTGCCTGCGGCTTAATGAAGGGCCTGCTCAACGAGATGTATGTCGAGGCCACCGCGCGCCACCCGGATCGCTGGCCAGGGAGCGGCGCGGTGAAGGGGATCGGCGCGGTTCGCGGGGTCATCTCGGAGCTGACCGGCCGGCCGGTCGATGCCGTCCTGGTGGCCGACCTCATGGGGGTCGTCCAGGTCGTCGACGCCATGGGCGGGATCGACATCAATGTCCCGGCGCCGGTCTACGACGACAAGTACCCGGATCCGGTCCGCGGCGACATCGTGCTCCGGATCAAAGCCGGCCAGCAGCACATGGACGGTCGGATCGCGCTGGCATACGCCCGAAGCCGACACCAGGATTCCGACTATGGCCGCATGGCACGTCAGCAGACCCTGCTGCTGGCCATCCGCTCCCAGATCGGCGCGGCCACGATCCTCCAGGCACCGGACCTGTTCGCGGCGGCGAAGGGTCGGACGTGGACCGACCTGCCGCGCAGCTCGCTGCCGGCGCTCGTCGAGCTGTTCGGGAAAGCCGCCAACGCCTCGGTCAAGCAGCTCCGGATCGTGCCGTCGAAGTACCCAGCCTGGCTGACGACCGCAGAGATCGTCCAGATCCGCCGCGACGTCGGGAACATCCTCGGCCCGCTGCCGTCGCCGACCTCGACGCCAACACCGACTGAGACGCCGGCCCCCACGGCGAGCCCGACCACCAGCGCGGACCCGAGTCCCTCGGACGGGGCATTACCAACACCGAGTGGCGGGGCTTCGCCGAGCCCGAGCCCGTCGCCGAGCGCGAGCGCAAGCCCCAGTCCGAGCCTGAGCCCGAGCCCGTCGCCGAGCCCGAGCCCGTTGCCCAGCCCATCACCGAGCCCGAGTCCGAGCGCGTCCGCGTCCTAGCGCGACCGGGCGCGTCAGTCGCCGCGCGGGGTCAGTCGCCGCGTTGGGTCAATCCCGCCGTCGCGTCAGTCGGGCCGTCAGGCGCCGTCGGAGCCCGGCCATCGAGGGGAAGCGTCCTCGATCACCGGCAATCCGTCCCAATCGGACCTGACGGGCGTGAAGACATCGATGACGACGGCGCCGTTCGCCCCGGCGGTGACCCCATGCGGGATCTCGGACAAGATCCGCCAGGTGCCGCCCGGCCCGAGCGTGCGCGTCTCACCGTCGATCGTGAAGTGCATCTCGCCGGCCAGGACGATCCCCATCTGCTCGGCAACGTGGTGGTGCTCAGGAACCACCGCGTTGGGCTCGAGCTCCACCACGGCGAGCGTTATGTGCTCACCCTGGACGCGCCGCGCCCGAACGGCATCGCCCCAGACCTGGAGGAGTGGCGATTCCATCATATCGACGAGGTTGCTCATGCCCGGAGCATAGCGCCACCACGCGGCCCATCGTCCCGGAGGTCGAACACGATCGGGCTACGGGGACGCCGAGGAACTCATGGTCTGCGCTGGATAGAACCCGAGCTCGGCGAACGGGAGCACCCGGCCGAGGATGTCGACGGCACCCGCGGGCGGGCACGCGAAGCAACCATTCGGGGTTGTCGCCGGCCGGATCAGCCAGTTGCCTCGGCCGACCGCTGACGTATCCAGGCCGGACGCTCGCAGGCTATCCGGCGGCGTCGAGAGCACATCCGTCGGCAGGGGATCGCCGTTGGCGACGAGCCACGCGACGTCCCCGCAGTTGAACTTCACACCCGGGAGGACGAGAGGGCAGAAGATCGCATTGGGCGGAGCCGCCAGATAACCATCGACGAGATACAGGGTCGATGCGGGCACGGTCGAGGATCGGAAGTATGGGTCCGACTTGAGCAGCTCGGGTAGTGTCCATGTCAAGCCCCTCGGTCCCACCAGGACGGATCCGAGGAGGTCGAGCCCACCATCCGAGCGAACCTTGAACGCGTAGGGGCCACCCTGGATTGGTATTCCGCCTGTATTCCCCACGAGGATGCGAGGGCGCCCGCCCAATCCCCGGATCCAATATGTCCCACATGCGGAGGACGTGGGCACGCACGCGGCTGGCGCCATCTGCACCTCGACATCGGCGACGATCGTGATCGACGACCGCGTGGTCGAATCGTCCGCGAGGAACACCCCGAGTTCCGCGGCGGTCATCGCGCGATTGGCCGGGTAGAGCGAGGACGGGACGTCCGTCGCTGGTACCGAAGGTGCCACCGGGGGGCTCGAGAGCGGCCCCAGGTCCCAACCGAGCTCCGCGAACGGCAGCACCTGGCCGATCATGTTGGCGGCACCCCCGGACGGGCAGAGATAACAGCCAGCCGGAAGGTCCAGCGGATCGACGAGCCAAAAGCCATTCTCCCGCGGCTGAGAGATGCCGGTTTCCAACGGGCTGGCGTTCAGGACCCGAAGGCTGATGCTCGATGGGAGGAAAACGTCAGCATTGGTTTGATCGTCGCGATCGATAAGCCACGAAATCGTGTGGACGCACTGCTTGGAGCCTGTGCAAACGAGTCGTTCCCTGATGTCAATCTGGTCCGCGTCGATCAGGTAGAGGGTCGATGCGGGCACGGTCGAAGATCGAAAATACGGAACCGATGTCAGCAACTCCGGAATCGTCCAGGCGAGGCCGGTCGGCCCGGGGCGGACGGAACCAACGACGTCGAGGCTGCGGTCCGCGCGGACCTTAAAGCCGTACGGCGCGCCCTGAATCGGCACGCCGCCGGTATCCCAGACGACGATGTTCGGGTCTCCACCCGAACCGGGGATCCAGTAAGCCGGGCACGCCCCATCAACGATGCACAGGCTGCGAATCGGGAACAGCTCCACGTCCGCGACGATCGTGACCGATGCCCAGGTCGCCGGATCGTCGGCCATGAAGGTGCCGAGTTCTGCCGCGGTCATGGGGCGATCGCCGGGGTAGGCGGCGGACGGGACGCCGGACGCCGCGGCGGAATCGGTCGGCGAGGCACCCGGTCCGGGCCCGAGGTGCCCGGGAATGACCGCGATCGCGACGAGGGCGAACGCGACCGCCGCCGCGGCAAGTCCCACGGCCCGAGTACCCATCCGGACGCTCAACGACCGGCGGCCGTTGGCCGTCGTCGCGATCCGCGACACGACCGTTTCGGCGATCACCGCCGGATCGACGGCACCTGCCTGTGCCCGTCGGTTCAGGTGCTCGCGGAGGGCTCGATCGTCGAGGCTCATCGAAGGCCCTCCCGTGTCAGCGATCGATCGAGCGCCGCGCGCGCAGCGTGGAGCCGCGACTTCACGGTGCCTTCGGGAATCCCCAATCGGGTCGCGATCTCCGCGATCGAGAGTTCCTCGCGGTAATGGAACACGATGATTGCCCGCTGCTCAATCGGCAGTCGGTCGAAGGCGCGATCGAATGCATCGGCGTGGACGGACCGCCCATCGAAGCCGGAGGTCCGCTCGTCCGTCGGCTCGGCTGGGCCGTCGGTCGGCAGCGCCACGAGCGCCGCACCGCGACGGCGTCGCAGGGCCATGCGGCACGCGTTGACAGTGATGCGCCCAAGCCACGCATCGAATCGGTCGGGGTCACGAAGCGATGGCAGCTTCCGCCAGGCGCCGATCAGCGCCTCCTGCGTCGCGTCGTCCGCGTCGGCGTCGTTGCCGAGAATCGCCCGGGCAGTTCGGTACACGGTCTCCACCTTGCGACGCACGATCGCCTCGTACGCCGTTCGATCGCCCCGGCGGGCCTGCTCGATGAGCTCGCGCTCCAACCGACCCTCCGTCATCGCAAACCTGGGCGCTCACCCTATTCGATGCACACGCGAGCGTCATGGTTCACGCGAATGTTCGATACACCCGGCCTGCCGGCGAACTGGTTCATCACGGCACCGGAGATCGCGCCGGCCCGCTGCCGCCAACTCCACTTGCCGGCGACTTCCGTCGTCGCAACCTCCCGCTGCCGCCAACTCCCCGGTATCGTCGGCGGATGCGAATTTCCGTCGAGGTAGCCCGGCGCTACCTGCTCGGCCGCCAGGGGTTGTGGCCGGGTCGGCGCTGGGAGGCTCCGGGCGGTACGGAGCGGGCGATGCGAACGATGGAGAGCGTCCAGCTCGATCCGCTGGCGATCATCGCCCGGGCGCAGGACCTCGCGCTCGCCAGCCGCGTCATCGGCTACCGGCCCGACGACTGGATGGCGCTGGCGTATGAGCGCCGGCGGTTCTTCGAGTGGGGTGGCTGGCTGGCCCTCCGGCCGATGGATGAGCTGCCGTACTACCGCGTCCTGATGCGGCGCGAACGCGACGGCTGGTGGCTGCAGTGGGCCGCGGCGGGGCACGGCCCGGCGATCGAGGAGATGCTGGTCATCCTCAAGAAGCGGCGCGAGGTCTCGAATCGCGACTTCGCGATCGCCGACCGGACGCGGGTCGACAGCTATCGCGGCCGCAAGGACAGCTCCGTGGCTCTCCACTACCTGTGGCGGATCGGGGAAGCGATGGTCACGCGCCGGGACCGCTTCGAGCGGGTATATGCCACGGCCACGCTCGTCGCCCCGCCGCGACGCCTGCGCGAGGCCGGGGACGCCGAGACGGACGATTTCCTGCTCCTCAAGTCGGTGGCGGCCGCGGGATTCACGAAACTGAACGGTGCGTCGTGGACGCTGCTGCGCCCGTTCACGCCGCGCGACGCCACTGCCTGGAAACGGAGCCGGGTCGAGGATGGCGCGCTCATCGACATCGAGGTCGAGGGCGTGAAGATAGCCGGCCTCGTCGCCCTGGCCGCCGACCGCCCAATCCTCGAGACCCTCGCCTCCGGGCGGACACCACGCGCCTGGAAGCCGCTCGAGGCCACGACGACCGGCGAGGTCACCTTCCTGTCGCCTCTCGACCCGGTCATCCACAACCGCGAGCGAACGCGCCGGATCTTCGCTTTCGACTACAAGTGGGAGGTCTACGACAAACCCGAGAAGCGCAAGTTCGGCTACTACACGCTCCCGATCCTGTGGGGCGATCGCCTGGTTGCGCGGATGGACGCTGCGCTCGACCGGACCTCGATGACGCTCGTCATCAATGGCCTCTGGTTCGAGGATGACGCGCTGCAGCGGAACCCGGCGTTCGCGGACGCGCTCGCGAATGGAACCGAACGCCTGTCAGCGTTCGTCGGAGCCACGGAGGTGCGCGATGCGACTCGGTAGGTTGATCACCATGGCAATATTCGGCGTCGTTGCCGGTTGCGCGGCACCCGCCAATGCGCCGTCGGAGCATCCGGTGGCCACGTTGCCCGGTTCGATCGCGCTTCAGTTCACCTGCGGTCGGTTTCCGTTTCCGGCTACGCTGTTGACGGACCAGCCGGGCCACGCCCAGGACGCGGCGACGCCGCTCGGTGATGCCCTTCGGCGCGGTCTCGCGGAGGACGCTCCAGATCGGAACTTCCTGCCCCCCGTGGGTTGGACACTGGTCGGCTCCGACGCCGCCGGCGCGGAGTTCGTCACCGTGGACGGCGACCTCGGGCTGAAGAGCATCTCGTTCGAGAACGGCGCAGCGGGTTGGAAGGCGGCCGGCTGGGGCGACTGCCGTCCGAACCTGATCCTGCCGGAGGGGATCGGGACGGCCGATTGGGTCTGGGATGACGCCGGCCGACCAACGCCCGCGACGCAGACGTTCACGGCACGCGTCACGGAGCGTGCCTGCGCCAGTGGGCGAGCGCCCATCGGCCGGATCGTTGGGCCCGTTGTCGTCCCATCCGCCGACACGGTGCTGGTGATCTTCGGCGTCCGGAGTCAGCAAGGTACGCAGACATGCCCCGGCAACCCCGGTGTTCCCGTGCCGGTCGATCTCGGCGTCCCGCTCGGTGATCGGCACCTGCTTGACGGCGGTCACCTGCCCTACGGCGATCCCACCGCGCCGCATTCCTAAGGCCCCACCCGACCGGCGTTGCAGCTCGTTCGGGTCGTCGTCGGCGCGAGTCGGTCGCCGTCTTCCGGACTATCAGCGCCTGCTATGATAGTTGCCCATGAGATCGATCACCCCACTCGACCTGCGCCGATCGCTCGGGCGCATCCTCGACGAGGCATCTGCCGGCCAACGGTTCGTCATCGAGCGTGACCATCGCCCGCTCGCGGTCCTGGTGTCGATCGAGGACGGCAATCGGATTGAAGGTGATGCCGAGGCGCGCCTGGCCCGCTTCGACGCTGCCATCGAACGCCTCGGCCAGATCGGCGAGGAGGCAGGGATCCGATATCCGAACGGGCCAGACGCAGCGACCGCCGTCCGCATGGACCGCGACGAACGCGATGCCCGCGATCGTGGAGTTCTGAAGTGACCGGTGCTGTCGTCCTCGACGCCTCGGCCGCTCTGGCGCTGGTCCGACTCGAACCGGCCGCGCCAACCGTCGAAGCCGCTCTACGCTCGAAGAGCGGAGACGAGCGGACGATCGTGCCCGATGCGTTCTGGCTCGAGGTCGCGAACGTCCTCATTCGTCGCTATGGCGTCCGTCCGGACAAGGTTGTCGAGGCCCTCCGGGAACTGGACGAACTGGGCGTGGAGTCCGTACGACTCGATCGTGCCGTGCTACTCGTTGCGCTCGACCTGGCCGCCCGCCACGGCCTGTCCGCATACGACGCGTCGTATCTTGCGCTGGCGGAGGTCGAGGACGCGCGGCTCCTGACCCTCGACACGGCGCTCGCTGCGGCCGCCGGTCCCCGTGCGATCCGGCTATCGGGGGACGGCCCGCGTGACCTCGCCGATGCGCCGGCGGCTTACGTTGCCGACCCGATCGACTGGGCCCGCTTCGGTCCATATCTCGCCGAGCTCCGAGCGGCAGCCCGCGCCGAGGCGAGTCGACGCAAGGTCGTTGCCGCCGTGACCGAGGCGCCGCTGGGGTAGGCGCGCTCGCCTCATGAGCTCGAGGCGGCTGCGGCGGTCACGTTCTTCTCCACGACGTTGCCCGGCTTCATCGCACGCTTTCCGCGCCTCGGCGGAGGGTTCATCCGCATCCTGTTCGGCTCGGTCGCGCCGGAGATCTTCAGCGACCCGGCGATGGCCACCGGTACGCGGCCGGTGTTCGAACTGATGCCGTGAATCGTGGAGCCCTGCTCGACGGCAGGGCTCCTCTTGTTCCGGTGGGCGCCCAATGTCGTAGCGCCCTGGGCGTACGACATGGCCCAATGTTCCGGCGTCCTACTCGATGCGGGTGCCGCA
>JAYTWS010000013.1:0-8084 GCA_043743315.1 Chloroflexota bacterium | reverse complement strand
CAGATCACCTACGGCGAGCGCCCCGAGCGCCGTGTCCGCGTAGGAGCCGATCGGCGCATCGATGAGGCACAGGTCGGCCGCACGGCCCACCTCGATCCGGCCAACATCGAGTCCGTGGATCCGTGCGGTGTTGCCGGTCGCCATGGCAATCGCAATCTGCGGCGCGATCCCGCCGAGCGACGCGAGGTGCGCCATCGTCCGGAGGATGCCGAGCGGAACGACGCCGGTCCCCGACGGCGCGTCATTGCCGAGGATGACGCGATCCAGGGCACCAAGATCGGCGGCCAGGGTCGCGGCCAGGAGCGCGGCTCGGCCGTTACCGCAATGCACGATCTCGATTGCCAGGTCCGAGCGCACCAGGCGTTCGATCTCGTCGTCCGGAAGGGCCGTGGTGCCCCCGTTGATGTGGCCGACGATGTGGGGTTGGGCCTCGAGGACCGCGTCCGCGCCGATGGCGCTCGAACCGGCAATCGACGGTCCGCCGGTGTGGAACGTGACCGTCATCCCGTGCTTCCTGGCCCAGACCACCATCGGGGCTGCCTGCGCACCCGTCTTGACGCTCCCGAGCCCGATCTCGCCGACCAGGCGAACGCCAGCCGCGGCCATCTCCGCGAAGTCCCGCTCCACCAGACCGAGTTCGAGGATCGGGGCCCCGGCGTGGACCTTGACCCCGGCCGGCCGGAAGTTCTCATAGCTCTTCGAGGCAACGATCGCGAGGGCCTTGAGACCCACCACGTCCTTCGGTCGCCCCGGGAGATGCACCTCGCCGGCCGAGATGACCGTGGTCACGCCGCCGTGGAGCCCGGATTCGATGAAGTCGATCGTCCGCTGACGCGGCGTGAAATCGCCGAACACCGGATGGGCATGGGAGTCGATGAGGCCCGGAATGGCCGTGGTCCCGTGCGCATCGATCACCTGGTCGACGTGGGCTGCGGGTCCCGACGAAAGGTCCCGGCCGATGGCCGCGAACCGACCGTCCTCGATCAGGATCTCGTCCGCGTCGCCGAGAGGGTCGGCGACATCGCCCGTCACGAGCTGCCCGATATTTCGAATCAGCGTACGCATCTATTCAGCAGTTGCCGTGCGGGCCGGCCGCTACCGGAGACCGTCTTGACCGACGGCATCCTCGGCCCGGAGTCCGCCGACGCGAGCGTGCGGGCGCCCTCCGTCGCTGACCGCAAGGGCGAGCAGCAGCTCGTCGGAGGCAGGCGCGTCCGGTACCCGGATTTCGACGGCATCGAAGTGGCTGCGGACCAGCATCGCCTTGATGTGATGGATCGGAATATCCAGTGAGGCACCCATCGCGGCCCGCTTCTTCACCGACGGGAGGATCGACACGCCGCCGACCCGGCCCCGGGTGGGGGCGCCGAATTTCGGATGAAGGACCGCGGCGATGTGCTCGACCTCTCCCCGTTCTCCCACGATGCCGCCCTTGCCATAGGCTTCGACGGGCGTTCCGAGCGCCTCCTGGCAGCGGCGCATGAGCTCGTCGCCGAGGTATTCACCGAAGTCGATCAGCTCGGAAAGGTCGTCGCGATTCGAGCCCGCATACGGATTCCTGACGATCACCGCCACCGCGGCTCGGCGCAGGGGTCGGGCCAGCGGCTTGCCGCCCTCCTCGAGGATTTCCTCGACAAAGGTCACCCATTTGCGGATCGTCACGGCCATCGCGCACCTCGTTCAGCCTGATTGACGCGAGTCTAACGCCCGGGGCGGCGTGGAGATGCCGTGCCTGTCCGGCGGCCAGCGCATTGGTACCGCAGTGTGCGGCCGGCGCGCTCGTCGGGCCACGTTGCTCCGCGGCCGGCAGGCACCGGCGCATGCATTCCCACCGAGACGCGTACGATGCCACCAACCGCCCCGCCGGGGCCGCCGACCACGATCGAGGGATAATGACGAAGCACTCCAATTTCGAGCGGCAGCGCCGCGAAACCGAGACCGCTCGGATCCAGGAGATCGAGCGAGCCTGGCAGGGCAGCATTCCGGCGCCGATCGCCACCGAGTTTGCCGCCACCCTGAAGGTCGCCAAGGCACGCGCACCACATGTGCCAGCACCGGACATGGCACCGGGTACCGCACCCCGACCACCACGCCCAGGGCACGAACCCAAGCCCAAGAAGGACGACGCGCCACCGCGTCGACGGTCCTAGCAGGTGCGACGGCGGAAGGTCACCTACCCACCCGCAAAGACGGCCACCAAAGGCCCGCCGCCGGTGCTTGGCGCCACTGACCCGCGCAATCCCCTTGGCCGGACCGTCTCGATCAACCTCGACGCGATCGGTGGACGATCATCGATCAGTCGTGGTGACAAGGTCAGGATCCTGACCGGCCTGTACGCCGGCGAGGCGGCGGTCGTGGAGTCCGAGGCCAGCGGGGTGATTCCCGCGGTCATGGTTCGAACCGAATCCGGACGCACGCGCCGATCGCGCACCGTCGACCTGGAGCCCATCCGCCCGGGCAGCGGCCCGGCCGAGTCCCCGGAGCAGGTGCCGGCCGACTCCTGATCCCCGACCGATGGCGATCGACGAGCACACCTCCTGGGAACTCGAGACCTGGCTGCCGTCGGCGGCCGTCCTCGCCGCGATCGTCGACTTCGGCCCGGACCGGCCAAAGATCTGGAAGGAGTCGTCGCATCCCAAGGTCTTTTCCGTCCATGCCACGGGTTCGACCTGGGCCGACGTGACCGAAGGCGTTACGGTCTCATGGAGTCGGGAGCGATATGACTGGTCGAGGCCGGGCATCGTCCGGCTGACCCAGATGGACTCGAATGTCACTGACGCGTCCGGGACGATCCAGTACACCCTGACCAGCCTGCCCGATGGCACGCGGATCGCGTGCGATCGACGTCGCACGTATCGAGCCACGTTCGACGGGATCCTCACGGGCCTGTTCATGCGGACCTTCGGGAGTCGCGTCCTGCGCTGGCAGTTCGCACGCGGCCTGGCCCGGGCGGCCGAGATCCGCAGCATTCGGCCCGAGGAGCCTGATCAGGGGCAGTAGACTCGCCAGTCGGGCGTCGGCAGCGGCTCGGCGAAGTAGCACGTCGTTGGCGTGCCGAGGGCTTCGCCCTCGATGGTACCGTCATCGTACTTGCAGCCATTGATGAAGTTGTCCTGGGCATAGCAGACATGCGCGGTCGGCTTGCCCGGCGAAGGCGATGGCTTGGGACCAAGCGCCCCGGCAATGCCGACGATCACGACGAGTGCCACGACCGCCACCGGCCACAGCTTCAGCGCCTTGTCGGCTCCACCCTTGTCGGGATTGACGACGACCGGGTCGAACACCTCCTGCTCTGTCGGGATCATCCCGTTCTCGTCGGCGGCCGCCTGTCGGGCCTCCCACACCAGGGTGCGTTTTCGATCCGGGAACTTCAGGGTCCGATTCCGGATGGCGCGGCGCATCGTCGCCCATCGGATGCCGGTCCAAGCCCCGCAGTTGCCACAGGCCATCCCGTGACGGAAGAACACCGGCATGAACGGGATCGTGAAGATCGACGCCCACCAGACCTTGCGGACCAGCTGGTGCGGACCGGTCACGCCGCAGGTCGTGCACTGCTCGGTCTTCACGCCGAGGACCGTGCCGTGTCGTTCGTAGCCGTACAGGATCAACCCACTCGCCTCCCAAGCGGCATTGTGCCGACCCGGCGGCCGTTGCGATAGTCCCCGCGACACCCTGGAACGTGGCCGCGGCCAGCCGTAACCAGCCGTGGCAAGCCGGAGCGCACCGTGGCAAGCCGTGCCAAGCCAGAGCGCACCGTGCGCAAGCCCCACGCTCGACCGGAGCGACCCCACGGGTCTTGACCAGTGATCTCTTGCGTTCGCATGGTTCTGGAGCAACAATGTCTAGGTATGGACAGCACCGCGCCAACTGATCACCGGCCCTCCGATGGGCACGTTCGCGTCGGTCAGGCCGCCGAGATGCTCGGCGTGACGGTGGAAACGCTGCGGCGTTGGGAACAGGATGGCCGGATCGCTCTCGGCCGGTCCGGCGGCGGGCAGCGGCTCGTACCGATTTCGGAGGTGATCCGCCTGCTGCGTGACCGGCGTCGGGACAGCCCGGATCCGCGATCGGCCGCGCAGTCTGCCCGGAATCGGTTCACTGGGGTGGTCACGAGGGTCGAGGTCGATCGTGTCGCGGCCGTGGTCGAGGTACTGGCCGGACCGCACCGCCTGGTCAGCCTGATGACGGCCGAGGCCGCCGAGGACATGGGCCTGAAGGTCGGCGACCCGGCGATCTGCGTGGTGAAAGCGACGAATGTCATCATCGAGCGGCTTCGTTGAGGGTTGGCCCGCGTCGGAGGCGCCCCGGGTCCTGGCGCCCCGGGTCCTGGCGCGCCGTTGCGCGCGCCATTGGGAGCTCGATCGTGGTTGGCGTTGCCGTCGCGGTTGCTGCCTGCGGGCTTGGCCCTTCGCCGAGTCCCACGGGTACCTTCATCAGCGTCTTTGCGGCGGCGTCTCTCGGTGATGTCATGGCCGCGGTCGAACCGGCCTATGCCGACGCGGTTGGGATCCACCTCCAGACCTCAACCGATTCGTCGACCGCGCTGCGTGTCCAGATCGAGCAGGGTGCCCAGGCCGATGCCTTCCTTTCGGCCGACGCCGTGAACCCCGACGCGCTGCTCTCGGGGGGGCTAGCCGATGGGCGCGTGGTGCCGTTTGCCCGAAACGGCCTCGTGATCATCGTCCCGCATGCCAATCCAGGCGGCGTCGTCTCGCCGTTCGATCTCGGGCGCCCCGGTCTGAAGGTCGTTGCCGCTGGCGATGGCGTCCCGATCTCGAAATACGCCGAGGTCCTGATCCACAACCTCGCCAGCGATTCGCCTGATCCGGCCGCATTCGTGGCCGCCTACGCGGCGAACGTCGTGACCCGCGAGGACAACGTCAAGGCCGTCGTGGCCAAGATCGTGCTCGGCGAAGGCGATGCGGCGATCGTCTATGCAACCGACGCCAAGGCCGAGTCTTCGGTCCTGGTCATCCCGATCCCGGCTGGATCCAACGTGCTCGCAACGTATGCGGGCGTGGTCCCGACGACGGCGCGCCACCCGGCCCTGGGCCACGCGTTCCTCGATTGGGTGGCCGGCCCTGCCGGGCAGGCAATGCTCGCCCGCTTCGGCTTCCTGACCGCACTTCCGGGCCCGTCGTGACCCGACGCGTCGCCATCGCCTTGGCGGCCGGAGTGCTGCTCGCGCTGCTGGTCGCGCCGGTGGCCACCCTGCTTGGTCGTGCCGTGGCCAACGGCGGGTTGCTGGCCATCGCGGGATCGCCCATCGTGCTCGAGGCGCTCCGGCTCAGCCTGATCACGACCGCGATCAGCCTCATGGCGACGGTGCTCCTTGGAACGCCGCTCGCGTACCTGCTCGCACGCCGACGCTCCCGCCTCACCTCGATCCTCGAGGTCATCATCGACCTGCCGCTGGTCCTGCCCCCGTCGGTCGCCGGCCTCGGCCTGCTCCTCCTCCTGGGTCGCCGCGGAGTCGCCGGCGACGCCCTCGACGCCGTGGGCTTGGCGATCCCGTTCACGACGCTGGCCGTGATCCTCGCCCAGATCTTCGTGGCCGCCCCGTTTTACGTCCGCGCGGCACGCGCGGCCATCTCCGGTGTGTCACGCGACCTGCAGGATGCGGCGCGTGTCGACGGTGCCTCCGAGCTGCGGGTCTTCATCGACGTCACCGCGGTCATCGCGCGCCCGGGCATCTCGGCCGGCCTGGTCATGAGCTGGGCGCGGTCGCTCGGCGAGTTCGGCGCGACGATTCTGTTCGCCGGCAACGTCGTGGGACGCACGCAGACGCTTCCGCTGGTCGTCTACGCTGAGTTCCAGTCCGGTGACCTCGAAGCCGCGATCGCGGCCGCGTCAGTGCTCGTCCTGGCCGCGTTCGGCGTCCTCACGGCGGCTCGCCTGGCGCGCGGCGGCCGAGGCATTGAACTCGGCGCCGCCACCTGACCAAGGCACGGGCGAGTCCTCAGCCGGGAACCCCGCGCGGCGGTTCCGTGATCGCTCGGTACTCGGGGTGGCGTTCGACGTAGGCGTGCAGGAACGGGCACTTGATCGTGACGCGCCGATCGAATGTCCGTGCCTCGTCCAGCACGTGCCGGGCCATCGCTGCGCCGATCCCGCGACCACCGAAGGCCGGCAGCACCTCGGTGTGGAGCAGGATCCGACGCTGACCGACCAGGCGGTACTCGACGAAGCCGGCGAGCTCCGTGCCGAGATGCGCTTCGTAACGCATGGCCTCGGGCTGGTCCGTCACGACAGGTGGCTGGTCCATGACGGAACGATAGCGCCACACCGACACCGGGAGCTGACCCGTGCCTTCAATACCATGGCATCCCGCCTTGAATCCGATCAGCACCAGCGCCGCTCGCCCCTCGCGGATGTCAGCCACGAGTTGCGGACACCGCTGGCGATCCTGCGGGGCAACCTCGAAGCGATCGCCGACGGGATCCACGAGCCCGACGAGGGGCATGTGGCGGGGCTCATCGAAGAGACGCGCGTGCTCGAGCGGCTGGTCGAGGACCTCCGAACGATCTCGTTGGCCGAGGCCGGAGAGTTGCCGCTCCATCGCGAGTCGACCGACCCGGACGTCCTGCTCGGCGATACCGTTGGCGCGTTCCAGGCGGTCGCTGATCGGAAGGGCGTGGCCCTCGTCCTTGACGCGCCATCCGACCTGCCGCTCCTCGATGTGGACCCGGTCCGCATTCGTGAGGTCATCGCGAACCTCCTCGCCAACGCGATCCGCCACACGCCCGAACATGGCACGGTCACGGTCACCGGGCGGCACGCCGCCGAGCGCGTCCTGATCACCGTTGCCGATACGGGCAGCGGCATCGATCCGGCGTTGCTGCCCAACGTCTTCGAGCGATTTGCGCGCGGTAACGAATCTCCGGGATCCGGCCTCGGCCTCGCGATCGCCAGGGATCTGGTCACGGTCCACGGCGGCTCGATCGAGGTGTCGAGCGTTTCAGGCGGTGGCACGACATTCGTGGTCGGGCTGCCTTCGGCCGACGGACAACCCTAGGTTCCGCGGCCCGGCGCCTCGAACGGCCACGGCCGTCTATCCTCGACGGATGCGACCGCTGCCCGCCCCGTTCGACCGGCTCGCGGCGGGGCTCCCCGCGGAGATCGACGTTTCCGGCAGCGAGCTCCTGAACCGACGGCTCCTGACCAAGGACATGGCCTTCCCGCTGGATGAACGCAGCGCGTTCGGCCTCCACGGCCTGCTCCCGAATCGCGTTTTCTCGATCGAGGAGCAGCTGGATCTCGAACATGAGCACCTGCGCCGGAAGACCGATGCGCTCGAGCAGTACATCGGCCTGGCGGCCCTCCAGGATCGCAACGCCACGCTCTTCTACCGGTTGCTCGCCGAGCACATGGAGGAGTACCTCCCGATCGTCTACACGCCGACGGTCGGGCGTGCGTGTCAGGAATTCAGCCACATCATCCGTCGGACGCGCGGCATCTGGCTCACGCCCGCGGATCGGGACCGGATTCCGGAGGTCCTCCGCGCGGCTCCGTACGAGGATGTCCGGCTGATCGTGGTGACCGACAACGAACGGATCCTGGGGCTCGGAGACCAGGGCGCGGGCGGCATGGCGATCCCGATCGGCAAGCTGGCCCTCTATACCGCGGCCTGCGGAATCCACCCTGTCGTGACCCTGCCGATCTCGCTCGACGTGGGAACGGACAATCAGGCGCTCCTCGCTGATCCGTTGTACCTGGGATTCCGGGCACCGCGCCTCAGGGGCGCCGCCTATGACGCGTTCGTCGAGGCCTTCGTCACCGGCGTCAACGAAGTGTGGCCCGGCTGTCTCATCCAGTTCGAGGACTTCAAGCAGCACAACGCGCTCCGGATCCTCGATCGCTACCGCCATCGGATCCCCTGCTTCAACGACGACATCCAGGGGACGGCAGCGGTCGTCGTTGGCGGCATTCTGGCTGCGATGCGCCATCTCGGCACGTCGTGGGCCGATCAGCGAATTGTCCTCGCGGGCGCCGGTGCAGCCGGAACGGGCATTGCTCGCCTGCTTCGCCTGGCGATGATCGCCGACGGGATGGCGGAATCGACGGCTCGCCGGTCGATCGCTGTC
>JAYTWS010000012.1:0-3156 GCA_043743315.1 Chloroflexota bacterium | reverse complement strand
GGTCTCCGGCTCCGCCTCGGGATCGGACGCGTCGTTGGGTCGCTCGCTCATCGCGGGTCCAGGTTCTCCTCGTGGATCGACCACCCCACCGGGTGGCCGCGGGCCAGTGTACGCGAAGCCCGGCCTCAGGCGTCCCGCACCGCGGGCACGAACAGGCCGGCCAGGCCCGCCGCCGCCGTCACGAGCCCGAAGAAGCCGATCGTCAGCGGGATGCCGAAGACCACCCCAAGGATGCCACCGATCCCCGTCGCGATCGCCATCGACCCGAACACCATCGTGAAGCGCAGGCCCAGGAGCCGGCCCATCAGCTCGGGCGGCGTCCGCGTCTGGACGAGCGTCTGACTGGGGATGACGAAGGCCAGGTTGCCGACGCCGGCCCCGAAGGTCAGGGCCATCGCCGCCGCGAAGTTGCCGGTGAGCGCCAGGGCTGCAATGCACCCGCCCGTGAACACATAGCCCAGGATGACCATCTTCCCGAGCGCGATCCGCGAACCGATGAGCCCGATCAGGAAGCCGCCGATGAGGTTGCCGGCACCGATTCCACCTTCGAGGAACCCGTACACGGCACTCCCGGTGACCGGCGCGCCAGTCACGTGCTGCGCCGCGTAGACCGGCAGGAGTGCGATGAGCACGCCGAGCATGAACTGGGCGACCATCGCCTGGATCGTGTTCGCGAACACTGACCGCTCGCTCCGGAGGAAGGTCCAACCCGCGCGGAGTTCGTTGACGAAGCCCGCACCCGCACCCGCGGCCGCCGAACCCAGCCGCTTGACTGGGGCAATCGAGATTGAGGCGATGAGGAACGCCGACGCGACGTAGGTCACCGCGTCCGCCCAGAACGCGAGTGGCAACTGTGGCCCCAGCAGCGCGACGAACAGGCCGGCGATCGCATAGCCGCCGACATCGGCGAACGCATCGACGATCCAGATGGCCGAGTTCGCCGCGTTCAGGTCCTGCGGGGCCACGATGCGCGGGAGGATCGCGCCCTTGGCCGGGCGGAAGAAGACCGAGATCGTCGTGATCAGGAAGATCATCGGGTAGATCAGGAGCAGGTTGACCGACGCGGCGATGGGGAGCAGCAGGACGAGCGACGCCCGCAGCAGGTCCGACACGATCATCACCTCGCGGTGGTCCCAGCGATCCACCAGCGTGCCGGCGATCGCGCCGAAAAGGAGGTTCGGCACGGTGGCCACGAAGAACGCGATCCCGACGGCAATCGGCGACCCCGTCGCGTAGAACACCACGAAGGCCACGGCCACCTGGTGGATGCGGTCGCCCATCAGCGAGATCAGCTGGCCTGTCCAGAGGGCGGCAAACGAGCTGTCGAGGGCCAGGCGGACGTAGGGATGGCGCCGGACACGCTCGATGATCGGCGGGAAGCCAGCGACCGGGACGGCCGCGGGGGGTCCGCCGAGGATGGCTGTGCCGCCCAGGCTTCGGCCGGTTGCGGTAACCGAGGTCCCGGGGTAGGTGCCGACGCGCCAGGGCGTGATCGAGGTCAGCCGACGCTTGATGGCATCGCGCGTCGCCTCATCGATCTCAACCGGTGAGCGGACCGTGCTCGAGAACAGGAAGAACGCGAGGCCGAGGGCCAGGAATGCGTCGCCGATGCTGGCGACGTTCCGAACGAACGGGATCGGGATCGGCAGGATGTCACCGAGCGGTCCCGCTTTGAGCAGGAATGTGGCCGAATCGGTCCCCTGCAGCGCGACGTGGAACGGGCCCACCTCGGACCCCGGCGCGAATCCAGCCGCCTCGAACGCCGGGATCCAGACCGGCATGTGGCCGCCATTGACGGCCACCGCAATTGTGTTGAGGAGCACGCCCACGAACGCGAGGCTCAGGCCCGGGTGCTCGCGATTCGCCCACAGTCCGGCCAGGATGGCAATGAAGGCGATCAGGAAGAGCGGCCCGCGGAGTGCTTCGATGGGGGCGTTGTGGTTTTCGATGGCGATCTGCGTGGCAACCCGCATGAACAGGCCGAAGAACGTGATCTGGACCAATCGAAGGCGGACCGACAGGAGGTTGTCGAGGCGCCCGCCCGCGGCGAACCCGAGGATCAGCCCGAGGACGATGCCCCCGATCAGCACGGCTCGCCCGCCGTGGTCGAACGAGGGTCTGCGCGGCCGCTGATAGCAACGGCGCGAGGCGCGACCACCGGCACCTGACCGGCGCGCGCCGGGGCCTGCCGCCGAACCGATGGATGCCGCATCTCTATCACCCGGCCATTCTGCCGTCTCGCAGGCGTTCTGCGCACATCAAACGGCATGAACACGGCCACGTCCATCTGGTGCGCCGCGCCGCTCCCGGTTCTCGCGTGCCCATCCAGCTCCACCGGGGTCGCGGCCGATCCCTACCAGACGGCCCACCCAACCAGGTCGCGGCGATGCCGCGTCAGCCCAGATCGGCGGCAGGGGAGCCCGGGGCAGGACCGTCGAAGACCGGCTGAGAGGAGCGGCCGTGCTGCCCCAGTAGCGGGATCGGTCGTGCCGGCTGTGGCCGTCCCGGATCGCGGACGTCGTTTGCCCAGCGGGTGCGCACAAAGGCATCGACGACCTCGGGGTCGAACTGGATACCGGCGAACTTGCGCAATTCGCCCAGCGCCTGTTCGTTGGTCAGCGGATTCATCCGGTAGGGGCGAGCGGCCGTCATGGCCTCGAACGCATCGGCCACGTGCAGGACGCGCGCCAGCTTGGGGATTTCGTCGCCCATGAGCCGATCCGGGTACCCCGAGCCGTTGTACCACTCGTGATGGTGGCGAATGATCGGCAGTTCGGGCGCGAGCTTGGCGACCGGCGCGATGATCTCTGCGCCGAGGACCGGGTGCGCGTTCATGACCATCCGCTCCTCGCGGGTCAGGCGCTCCTGCTTGAGCAGGATATTGTCGGGTACGCCGATCTTGCCGACGTCGTGGAGGAGGCCACCCCACTCGAGCGCCTCGAGCTCGCTCGCACTGACCCGCATCTCCCGCCCGATGTCGACGCTGATCATCCGGACGTTCTGGCTGTGCTTGCTCGTGAACGGATCCCGCTTGTCCACCGCCTCCGCCAGGGCCCCGATCGTCTGCGTGAACATGTCCCGCATCTCGACGAACCGGTGATACGCGACCCGCGTCGTATACAGCGGCAGCGCGAACAGCAGCGTCGTCCACCAGCC
>JAYTWS010000011.1:0-30285 GCA_043743315.1 Chloroflexota bacterium | reverse complement strand
CTGTCGCTCCACCGTCTCGCGCGAGATCGACAACAGGATCCCGACGGCGGCGAAGCTGATGACGAGCGACGAGCCGCCCGCGCTGATGAACGGAAGGGTGATCCCGGTCACGGGAACGAGCGCCACCACAACGGCCATATTGATGAATGCTTGGAGGCACAGCCAGGCGGTGATCCCAACGGCCAGGAGCGCTCCGAACGTGTCGGGGGCGCGCATCGCGGTCCGAACCCCGGCGTAGGCGAGGACCACGAACAAGGCCACGACCGAAGCCGCGCCGACGAGCCCGAACTCCTCGCCGATGATGGCGAAGATGAAGTCGTTCCAGGCATTCGGCAGATACAACCCGCCGGCCAGCTTCGATTCGCCGAGGCCGGAACCGAAGATCCCGCCAAGGGCCAGCGCGAACAGGCCCTGGATCGTGTGGAAACCGCCCCCGAGCTGGTCGGTCCACGGATTGAGGAACGTGCGGATCCGGTCAATCTGGTAATCCCTCAGGCCGACCACGATGGCGCCCAGGACCCCGAGCGCGGCCATCGCCCCGAATTGCCAGAGACGCGCTCCGGCGACGAAGAACATGGTGAACGCGGCACCCGCGATGACCGTGGTGGTCCCGAGATCCGGTTCCCTGAAGACGAGGCCGATGACCGGCAGCGAGATGAGGAGGAATGGCACCGTGCCGCTCCGGATCCCGGAGATGCGCGTTCCGCGGGACGCCATCCAGTGGGCGAGGTAGATCACCAGGGTCAGCTTCGCGACCTCGGCCGGATGGATGGCCGGCAAAGGTGAGATCACCAGCCACCGGGCGCTCCCGCCGACGACCCTACCGAGGCCGGGCACGAACACGAGGACCAGTACGACGATGCCGAGGGCGTAGGCCGGCAGGGACACGAGGCGGAGAAGCCGGTAGTCGACCCGCATCATGACCAGCATCGCGATGAGACCCAGGGACGCCCACAGGATCTGGGGTCCGACGATCGCCAGCGAACCGTCGCCCTTGATGTACGACCGCATGGCCGACGACGAATAGACCATCAGGATCCCGATGGCGGCAAGGGCCACGACCGCGACCAGGATCGACCAGTCGGGTTGGTGTCGCTCCCGCTTGAGGATGTTGGTCTTTGCGGTGACGCTGGTTCGTCGTCCCTCCACCGGCCTGGCGGCCTTGCCCGGCCGGACCTGCACGCCGTCCCGGGCATCACCATCGGCCCTCCGGCGCGGCAGCGAGCGATCCGCGAAGCCCATCAGTCGATCGCCCCTGACGTGGTGGGGCTGGCTGAACGCCGCCGCGCCGCGAGGCCGGCGACGGCCTCCTTGAACGCGCGTCCGCGGGCGGCGTAGTCCTCGAACATGTCGAAGCTCGCGGCCGCGGGCGACAGCAGCACGGTCGCGATCCGTCCAGCCGGTCCGGCCCCCGCCTCCCCGGCCGCCTGACCGGCCGCAGCGGCCAGGTCGGCTGCGAGATGGACCGCATCGGACATGGTGCCGGCGCGCTGGATCGTTCCGAGGCCGGCCGTTGCGAACAGCACCTCCAACGCGTCGGCGGATTCCCCGATGAGGACCGCCGCCGTGGCACGCCGAGCGACCACGCCGGCCAGCTCGTCCAGCTCGACACCCTTGTCGCGACCGCCGGCGATCAGCACGATCGGGGCGGGAAAGGCCTCGAGGGCCGCGATGACCGCATCCGGCTGCGTGCCCTGCGAGTCGTTGACGAATCGAATGCCGTCGATCACGGCCACGGTCTCGAGCCGATGCTCGACGCCCAGGAACAGCGCGGCGTTTCGACGGATCGCGTCAGGCGCCACCCCGAACAGGAGCGCTGTCGCGATCCCGGCCAGGGCGTTGCGCACGTTGTGGCGACCGGGGATCGCAAGCTCGTCCACCGGCATGATCCGGCCACCCGGACCCGTTGCGGCTGGTCCCCCACCCGCCACGGGCAGGCGCTGCAAACCCGCCGCCACGATCCAGCCATCCACAACGCCGATACCACCGGGAATCGGCCGGTCGAGGCGATACAGGACGCTCGGGGCGGTTCCAAGCCCGGCATAGGCCGCGACCACGGGATCCTCGGCGTTGAGGACCAGCGCACCGTCCGGATCGACGAGTTCGGCCAGGCGCCGTTTGACGCGCCGATAGGCAGCCATCGAACCGTGTCGATCGAGATGGTCCGAGGTGACGTTGGTGTAGACCGCGACCAGGGTGCCTCTTGACAGCGTCGGCAGCTGGAGCTCCGACAGTTCGATCACCACGCGGTGGTCGGGCGTGATCTCGGCCAGATGCTCCACCAGGGGCGCGCCGATGTTGCCGCCCAGGACCACCGGATGGACGGGATTGCCGTCGAACAAGGCCGCGATGAAGAACGCGGTCGTCGTTTTGCCCTTGGTCCCGGTGACGCCGATCGTCGGGGCCGGGCACAGGCGCAGGAAGAGGTCGGGCTCAGAAATCAGGGCCGGCGCTCCGGGCACACCGAGTGCGTGGGCCTGTACCAGTTCGGCCAGCGCCGCACGGAGGACCGGCTCGGTCGTGGGGAAGTCGGGCGTGATCGACGGCGACGTGACCACCAGGCTGGCCCCCGCCCACGTCCCGGCGGCTTCGATGTCCGGCCCAAGGGCGAGGGTGACCGGCCGATCCCCGAGCCGGGCGATCGAGGGCTCCAGCTCGTGGCGCGGTCGCCCGTCGTAGATCGTGATATCCGCTCCGGCATCGGCCAGAAATCGGGCCGCGGCGACGCCCGTCCGGGCCAACCCGAGGATCGTGATGGGCCGGCCGCGCAGGCTGCCGGCCCGGATCGCGTCCATCGTCAGGGCATCGACATCGATGCGGGCGGGCATGGCGCCGGGCGATTGCGACATGGTCATCACCCGAGCTGGTCGATCGAGGCGAGGAACAGCGTGACCCCGAGCAGCCCCGCCAGGATGCCGACGATCCAGAACCGGAGCGTGATCTTCTCCTCATCCCAGCCCGACAGCTCGAAATGATGGTGGAGTGGCGCCATCCTGAAGACGCGCTTGCCCTTGGTGGCCTTGAAGTACCCGATCTGAATGATGTCCGAGGCGGTCTCGACGACGAACACGAGCCCGATCAGCGGCAGGACCAGAATCTGCCCGGTGATCAGGGCAATGACCGCGAGGGTCGCGCCGAGGGCCAGCGATCCGGAGTCGCCCATGAAGATCTGGGCGGGATGCACGTTGAACCACAGGAACCCGAGGAGGCCGCCGATGATCAGCGCGCACAGGAGGGCGAGGTTCGGCTGGTTGCCGAGGCTGCCGTCGGGTTGCGGGACGATGTTCAGCAGCGCGATCAGCATGAACGCGACGAACGCGAAGATGAGGGTCCCGCCCGCGAGTCCGTCGAGGCCATCGGTCAGGTTGACCCCGTTGCTCGTCGCGATGATTGCGAATGCCGCGAAGGAGATGAACAGCCACGGCGCGATCCCGACGGCGCCGACGAACGGGACGGCGATCTCGTCGATCGAGTACGTCGACTGGATCTGGAAGGCCACCACGGCCGCCACGACCATCAGCCACAGGAGCTTGTGACGCGCGCGGATCCCCTCCCCCGTTCGGGCGTTGAGGATGTCGTCAACCGCACCGAGCACCCCGACCAGGAGAAGCGTCGCGAGCGGCGCGATGATGGCCCGCTGCGGGAAGCCGCGAAGCAGGAAGAACAGCACGATCACGACCACGATGATCAGCAGGCCACCCATCGTCGGCGTCCCACCCTTCGAAAGGTGCGCCTCAGGGCCCTCGGCCCGGATCCGCTTGCCCATGCCCACGGCCTGGAGCAGGCGGATGTACCCCGGCATCAGGATCACCACGAGCGCGAAGGCGAGCAACAGGCCCTGGATCAGCTCGACGGTCACGCGAGCGCCGACCGGAGCGAATCGACGAGCCGATCGAGCTCGGCGCCGCGCGAGGCCTTGACCAGGACGACGTCGCCCGGGCGGAGGAGCGTCGTGAGGGCGGCCAGCGCCTCGGACCGGTCGGCCACCTCGACGATGACATCCGGCGGCATGCCGGCGTCGCGTGCACCGCGTGCGATGTCGGTCGCCCCCGTGCCGACCGTCACGAGCATCGCGCAGGCAGTGGCGGCGCGGGCGCCGGTCTCGAGGTGACCGTCCACGGAGGCTTCGCCGAGCTCCAGCATGCCGCCGAGGACCGCGATTCGCCGACCCGGGAGCCCGATCAGCAGGTCCAGCGCGGCTGCCATCGACGCCGGCGACGCGTTGTAACTGTCGTCGACGATCGTGATGCCGCCCGCCGTGACGAGCTGGCCCCGGTGCGGCGCCGACCAGCCGCCGGCCAGCGCCGGGACGATCTCGCCGATCGTCATTCCCGCCGCGATCCCAACCGCGGCGGCGGCCAGGGCGTTGTGGACGGACAGCCGCCCGAGTGCGGGGATCGAGGCAGCGACGCGTTCGAGGTCAGCTGGTCCGCGAGAGCGGAGCTGGAAGCGCATGCCGCCGATCCCGGCCGAGCGGACCCGCTCGGCGCCGACGTCCGCGTCGGCCGCAAACCCGTACGTGACGGTGCGCGCCGGCGTCCTGGCGGAGAGACCGCGCACGCGCTGATTGTCGGCATTGAGCACGGCGACCCCGTGCGCGGGCAGGGCCTCGACCAACTCGGCCTTGGCGTTCTCGACCGCCTCGATCGAGCCGATCCGGCTCAGGTGGACACCGAGGATGGCCGTCACGACCCCGATCTCCGGGCGGGCCAGGGTCGCCAGATGGGTGATCTCACCGCCGGTGTACATCCCCATCTCGAGGACCACGTTGGCGTGCTCGGCACCAATCCGGAGCAGACTCAGCGGCAGCCCGATCTCGTTGTTCTGATTGCCCTCGGACCGCAGCGTCGGACCCTGGGCGGTGAGGACACTGGCGATGGCTTCCTTCGTCGACGTCTTCGCGATGCTGCCAGTGACGCCGACCACAAGCGGCTGGAATCGCGAACGCCACCCGGCTGCGACGGCCTGGAGGGCACTGAGCGGATCCGGGACGACGATGATCGTCACGTCGCCGAGGGCCGTGCGCGTGGCGTCATCGGGTTCCGCAGCCACGATCAGGGCCGCGGCCCCGGCCATGACTGCCTCACGCAGGAACCGGTGGCCATCGGTGCGATCGCCGGGCAGGGCAACGAACAGCTCGCCCGGTCGCACGGATCGCGAGTCGACGGCCGCGCCGCGCACCGGCCGAAGGGAGTCTCGAACCAGCCGACCGCCGGTCAGGTCGATCAGGTCAGCGGCCGTGAGTGCCTCGTGCCGTACGCCGTTCGCCTGGACGGTACGATCCGGTCGCGAGGACTCGGCGTGGTCGGACACGTTGCGAAGTGTGGCATACGGACCCGGAGCGGATCGCCCAGCGCGGGCGCGAACCATGGCGGTCAATCGCCCAGCCTTCCCGTTGGGGCCACGAGCGGTGCCAGTACCGGCAGCAGGCCCGGGATGCTCATCGCGTCGGTTGCGATGCGCCGGAAGAGCTCAAACGACATGACCGGCATCGCCAGCTGGTCGGCACGTCTCACGCCGGGGTGGGCCTCGTTGATCAGCACCGAGACGACGAGATCCGGGTAGCCGACGCGACGGCCCATGTATCCAACGAACGAGTAGTTGAACTTGCTGGGCTTCCAGTCGTGGATCGCCGGATCCCAGATCTGGGCGGTGCCCGTCTTGCCGCCGACGTAGGTCCCGGGGATGAGCGTCCGATCCCGGTAGAACGGCACCGTGATGAGGACGTGGTGCATCAGATCCATCATCACCGGCGAGAGTGCCGGGGCCATGACCTGGCCGCGGTCACGCACCTCGACCGGCTTGCCGTCGATGGCGGCCACCACGTGCGGCGAGACGAGCGTCCCGCCATTGACCATCGCGGCATAAGCCGTGGCGAGTTGCAGCGGCGTCACGGCAACGCCCTGGCCGAAGCTCCCGTTGGCGAGGTCGATCTGCCGCCAGGTCTTCTCGGCCGGGTCGCGCACCAGGCCCGCGACCTCCCCGGCGACATCGACACCGGTCTTCGCGCCGAACCCCATGCGCGCCCAGGTGTCATGCAGGACGGATGCCGCCTGCTGCGTGGTTGGAGCCAGGCCGAGGGCGACGCGCGCGGCCACGACGTTGCGTGAGAACGCGATCGCATCCTCCAGCCGCATCGGGCCCATGGCCTTGTGGTCGGCGTCGGCGATCCTGGTCTTGCCGTTGTCGAGCTTCAGGACGCCCGTGTCGTCGAACGTCGACGCGAGGGTGGTCGTGCCCGATTCGAGGGCGGCGACCACGGTCAGCATCTTGAACACGGACCCGGGTTCATAGACTTTCGAGACGACCGGGTCGATGAACCGGCCCGGATCCTCGGATCCGACGGCGCCGTAGTTATTGGCGTCGTAGGACGGGTAGGTCGCCTGTGCAAGCACCGCACCGGTGTACGGGTCGATGACCACCGCCGAGACGCTCTTCGCCTTGTCCGACAGCCAGGCCTGCATGACTTCCTGCTCCAGCGCGAGCTGGAGCCCTGCATCGATCGTCAGCGAGAGATCGGACCCGGGCGTCCCGGCCTCCACGACGCGCTCGGTCTCGCGGACGGCCTTCCCGTTGGCGTCCCGATCCGATTCGATGACCGTGGGTGTTCCGGCCAGCAGATCCTGGTAGTACTGCTCGATCCCGTATTGGCCGGCGCCCTCTCGGTTGACGAAGCCCAGAAGGTGTGCGGCCATTGAGGTCAGCGGCCCGCCACCCGGCTGCGGGTACTGGCGGACCTGTGTCGATTCCACACTCAGGCCGGGGATCTTCAGGTCCTTCGCCTCGGCGAGTATCCCATCGGTGTCCTCGGGAGCGAGGTCCTTTGCGACCACCAGGTAGGTGCGATCGGTCATCAGGCGGACCGCGAGTGCCTGGGACGCGGCCGGGTCGAGGCCGAGCCGCTCGGCGAGGATCGCGACGAGCTGGGCGCGATCCTCGGCCCTGAGACGCTTCGGGTTGGCAATCAGGCGGTCGCGGGTGACGCTGTCGGCGAGGACGATCGTTCCACTTCGATCGTAGATTGCGCCGCGGACGGCCGACACGGTCGTCTGGAGGTAGATCTGCTTCTGGGCATCCGCCGCGAGCCGCTCACGCTGGGCGATCTGCCACCAGCCGAGCCGGGCGACAAGGGTTCCCGAGCACAGGACGAACACGATCAGCAGGAGCGTGAGGCGGCCGCGCGAATCCGTCCGACCGAGAATCACAGGTTGGCTCCGACTGCCCTAGCGGGCCGGGATGATGAGCGGCGCGTCGAGCTGGCCGAGGCCGTTGTCGAGTCCGATCTTCCGGATGGCCGGTTCCGAGCCGAGGCGGTCGATGTCCGATCGGAGGTCCTGGCGCAGCGCCTCCAATCGCCCGAACTCGGATCCAAGGCGGACAATGTCGTAGCTGGTCGCCGAGACGCGAACGCTCTGGCTCAAGAAGAGGAAGGCCAGAACGAACGCCACAACGATCGCTGCGAGTGCGGAGCCGACCCGGGTCGGTCGCCCTGCGCGAACGAGGCCGGTGCCGGACCGTCGCGTGCTCCTGGCCCAGACCGGCGGGATGTGGAAATCGAAGTCCGGGCGCGGCAACTCGAAGCCACGTCGACGGGCGCCCTGATAGGCGGCCATCAGTCCGCGAACCCGAACCGCAGTCGCGGGGCTCGTGGGTCCATGAACGACAGCGGATCGGCCTGGTTCGCATCCCCGGCCTCGGCCCAGTTCACCTCGGGCCGTCCGCGATCAACGCGACGGTCGTGCCGCTCGTGGACTTCATGCTGGCGTCGACCGTATGCGCGGCGTCGGCTGTTCTGGTGGCGCTTGCTCATGGGGGCTCCTCCCTCCCGTGGCGTTCGACGGCTCCTCCCCGTCGATCCGCATCCGTTGTCTAGGCGGCCAGGCGCTCCGCGACTCGGAGCCGGGCGCTCCGAGCGCGAGGGTTGATCGCGATCTCCTCCTCTCCAGGGACGATCCCTTTGGGCGTCACGAGCCGGACCCTGGGGGCCCTGCCGCAGACGCAGACCGGAGCTTCGGGCGGGCAATTGCAGCCTCGTCGCTCTGCCTGGAAAAACTGCTTGACGATCCGATCTTCGAGCGAGTGGTAGCTGAGGACGGCCAGTCGCCCGCCGGGCCGCAGCAGGTCGAGGGCTGCGGCCAACCCTTCGGACAGGGCGTCGAGCTCCTCGTTCACGGCAATCCTCAGTGCCTGGAAGACGCGCGTCGCGGGGTGGACGCGGCGCCGTCCGGCCACGCGAGATGGAGCGACACGTTCGACGAGCGCGGCCAGTTGCTCGGCGGTCCGGACGGGAGTCGCGGAGCGGGCCTCGACGATCGCCCGCGCGATGCGCCCAGCGAACGGTTCCTCGCCGTAGCGCCGGAAGAGCGCCGCCAGGGCGGTAGCGTCGAGCGAGGCGATGATCTCGACCGCCGGCATCCCCCGGCTGGTATCGAATCGCATGTCGAGCGGCCCACCGGCCCGAAACCCGAAGCCCCGATCCGTGTCGACGAGTTGCTGGCTGGACAGGCCGAGGTCGAAGAAGCAGCCGTCCACAACGCTGAAACCGGCCACCGGTGCCACCCGGGCCAGCTCGCGGAAGTTCCCCTGCCGAAGCTGGAGGCGGTCGCCGAATCGCGGGCGCAGGCGCACCTCGACCCTGGCGATGGCCGCCCCGTCAGCATCGAGACCGAGGAGGCGGCCATCTGGATCGGTCGCCTCGAGCATCCGCTCCGCGTGCCCTCCGCCACCGACGGTCCCGTCGATCTGGAGGCCGCCCGGGACGGGCGCCAGCATCGCGACGACCTCGTCGGCGAGCACGGGAACGTGTCCTGCGTTCATCTAGATCCCGAGGCCCTGGATGGCCTTGGCGAGGGTTTCGGGGTCGTCCATGGCCCGGCGGTACTCCGCCCAGGTCGAGGGCTCCCAGATCTCGGCGTGGTCCCGAGCGCCCACGACAACAGCCTCGCTCGATAGCCCGACGCCGTCGCGGAGGAACCCGGGAAGCAGTAGCCGGCCCTGACGGTCGAGGATCGCATCGGTCGCGCCCGCGAAGATGCTCCGGCCGAACAGGCGGGACGATGCGTCCGTGATGGGCAGCGCCGCGATCTTCTCCGAGAGCGCATCCCAACCGGCCCTCGTGTGGATCGCCAGGCAGCCGTCGATCCAGCGAGAGACGACCGCCCCTTCATCGAGCTGCGCGCGGAAGCGCGCGGGGACTGCGAGTCGTCCCTTGTCGTCAAGCGTGTGCCGGTACTCGCCGGTGAACACCGATCGGGCCATCCATCAAATCCGAGGCTTCGACGGGCCCGCGACCGTCAAGCCGCGGGCCCGTCCTCGTGTCGCGGAGGTCCCGGTGTGCCCTACCGATCGTCCGCTGATGGCGGAGGGTCGGAAGCGGTTCCCCACTTCTCCCCACTTTACGCCACTGCCGGCATGATAGCGGGTCCTCGGCTGTCGTCAACGGGCAATTGCGAGCAAGGGCGCACCTTTTCGCCGACGCCGGTGCGCGGACGCCCCGAGGCAGCACGGGACACCGGGAGGGTGCGACCCGACGGGAGTCCTGGGCACCCGCTCGATGGGATCAGCCCTCGTCGTCGGTCCGGAGCGCGATGACCGGCGATGGGTCTAGCGAGGTCAGGGGATCGCTCGGGTATCCCGTCCCGGCAGTACCGAGGGCGCCGGTGGATCAGCGCGCCGGCGGATCAGCGCGCCGGCGGATCAGCGCGTCGGCGGAGGCAGCACGATCACGTCGCCGACATGGATCGGGATCCTGAGGTTGGGGTTCAGCTCCCGGAGCGTGGGATAGGGAATTCCGAAGTACTTGGCGATGCTCTGGAGGTTGTCGCCGGTCCGGATCGTGTAGAGGTAGCAATCGGGCTTGTCGGGGCACGCCGTCAGGAGCGCATAGCGACTGCTCGTGGGCGCCGGCGTCGGGGTCGGCTCGGTCGTGGGCGTCGGCGACGGGATCGGGGTCGCGGTCGGCTCCACCGTGGGATCGGGCGTGGGTGTCGGCTCGGGGTTCGTTGGACTCGGCGAGGCGCTGGCGACGGCAACCGGCGAGGGGACGGACCCGGCAAGCCGAAGGCCGCCGGTCGCCGCGACGAACGAGATGGCGGCCGCAGCGGATGCGACGAGCAGCACGAGCGAGATCGCGATCGCGGGCGTGAGGAAGCGAGGTCCCGATCGTCGATCCGGAGAGAGCAGCTGCCGTTCTTCGCGTGCGTCCACGATCCTCCCATTCGGTACTCGTCCGACCGGAGGCTGACTCTAGTACCTTTTCGGCGTATCCGTCCCGGAAAACGTGATGCTAGGCTTCAGTCCGGAGCCTTCGTACCGTCGATCTGAACATACCCAAGCGAGGCAGGCAGGCTCGTGGCCCTCAAGATCACAACCATCGCGCCGGACCCGGACCCGTATCGCCTCGCGCCCCATCGCATTCGTCGGTGCACGTTTCGGCGGCTGATCCAGGTCGACGCGCGCAATGAGCGCATCTACGACGTCGAGTGCCTGTATCCGGATCGCAAGGTTCCGATTCCCATCGGCGACCTGGACTCGGCGATGCCGATCTGCAACGACTGCACGGCTGCCCACATCTTCCGACCCGACGAAGACTGACCGGGCAGGCGCCAGCGAGGCGACCTGTAAGCCGAGTTCTGTCCCCTGACCACCGAGGCGGTCAGGGTGATGGCCATCCATCTGGGGCCGCCGGTCGCCCGACGGCTCATGCGGCCGACCCGAGAGCTGGGCAACGCGCCTCTCCCCCGGCAAGCCGGGTTACGCCCTCCTATTTGGCCTTGCTCCGGGTAGAGCTTGCCGCGTTTCACTCCGTCGGCCGAAACCGACGGCATCGTCACTGTGGCGCTGGTCCTCGCCTCGCGGCGGGCGGGCGTTACCCGCTACCCTGCGTTGTGGAGCTCGGACTTTCCTCACGCCTTCGGGTTGCCCCGTCGACGCGCGACCATCCGATCGCCTCGCTGGCCTGCGGAGTCTACCCTCCCCCACCGCCGGGGGCCGTGGAGCGCGCCAGCCGGACGATGTCCCGCAGCGCGCGTCAGGTGGGGCGAACGATCACGACGGGAGGGCCACCGGCTGCGACGCGGTCGATGGCCGCGTTCGCAAGGGCGTCGGCCTGACTGTTCAGCGCCCTCGGGACATGCCCCGCGGTCCAGCCGCGCGGAAAGGTGCGAAGCGTTCGCAGAACGGCACTCCAGAGGACCTGCAGCTTCGGATCCTTGACCCGCCAGCGACCGTGGAGCTGCTCGACGATGAGCTTCGAGTCGAGCAGCATCTCGACTCGCTCGGCCCCAAGGTCACGAGCCAGGTTGACGGCTCGCTCGACCCCGATGTATTCGGCGACGTTGTTGGTCCGGACACCGAGGAACTCGGACACGGTGGCATCCGGCCGGGCGAGCGGATCGCGGGCATCGGGACGATCGAGCCGGATCAGGACCGCACCGGCCGACGCTGGCCCGGGATTGCCGCGCGCGGCCCCGTCCGTCCTGATGAGGTACGCCAGCCCGGGCGTCGACGGAGACGCAGGCGCTGGCTGCTTGATGTGCGGTTCGGGCGAGGGCTCAGCGATGGGCCGGGCGCGCGGAGGCGGTTCCAGGTCCAGACCCAGGGTCGGTTCGTCAGGTGGCCGTCGGGCGGCTATGGCCGTCGCTCGACGATCGCGGCGCTGACTTCGAGGATCGCTTGCGTGATGTGGATGCCCCTCGGGCAGGCGTCGGTGCAGTTGAAGATGGTCCGGCAGCGCCAGACGCCGTCGTCACCGGCGAGGATCTCGAGGCGCTCATCGCCACCATCGTCGCGCGAGTCGAAGATGAAGCGGTGGGCGTTGACGATGGCCGCAGGCCCGACGTACGCCTCCTTGGACCAGAACGATGGACACGATGTCGTGCAGGCCGCGCACAGGATGCATTTCGTGGTGTCGTCGTAGCGGGCTCGCTCCTCGACGGACTGCCTGCGTTCGCGCTCAGGCGCGGGTTGATCCGTGATGAGGAACGGCATCACGGACTTGTAGCTGTCGAAGAAGCCGTCCATGTCGACGACGAGGTCCTTGACCACCGGGAGGCCCGGGAGGGGCGCCACCGAGATCCGGCGACCGAGTTTCTCGATCCGCTCCTTGCACGCGAGCCGGTTCCGCCCGTTGATCAGGACGGCATCCGAACCGCAGATTCCGTGGGCACACGAACGGCGAAAGGTAAGGCTGCCGTCGTGCTCGTACTTGACGCGATGGAGGAGATCGAGGACCCGGTCGGCCTGAGGGTCGGCGTCGACGACGTAGCTCTGCCAGTGCGGCTTCTTGTCACGCTCGGGGTCGTAGCGCAGGATCCGCAGGTCGATCTTCATCGCTCGCGAATCCTAGTAGGTCCGTGGTTTTGGCTGGAACTTGGTGATCGTGACCGGCTTGTAACGGAGCGTCGGGCCACCTTCACCCTTGTAGGCAAGGCTGTGGGCGAGGAAGTTCACGTCATCCCGCGCCGGGAAATCCTCGCGGGCGTGGGCGCCTCGGCTCTCCTTCCGGGCCAGGGCGCCGGCCACCGTCGCCTCGGCACAGTCGAGGAGATAGCCGAGCTCGCGGGCCTCGAGCAGGTCGGTATTGAAGACCCGGCCCTTGTCGTCGACCGACACCCGGGCGTAGCGATCCTGGAGGTCGCGGACCGAATCCCTCGCCGACATGAGGAGGGCCTCGTCCCGGTAGACGCCGACGTTGTCCATCATCACGTTCGCCAGGTCGGCACGGATCCGGGCGGCGTTCTCATGCCGTGGAGCCGACCGGATGCGCTCAAGCTCACCCCGCGAACGCTCAGCCGCATCGTCGGCCACCTCTGGGATGGCCCAGCCCGCGACATCGGCGGCCATCCGGCGTCCTGCCCGCCGTCCGAAGACCAGGAGATCGACCAGTGAGTTTGTCCCGAGCCGATTGGCCCCGTGGACCGACACGCACGCGGCCTCGCCGGCCGCGTAGAGCCCCTGGACCACGGTTCCGTGCTCGTCCCGGATGACGCGGGCATCGGTGTCCGTCGGGATCCCGCCCATCGCGTAGTGGGCCGTCGGCTGGGTCGGTACGGGCTCCGTGATCGGTTCCACGCCCTGGTAGACACGGGCGAACTCGGTGATGTCGGCGAGTTTCTCCTCGATCACGGCTCGTCCGAGATGTCGGACGTCGAGGTGCACGTAGTCCTTCCCGCCGATCCCCCGCCCCGCTCGCACCTCCTGGTAGATCGCCCGGCTGACCATGTCGCGCGGAGCGAGCTCCATGAGGGTCGGGGCGTAGCGCTCCATGAACCGCTCGCCGGCGTCGTTGAGGAGGAAGGCGCCCTCGCCGCGCGCCGCCTCGGACAGGAGGATCCCGAGACCCACGATTCCGGTCGGGTGAAACTGGTAGAACTCCATGTCCTGGAGCGGGATGCCGTGACGATAGGCCAGGGCAGCACCGTCACCGGTCAGCGACCAGGCGTTGGAGGTGACCCGGAACAGGCGACCGAACCCGCCCGTCGCGAGGAGCACGGCCTTGGCGCGAATGGCATGCAGCTCGCCGTCGGCAATACGGTACGCGACCACGCCCGCCGCTCGTCCGCCGCTGCCGAGGGCCCCGCCCTCCTCGAGCAGGTCGACGACGTGGTACTCGTCGTAGAACTTGACGCCGAGCTTGATGCACTGCTGGTACAGGGTCTGAAGGATCATGTGGCCCGTGCGGTCCACGGCGTAGCACGCCCGTCGGACGGGACCCTCGCCGAAATTCCGAGTGTGACCTCCGAACCGGCGCTGGTCGATCTTTCCGTCGGCCGTCCGGTTGAACGGCAGGCCCATGTGCTCGAGCTCAATGACCGTTTCGATCGCCTCGCGCGCCAGGATCTCCGCGGCGTCCTGGTCAACGAGGTAGTCGCCACCCTTGATCGTGTCGAACATGTGCCATTCCCAGTGGTCTTCCTCCTGGTTACCCAGCGCGGCGCAGACACCACCCTGGGCGGCACCGGTATGAGACCGGGTGGGATAGAGCTTCGTCACGACTGCGGCATCGAGCCCGGCACGAGCGAGTTCCAGGGCTGCCCAGAGGCCGGCACCACCAGCCCCGACGATGAGTGCCTCGTGCTGCATCGACACCGTCAGCCCTTCGGGACGACGGGCAGTGTCGTGACCACCGTCGTGCCGAGGATGAACAGGACGAGGGCAAGCAGGTAGAGGCCGAGGACCATGATTCGCCGGGCGCGTCCAGTCGCGTAGTCGACGATCACGGTGCGAACGCCCATGAACCCGTGGAACAGGACCAGCATCAGCAGCGACCAGTCGAAGACCCGCCAGAACAGGCTGCTCCAGCGGACCTGGGCAATCCACGTGGCGTCCTGCTCGGCAGGGTCGTACAGGACATGCAGGATGAGGAAATGGGAGAGGGCGAGCACGAACAGGCCGAGGCCGGTGAGCCGCATCAGGAACCAGATCGCGAGCTCCATCCCGCGTCCGGCGGGCCTGGGTCGCCCGACCCGGGAGTAGCGTCGGCTGGAGGTCGGCGTCGGATCGACGCCCGAGGAGATCGCTCCCGGCTCGGCGGCCCCGCTCACGTCCGAGTCCCTTCCCAGATGGGCTTGAGGATGATCCAGGCCACGGGCAGCCCGACGACGAGAAAGATCCCCCACGAGACATACCAGAGCTGGCGATGCCATCGGGTGAGCGCGGGCCAGAAGTCCATCACGATGATCCGAAGTCCGTTGAGCGCGTGGTACAGGAGCGCCGCCCCAAGCGCCGCCTCCATGACCCGGCCGGCCGGGCTCGCGTAGATCTGGAGCAACTCGTTGTACGCATCCGGGTTCCCGCCGACGAGGTAGATGTCGATGACGTGGAGGACCACGAAGGCCCAGATCGCGACTCCGGCGATCCGGTGGAACACCCACGCGAACATGCCTTCGCGCCCCCGATACCGGAGCAGCATCACGATCGATTCCGCGCGATCATCGGGTCGCGACCGGGGCGTCCGCCGTGGATCCGAGCTGCGCGATGATCGCGTCGGCGAACTCGCTGGTCCCGGCCGTGCCGCCCAGGTCGTGGGTCACGACCGATCCGTCGGCGATGACGTCCCGGACCGCCAGCTCGAGGTGATCGGCCACGTCCGGGTACCCGAGGTGACGAAGCATCAGCACCCCGGACAGGATCATCGCCGTTGGGTTGGCACGGTTCTGGCCAGCGTATTTGGGGGCAGATCCGTGGACCGGCTCGAAGACGGCGCCGTCGTCGCCGATATTGGCACCCGGGGCCACGCCAAGTCCACCGACCAGGCCAGCGCACAGGTCCGACACGATGTCGCCGTACAGGTTCGGGAGGACCAGCACGTCGTAGAGGTCCGGTTTCTGGACCAGCTGCATGCACATGTTGTCGACGATCCGGTCCTCGAACTCGATCTGGCCCTCGTAATCCACGGAGATCCGGCGGCACGACTCCAGGAAGAGCCCATCGGACAGCTTCATGATGTTTGCCTTGTGGACGGCCGTGACCTTGTGTCGATGGTTCGCAACCGCGTACTCGAAGGCGTACCGGGCGATCCGCTCTGACGCATATCGGGTGATGATCTTGATGCTCTCGGCCGCGTCCGGGCCCACCATGTGCTCGATCCCGGCATACAGGTCTTCGGTGTTCTCACGGACGATGACCAGGTCCACGTCCTCGAACCGGGTGTCGAGGCCCTTGATCGAACGGGCCGGGCGAAGGTTCGCATACAACCCGAGCGCCTGGCGGAGGGTCACGTTGACGCTCCTGAAACCGCCGCCGACCGGGGTGGTGATCGGGCCCTTCAGGGCGACCCGGTTGCGCCGGATTGAGTCGAGGACGTGCTCCGGGAGCGGCGTGCCGTACTCCGCGATGCATGCCTCACCGGCCTCGACGACCTCCCATTCGAAGGCAACCCCCGACGCATCGAGCACGCGGCGAGTCGCCTCCGCCAGCTCCGGTCCAATGCCGTCGCCGGGGATCAGGGTCACGGTGTGGGCCATGGCGAGCATTCTAGCCCCGCCATCGGGCTTCCGCCCTTGACCCAAGGACCGGTCCGCCTTTGACCCGAGGACCGGCCAGCCCTTGCCCCGGATGCCCGGCTAAACTCCGCCGATGCGCATTGGCGTCACGCTCCCGCTCGCCGAAGGCGACACGGCCGCCGGGCACGCTCCTGACTTTGCCGAAACCGTCGCCTTTGCGACGCGTGCGGAAGCCGGAGGCCTCGATTCGATCTGGGTCTTCGATCACCTGCTGTTCCGATTCCCGGATGCCCCCCAGGAGGGCGTCCACGAGGCGTGGACGACGCTGAGTGCCGTGGCGAGCCTCATCCCGCGGGTCGAGCTGGGTTCCCTGGTGATGTGCTCGTCGTTCCGGAACCCGGGTCTGATGGCGAAGATGGCAGCGACCCTCGACGGCCTGTCCGGGGGCAGGGTCATCCTCGGCCTCGGGTCCGGCTGGCACGACCCCGAGTACGCGGCGTTCGGCTACCCGGACGACCACAAGGTCGGCCGGTTCGCCGAGGACCTGGAAGTGACGGCCCGCCTCCTGAAGGGCGAACGGTTTTCGCTCACCGGCACGTGGCGGACGTTCCGGGATGTCGAACTGCTGCCTCCGCCAGCGCGACAGGTTCCCATCCTCGTCGCCGCGAAGGGACAGCGCATGCTCCGGCTCACGGCACGTTGGGCCGATGCGTGGAACACGGCCTGGTTCGGCCGGGTCGAGGACCGGCTCACAACGCGTCTCGCCGATCTCGAACGTGCCTGCGAGGCCGAGGGGCGTCATCCGGCCTCGATCCGCCGGACGATCGGCGTACGGCTGCATGATCCGGGCGAGGGAGCCGATGACGCATCCGGGCTCGACGCGGACGCGCGGGGCCTGGCTGACTTGTTCGATGAGCTCGCGGCGCTCGGCATCGACGATGCGATCGTCTGGTCGATCTCGAAGTCGGCCGCGGCCGTCGATCGGATCTCGGAGGCGCGGCGGCTCCACCTGGGCCGTTGAGCCGAGGCGCGTGGCAGGTGCCGGGTCCTGCTGGCCGCTCAGATGACGGCCGCTCGGTCAGACTCTTGGGGGCGCGCCGCTGCGCCCTTGGGGAGGATGCGCTCGCCGCACGCCGCATCGCCCGCTCGCCGCACGCCGCATCGCCCGCTCGCCGTCGCTCGGCTAGGATGGGCCGGTGAAGATCCAGGAAGCCGATGCGAAGGGCCTGCTGCTGGCGCAGGGCCTGCCGGTCCCCGATTGGTTCGTTGCCCGCACTCCCGCTGAGGCACGGGCGGCTGCCGAATCGATCCTCGCCGGTGGAGCCGATCGTGTCGTCATCAAGGCCCAGGTCCTGACCGGCGGACGCGGTAAGGCGGGCGGCGTCAAGCTGGCCGGCGCCCCGGACGAGGCCGAGGTGGTGGCAGGCTCGATCCTTGGCATGGCGATCAAGGGAATCATCGTCAGAAAGGTCCTCGTGGCGGCCGCAGCCGACATCGTCAAGGAGTATTACCTGTCGGCGGTCCTCGATCGGGCGGCCCGTCGGATCCTGCTCATGGGATCGGCCGAGGGTGGCGTCGAGATCGAGCAGGTGGCGGTCGATCGTCCCGAGGCGATCATCACGGTCCACGCCGACCCGCTGCTCGGGCTCCAGGACTGGCAGGCTCGCGATCTCGCCTTCCGGATGGGCCTCGGCGCTCATCTCAAGGCAGCGGTCGGGATTGCCAAGGGACTCGTCCGCACCATGCTCGCGAACGACGCGGATCTTGTCGAGATCAATCCCCTCGCGATCGTCCGCGAGCAGACCGCCGACGGCACCGTCGAACGGTTGGTGTGCCTCGACGCGAAGGTGACGCTCGACGACTCGGCGCTGCCGCGCCACCCGCGACTCGAGACGCTGCGCGACCCCGATGACGAAGATCCGGCCGATGCGCGGGCACGGGAGGCCGGGATCAGCTTCATCCGGCTCGACGGCACCATCGGGTGCATGGTCAATGGCGCCGGCCTGGCCATGACGACCATGGACCTCGTGAAGCGCGCCGGCGGCGAACCGGCGAACTTCCTCGACATCGGCGGCGGGGCGAAGGCCGACAAGGTCGCCACGGCGATGGCCCTGATCCTCGAGGACCCGAAGGTGAGCGCGATCCTCGTGAACATCTTCGGTGGCATCACTCGTGGAGACGAGGTCGCCCGCGGGCTGATCGAGGCTCGCGCCCGGCAGACCCGGTCCGTCCCGATGGTCGTGCGGATCGTCGGAACCAATGCAGCCGAAGCGGCCGAGTTACTCCAGGCCGCGAAGTTCGAAACAGCAACGTCGCTCGACGACGCCGCCGCCAAGGCCGTGGCCGCGTCCTCGGGAGCCGTCCGATGAGCATTCTCATCGGACGGGAAACGCGGCTCGTCGTCCAGGGGATCACGGGACGCGAAGGCGAGTTTCATGCCCGCGCGATGCAGGCGTACGGCACGTCGATCGTCGCCGGGATGACCCCGGGCAAGGGCGGCCAGAAGGCGCTCGACGGCTCGGTCCCGGTGTTCGACACGATGCAGGCTGCCGTCCGTGAGACCGGCGCCAACACGTCATGCATCTTCGTACCGGCCGTGGGTGCGCCGGACGCGATCCTCGAAGCCGTCGGGGCCGGCATCTCGACGATCTTCTGCATCACCGAGGGCATTCCCGCCCTGGACATGGTGCCCGTCGTCGAGGCGGTCCAGCGTGCCGGCGCCCGACTCATCGGCCCGAACTGCCCCGGGGCGACGTCGCCCGGCCAGGCCAAGGTCGGGATCATTCCCGCGTCAGTGCACCGCGAAGGCGATGTCGGCGTTGTGTCTCGATCCGGGACGCTCACCTACGAGGCGGTCCAGGCGATGACAGATGCCGGGATCGGCCAGTCCTCGTGCGTCGGGATCGGTGGGGATCCCGTGATCGGGACGACATTCCTCGACGTCCTCAAGCTCTTCGCAGCGGATCCGGACACGCGAGCCCTCGTCCTGATCGGCGAGATCGGTGGAGCGGCCGAGGAGGAAGCCGCGGCCTGGGCCGCCGAGCATCTCCGGGACATCCCGAAGGCGGCGTTCATCGCCGGGCGGACCGCTCCTGAAGGCAAGCGGATGGGCCACGCCGGCGCGATCATCTCGGGCGGCTCAGGCACGGCTGCGTCCAAGGTCGCTGCGCTCGAGGCCGCCGGATTCCGCGTCGCCGGATCCCCGACCGAGCTCCCGGCATTGCTCCGGGCCGGCGGCTACCGGGGCTAGTTGTGGTCAGCTCAGCGAGTTCCCGGTGATGGCCTGATGGGCTTCCTCATGGACCTCGTAGCCGGTGAGAGCCGTGAGATCCTGCTGGCCATGGCCGTGGACGACTGGGCAGGGCTCGACGATCAGACGCGGTTCGATGCCCATGTGGCGCTCGGCGGCGCCATGGATCCGACCTGGCTCGACCTTCTGAGCGTGTCGATCCGCGACGTCACCGGGAGCGACCAGCCAATCGACTTCATCGACGCGCGGCGCGAAATGGACGGGCCGGGCGATGTCGGGGACCGGACGGTCGAGAGGATCGATCCGATCTGGATCAGCGGCGTGGCACGCGTTCGGGACGACCAGGTCGATGCCGTCGCAGGCCGCTGGATCGAACTCCTCGAGGAGGAGATCGGCGACCTGCCCCGGGAGGAGAAGCCCTGGATCCGCCAGCTGGCCGGCGATGTGGTCGCGTTTGCGCGGCGGGCCGATCAATCGCCGGCCGTCATCCTCGCCTGGTCGCTATAGGGGCGGTCAGGTCGGCGGAGTCATCCCGAGTGACTTCCAGGCCGGACCCCCGGGCGCCTCGATCAGCTCCACCAGGACGCCACCGCACGATCGTGGATGGAGGAATGCGACCGGACCCTCGGCCCCTCGCCGCGGCGCGCTGTCGATCAGCTCGATGCCGTCGATGGCGAGGCGGGTCAGCTCCTCGGTGAGATCGGCGACCTCGTAGCACACGTGATGGAAGCCGGGACCCTTGCTCGCCAGGAACCGCGCGACGCCCGTCGTGTCATCGGTCGGCTCGACGAGCTCGACCTTCGATTCACCGACGCCCAGGAAGGCGATCCGAACGCGATCGGTCGGGATGTCCATGATCGCCTCGAGCGGCATGCCGAGCTGGTCCCGATAGAGGTCGAGGGACTCCTCGATCGACGGGACGATGATTGCGACGTGGTGGATCCGGCCAGGCTGCTGCATCGTGTCGCTCCGCTCAGACGGTGATCAGCTCGCGGTGAATGCCCCACGTGGCCCGGAGATGATCGGCGATCTCCCCGACCGTGGCGTAGGCACGAACCGCCTCGATGATCGGTGGCATGAGGTTGTCGGAACCGCGGGCCGCGTCATCGAGCCGCCGCATCGCCGACTCCCAGGCGGCAGCGTCCCGCTCGGCCCGAACCCGGCGCAGGCCCTCGACCTGCCGGCGCTCCCCTTCCGGATCGATCCGTTGGGTCGGCGGCGTGGTCGTTGCTTCATCCCTGAACCGGTTTACCCCGACGACGACCTGCGTTCCTGCATCGACGTTTCGTTGCGTCCGATACGCCGATTCCTGGATCTGTCGCTGCTGGAAGCCGGCCTCGAGCGCCGCCAGGGTTCCGCCCATCGCGTCGATCTCGGCCAGATAGGCGTTCGCCGCTTCCTCGAGCTCGTTCGTGAGCGACTCGACCAACCAGGACCCGCCGAGCGGGTCCGGCGTGTCGGCGACGCCGGCCTCGTGGGCGATGATCTGCTGCGTCCGGAGCGCCAGGCGGACCGACTCCTCCGTCGGCAGGGCGAGCGCCTCGTCACGGGAGTTCGTGTGGAGGCTCTGGGCGCCGCCCATCACCGCAGCGAGGGCCTGGAGCGTCGTTCGAACCACGTTGTTGTCCACGGATTGGGCCGTCAGGGAACTGCCGGCGGTCTGGACGTGGAACCGGCAGGCCATGGAGCGCGGGTTCTGGGCCTTGAACCGATCGCGCACGATGGTCGCCCACATCCGGCGTGCGGCCCGGAACTTGGCGACCTCCTCGAACAGCTCGGACCAGGCGGCGAAGAAGAAGCTCAGACGCGGCGCGAAGTCGTCGATCGCCAGGCCGCGAGCGAGCGCCGCGTCCACGTAGGCGATCGCGTCGGCGACGGTGAACGCCAGCTCCTGCGCAGCCGTCGCCCCGGCCTCCCGCATGTGATAGCCGCTGATCGAGATCGTGTTCCACCTGGGCAACTCATGCACCCCGAACTCGAAGATGTCGGTGACGAGTCGCATCGAAGGACCCGGCGGGTAGATCCACGTTCCGCGTGCGACGTATTCCTTGAGGATGTCGTTCTGGACCGTGCCTGACAGCTGGTCCCGCGGGACGCCCTGGCGTTCGGCGGCGACGACGTAGAGGGCGACGAGCGTCGCGGCCGTGGCATTGATCGTCATCGACGTCGATACCTGGCCGAGCGGGATCTGGTCGAACAGGACCTCCATGTCGGCCAGGCTTGCGATCGGCACCCCAACCCGCCCGACCTCCCCCGCTGCCTCGGGCGCATCCGAGTCGAATCCCATCTGGGTCGGCAGGTCGAACGCCACGGACAGGCCGGTCTGGCCCTGCTCCAGGAGGTACCGGAACCGGGCATTCGTCTCGGCCGCGGTCGCGAAGCCAGCGTACTGGCGCATCGTCCAGAACCGGCTGCGGTACATCGTCGGCTGCACACCCCGGGTGAACGGGAATTCGCCCGGTCGACCCAGGTCGCGCTCCTCGTCCATTCCTGCAAGATCGGCCGGCGTGTACAGGTCGCGGATGTCGAGACCCGACGACGTCTCGAACGTCTCGCGACGCTCGGGCGCGCCCTTGAGCGAGCGCGCGCGGGCACCCTGCCGCCAGCGGTCTCGACCCGGATCCACTCCCTCGGCCACGCTTCTCCCTGTCCGCTCAGCTGATGACCATGAGGGGATCAGCCAGCTCGATCCTCGCGCCGGGGTTCACGCTCACCCGGTCGACGACCCCGTCACGGGGCGCGAGGACTTCGTTCTGCATCTTCATCGCTTCGATGATCACGAGCTTCTGTCCCGCGATGACCCTATCACCCGCCGCGACCAGGACGGCCACGACGACGCCCGGGATCATGGCACGGACGTCGGTCAGGCCGCTTCCCGTGCCCGCCGCCCGGGTGCGCCTGGCCCTGGCTCGCAGGTCGGCTCGAGCCGCCGGTTCGAGATCCACCACCACCCGCCAGCCCCCGATCAGGATCTCTCGTCGGGCATGCACGGTATCCCCCGCCGGGATGGGCTCGGTGCGCTGGAATACCGGGATGTCCGAGGCCCCCACCGACAGCCGGGAGTGCCCCGGACCCCTGTGCCGGATCGTGACGGCGCTCGGGACGCCGTCCACGAGCGACGCGCCGTTCCGGTCGATGGCGGCGGCGGCGCTGACCGCCTCGAGCCCGGCATGGGCAGAGACCGGCGCGAGGGTCACTCGAATGGCTCCGATTGATGCGGGTCGTGGCGCCTCGGGGCCGACCGGGTGGAGGGATACCTGCTCTGGGTGATCCTGTCCGGCTCTCATCCTGGCCACCGGTCCACGCCATCGAGCAGGCCGTCGGCGTACCAGCCGCCGGCACCGCCGGCGCCGCCGGCACCGCCGCTCGGGCCGGATGGGTTCAGGGCCTTGCGCGGCCGATCATTCGGCATCAGGACGTGGCCGTTGGCCCCAGTCGGTCCGGCAGCTGTGAGGCCCGCTGCCAGCAGCGCGAAACCGGCAGCCTCCCGGAACGACGTGGGCCCGTCCCAATGCTCCGTCACCCACTCGGTGTGGACATCGCCCGCGCGGAACGACGTGTCGCGGGCCACGAATCGATCGAAGGGCAACGTCGTCTGGATGCCCCCGACCTCGGTCTCGTCGAGGGCGCGCCGAAGGCGATCGATGGCGCTGGCCCGATCCTGCGCGTGCACCATGACCTTGGCCATGAGGTTGTCGTACGCGGCGGGGACGAGATCGCCCGCCTCGAGCGCCGTATCGACCCGGACGCCAGGGCCGCTCGGCATCGTCCACGTCGTCAGCCGGCCTGGTGTCGGAGCGAAGTCGCGGCCCGGATCCTCGGCCGAGATGCGAACCTCGATCGCGTGGCCGAATGGGTCGGTGGCTCGTTCGGCGGCTTCGAGGGCCGCGGGCGACAACGGGCGCCCGGCCGCCAGGAGAAACTGCTCGCGGACGATGTCCAGGCCCGACACGAGCTCGGTCACCCCGTGTTCGACCTGGAGGCGCGTGTTGACCTCGAGGAAGTAGAACGACCCGTCCGGGGCGCGGAGGAACTCCGCGGTCGCCGCGTTCTGGAGGCCCGCAGCGACCGCGATCCGCACGGCGAGCTCGTGAAGGCGCGCTCGGTCTGCGCGCGAGAGGCCAGGGGCGGGTGCTTCCTCGACGAGCTTCTGGTGGCGACGCTGAAGCGAACAGTCCCGCTCCCCGATCGCGACGACCCGGCCGGTCGCGTCGCCGAGGAGCTGCACCTCGATGTGCCGTGCCGGCCGGACCTCCCGCTCGAGGTACACGGCACCGTCACCGAACGCCGATGCTGCCTCCCGGGATCCGTCGGCGAGCGCCTCGACGAGGTCGCGCACCGAGGCGACGCGGCGCATGCCCCGACCACCGCCGCCCGATGCGGCCTTGACCAGCAGCGGAAAGCCGATGGCCTCGGCTTCCGCGATAACAGCAGCGACACGGTCAGGGCGATCGACGATCGCCGGCTGGACTGATCCTGGCACGGAAGGAACGCCGACCTCGCGCGCCAGACGACGTGCGTGCAGCTTGTTTCCGATCGCCTCGATCGTCGCGGGCGACGGTCCCACGAAGGTGATCCCCGCCTCCTCGACGGCTCGGGCGAACGCTGCCCGCTCCGAGAGGAAGCCATAGCCCGGATGGACGGCATCGGCCCCGCTGTCAATCGCCGCCTGGACGACCGCGTCGATGCGCAGGTAGCTCTCGGCGGGAGCAGCGGGCCCAAGGCGGATCGCCTCGTCAGCGAGACGGACGTGCGCCGCGCCGACATCGGCATCGCTGTGGACCGCGACGGACTCCATGCCCATCTCGCGGCACGCGCGAATGATACGGACCGCGATTTCACCCCGGTTGGCCACCAGGACCCGGCGGAACGGCGGCGTGGTCGGATCGTCTTTGCGCAAAGACGGATCCGGGGCGGCCTCAGAGCGGGATGTTGCCATGCTTCTTTCGAGGATTTGAAGCACGCTTCGTGGCGAGCATCTCCAGGGCTCGAATGAGCCGCGGTCGCGTTTCGGAAGGGCGGAACACGTCATCGACATAGCCGCGCGCGGCGGCGTTGTAGGGATTGGCGAATTCTCTCTCGTACTCGTCCACGAGTCGGGCGCGCTCCGCCGCCGGATCGGCCGCCGCCGCCAGTTCATCCTTGAAGATGATGCCTACGGCCCCATCCGCTCCCATGACCGCGATCTCTGCCGACGGCCAGGCGAAATTCATGTCGCCCCGGATGTGCTTGCTGCTCATGACGTCGTAGGCGCCGCCGTAGGCCTTGCGGGTGATCACGGTCAGCTTCGGCACCGTAGCCTCGCAGTACGCGTACAGCAACTTCGCACCGTGCTTGATGATTCCACCATGTTCCTGGCCGACGCCGGGCAGGAAGCCCGGGACATCCACGAACGACACGATCGGCACGTTGAAGCAATCACACGTTCGAACGAATCGAGCCGCCTTCGTCGATGCATCGATGTCGAGCGCACCGGCGAGGACCGACGGCTGCTGGGCGACGATCCCGACGCTGCGCCCGCCGAGCCGGGCAAAGCCGATGATGATGTTCGGCGCCCAGGCCGGCTGGATCTCGAGGAACTGGCGGTCATCGACGATGCCGCTGATCACCTCGTGCATGTCGTACGGCTTCTGCGGATCCTCGGGCACAACGGCATCGAGGGCGGGGTCCATGCGGTCCGTCGGGTCGGCCGTCGGGACGATGGCCGGAGCCTCCAGGTTGTTCTGCGGGAGGTGGGCAAGGATTCGACGCACCGCGTCGAGCGCATCGGACTCGTCGGCGGCGGCCAGATGAGCGACCCCGCTCCTTGAGGTGTGGACCCCGGCGCCGCCCAGAGATTCCGCGTCGACCTCCTCGTGCGTCACGGCCTTCACCACGCTTGGGCCGGTCACGAACATGTAGCTCGTGCCTTCGACCATGACGGTGAAGTCAGTGATTGCCGGCGAGTAGACCGCTCCCCCGGCACACGGACCCATGATCACCGAGATCTGCGGTACCACGCCCGAGGCCATCACGTTACGCAGGAAGATGTCCGCGTAGCCACCCAGCGATACGACACCTTCCTGGATCCGTGCGCCGCCGGAATCGTTGAGACCAATGATCGGTGCGCCGACGTTCATCGCGAGGTCCATGATCTTGCAGATCTTCCCGGCGTACGCCTCGGACAGGGAACCGCCGAACACCGTGAAGTCCTGGCTGAAGACGAAGACCAGCCGCCCATCGATCGTGCCGTGTCCCGTAACGACGCCGTCGCCGAGGTAGTGCTGCGCGTACGGCCCTGATTCGGCAGACCGTGACCTGACGAAGGCATCCAGCTCGACGAATGAATCGGGATCGAGCAACAGGTCGACGCGTTCGCGGGCGGTCAACTTGCCGACCTCGTGCTGTCGATCGATACGGGTCTGGCCGCCGCCCATGAGCGATTCGGCGCGCAGCGACTCGAGTCGGTTCAGACGCTCAGCATTCGACGGCACGCTTCGTCTCCTGTTCGGTCGGTCATCGGGCGGCGAACGATGCGCCGTTCATCCGTCTTTGCACAAGGACACCGTTCGTCCATGTCACGACTCCTCGGCCATTCTAGACATAGGCCCCTCCAAACCGACGCGGAGTGGTGTCGGTCGGGCCTCGACGTCGCTGCGCATCGGCGGGCGCTCGCGCTCGGGTAATCCACAGTTCGGTGCACAAGTCTGCGAACCTGTGGATAAGTCGTCCGCCGTTTCGTCGGCGGCCTGGGGTAGGATCTACCCACCGCACTCCCCCATCTCGTCGGGGATCGACCGACGCGGATCCAGCACACCAAGCGCCGCCATCCGAGGTGTTTCTCCGGTGACCAACGTCATTGCCATCGCGAACCAGAAGGGCGGCGTCGGGAAGACGACCACCGCGATCAATCTGGCCGGCGCACTGGCTGAAGAGAACTTTCGCGTCCTGTGCATCGACATGGACCCGCAGGCTAATCTCACCGCGGGGCTCGGCATCAATCTCAACAGCATCGAGTTGTCGATGGCCGACGTCCTCGTCGGACGTGCCACTGTCGATCAGGTCATCGTGACGACCGAGACCGAGCGCATCGACGTCGTTCCCGCACACATCGACCTCGCTGCGACCGAAGGCGAGTTGTTCACGATGCTCGGGAGGGAAGGGATCCTCCGCGACGCGCTCGAGGGGAAGCTCAAGAATCGGTACGACTACGCCCTGATCGACTGCCCGCCGAACCTTGGCCTGTTGACGGTGAACGGCCTCGTGGCCGCGGATGGCGTGATCATCCCGGTGCAGACCCAGTTCTATGCGATGAAGGGCCTGAACAACCTCGTCAAGGTCATCAACACGATCCGCCTGAAGTTGAATCGGAAACTCAAGATCCTCGGACTGCTGCCGACGTTCTACGACGGGCGGACCAATCTCGCACGGGACATGCTGGACGAGCTCAAGGCCGTCGGAGATCACCATGTGTTCGCTTCGATCATCCGCAATACCGTGAAACTCGGCGAGGCACCGCTGGCGGGGCGTCCGATCACGAGCTACGCGAGCACCACCGATGCCGCCCGCACGTACCGTGAACTTGCCCGGGAGGTCATCGACCTTGGCTAGAACGGATTTCCGGGCGGCGGCCTCCCGCCGGCTGTCGGAGGAGCGAGAGCTCTCCCCTGCCATCCTCAGCCTGCTGTCGCCCGACCGCATCGGCCACTCATCGGGTGTGCGTGTCATCGCCGTGGAGCAGATCTCGCCGAACGCCGAGCAGCCGCGACTTGCGATGGACCCGGTGGCGCTCGCCGAGCTGTCGGCATCGATCCTGGAGCACGGTGTACTCCAGCCCATTCTCGTCCGACCCTTGGGCAACAATGCGTACCAGCTCATCGCGGGCGAGCGACGCTGGCGTGCCTCGAAGGCCGCTGGCCTCGCGACGATCCCGGCATTGGTCGAAGACATCGACGACGACACCGCCCTCGAGATCTCGATCATCGAGAACCTGCAACGCGAGGACCTCTCCCCGCTCGACGAAGCGGCGATGTTCGCCCGGATGGTTCACGAGCACGGCTACTCGGTCCGGAAGCTGGCCCAGAAACTCGGCAAGGACAAGGGCTACCTCGAGAACCGGCTCCGCCTCGCCAGTGCGCCGGCCGATGTTCGCGAGCTGGTGTCCTTGCGCAAAGACACGCTCTCCCATGCCTACGAGCTGATGAAGGTCGAGGACCCCAAAAAGCGGAAGCGCCTGGGTCAGCAGGTCGCCCGTGGGGAACTCACGCTCCAGAAACTCCGTGACAGGATCGAGGGACGACGTCCGGTCGCCTCGACACCGGCCGGGCCAGGACGAGCCGACTCGGCGGGCACCGATGACGTGGCCGATGACGCGGCCACGGCGTGGACCGGCCGACGATCTGCGCCGGCACCGATCAACGACGACTCGCTGATCTCCGCCAAGCAGCACCTCGCCGATGCTGTTGAGGACCTCGTCGACGTCCTGCGCGCACCCGATGTGATCGCCACGATCGGACCGGTCGACCGCGCCAACCTGGCCAAGTATCTGATGATCACCAAGCTCAAGCTCGAGAACGTGATCGCGATGGTCAGGAGCAGGGACGCGACCGATACCTGAGCCGCGACCCGGCGTACCGGGAGTCGAGGTGGGGCGGACACACGGAAGCCGGCGCCAGAGCGCCGGCTTCTTGATTCGTGGGACTGCCCTGGCCGACAGGCCAGGGCATCAGGCGTTATGGGGTTGTGTGCGACCCGCTCTTGCCATGTCCGGCTGACTTGGCTGCGGCCTTGGCAAGACCCTCGGCGCTCGCGGCGGCGCCATGATCCTTGTGGGCCCACTCGGAAACCCAGGCACCGTGATTCGCATAGCCGTCCGGCGTGGCCTGATGGGCCGCCCAGCACACGATCGCCCCGTGATTGAGCACGGCCAGCTCCTCAAGGGTTGCCGCCGTCGGATCGACCAGGCAATGGCTGGCCGAGTCAGTCGAGGCGTCCGGTGTGGTCTCGGTCGTCGGCTCCGTCGTCGTATCCGTGTCGGTTTCCGTTTCCTGATCGGTATCGGTCTCGACCGTCTCGGTCGTCACGACGGCCTCCGAACCGTGGCGCGTTCCGGCGTCCGATGGCTTGGCGGCCATGGCGATGCCGGCCGTGAGGGTCAACGCGACCAGGCTGATGAGCAGGGGGCGGAGGTGGCGAAGCACGATGTGCATGGTTCAGTTCTCCAGAACGAGATGCGGTTCGACTAGGATAACGATTGGGAGCGATGTCCCGTTAGGGGTACGTTCGTCAGGTTGCGGTGGGACTTCGGACGCGTCGGGCCGACGTTCATCGGGACCGGTCCGCTGCTGCAAGCACCCAGGCGAGCCCGATGACGACGATTCCTGCGGCCTCGAGGGCCCACCCGAGGCGCTTGCGTGTGGGCGACCGAGTCCCAAGCCCGACCATCCCCGAAACAACCGCCGATGCGCCTGCCAGGAGCAGCCAGCGGGGCGATCCTCCCCCACCAGCCGGCAGGAGGACCCAGGCCGCGAGGCTGGCTACGCCCAGGGCCCCAGCCTGAACCACCCACGCCAGTTGCGTGCCGAGGACCACCGCCGTCGTCCGGCGTCCGCGCTGCGCATCGAGCCCGAGGTCAACGAGCCCATTGCCGATCGCCAGCCCCGCGCCGGCGACCATGGCGATCGGCAGCACGGTCGCGATGACCTCGGGCAGCGAGCCGACCGCCCCGTACCAGGCGAAGACGGGTACGAGGGGCAGCGCCAGGGTCAGCGGAACCCAGCTGAGGGCGGATCTCGAGAGCCTCGCGTTGTAGACGAGACCGCAGCCCAGGCCCGCGAACGCGATCAGCAGCGTGTCGATGCCGGACGGTGCAGCCAGCGCCAGACCGCCGATCGCGAACAGCCCCGCGGAGATCGCAGCGTTCCGGGGTCGAACCAGTCCCGCCGCGATCGGCTTGACCGGCGTGCGATCGCCATCGCGAGCAGCGTCAGCAAGATCGTTCGACGCCCCGATCGCGAACTGGATCAAGGCCATCGACGCGGCCAGGCGCAGGGCGATCGACAGGGTTCCGCCGGCGATGGAGGCTATCCCCAGGACGGCGAAGGCATTGAGCAGCGAGGGGAACGGGTGAACCAACCGGATTCGCGCTACGCGCGCTACGGTCCGGGTCGGGAGAGCCGACCGATCAGACGTAGACCAGCTCGTCGAAGTTCGCCACGAGGAACTCGGTGAGTCGAGCGCGGCCGTCGTTCGTCCGCGCCCGCAGGCCCGCGACGAGCGCGAACAGGGAGATCGTGGGGACGATCAGGTTGCCGGAGGCGTCGCGTCCAAGCGTTGCGGGAGCACCGCCACCGGATGCGAACACATGTTCGAATTCGGCTTCGCTGAGGCGAGCGGCACGCCGAAACCCCTCGACAACACGAACGACGCCGCGACGCTTCGCGACATCACGCATCAACTCGGCGGCCCAGATGTCGAGCTGGGCGTCCGGCTGATCGGCGAGACGGGCTCGGTATTCCTCGGGATCAGTCGACAGTGCGCTCGCGCCCACGCGATCTCCTTGATGAGTGCCGAAATCGGTCGTCCAACGTGCGACGAAAGTATGCCAGATGCGACCCTCGACACCGACGATGCAGCGCGCGACCCCGGACATCAGCGACCAGACGCGACTGGCTCCTGCGTGGCCGCCGAGCCGCTCGCCCGAGTGGCTGCGGCCGCGGCGCGCGACCCCTCGGGCCAGTCATTGAATATCTCGGTCAGCCAGCGCCCGAACGGCCCGGGGGGATCTGGATCCGGTGCGTCGGCGACGAGTTCCAGGAGCGCGGCGGTCATAGCGGCCGTCAGGCGAGCGACGGCCTCGCTTGTCGGCCGCTCTCCCGTGGCGAGTGGCACGCCGACGCGAACCCGCAACGTCCGCCGGAACCCGAGCCAGGACAATCCGTTGAGGGCCACCGGGACCACCGGCACGCCGGCCCGGAGCGCAAAGTACGCCGCACCAGCCTGGAGCGGCAGCAGGTCGCGCTCGCCGACGTGGATCCTCCCCTCCCCCGCAATCGCGAGCACCGCGCCCGAATCGAAGACCGCCTGGACCCGGCGGGTCGTCTCGATGAGGTC
>JAYTWS010000010.1:0-6665 GCA_043743315.1 Chloroflexota bacterium | reverse complement strand
GTACCGCCCGAGAGTCAGGTCCATCGCCAGGTCGTCCGCAAGGGCGTCCCGGTCCGGGACTTCATCATCGATCCCGTCGTTCGCCTGTACGAGGTGGAGGTCGAGCGTCCAACGCTCGAATCACCGGGTGGCGACCTCGCGCGAGTCCTGGCGGCGCTCTCGGCCGAGTGGGGACTCGACGGCCTGACCGCCGACCTCGAGGTCATTCGGGCCCTCCAGCCGGCCCTTGAGGCTGGCGCCTATCGGGTGACCGTGGCCGTCCACGACGGCCGCAACGTGACCGCGGTCTGGCCGGGCCTCCACGATCGCGCTCTCGGCGTGGCCATCGACATCGGCTCCACGACGATCGCCGGTCACCTGGCCGATCTGGCCGATGGTTCCGTCCTCGCCTCCGATGGCGTGATGAACCCGCAGATCCGGTTCGGCGAGGACCTGATGAGCCGGGTGAGCTACGCGATGATGCACGACGGCGGGGCGGTGGAGCTGACCCGTGTTGTCCGGGATGCGCTCGCGTCGCTGGTCGCGAGTCTCGCGGAGAAGGCCGAGGTGGACGCCACCGACATCCTCGAGATCACCCTGGTCGGCAACCCGATCATGCACCACCTCGTCCTGGGGATCGATCCCATCCCGCTCGGATCGGCGCCGTTCGCGCTGGCCACCGACGCCGCCGTGCGGACCACGGCCCGTGAGCTGGAGATCCGCGTGCACCCCGGAGCCCGCGCCTACCTGCTCCCGTGTATCGCGGGGCATGTCGGCGCGGATGCCGCGGCCGCGATCCTGTCCCAGACGCCGTACCTCCGGGATGAGATCACGCTCCTCGTGGACGTCGGCACGAACGCCGAGATCGTGCTGGGTAGCCGCGCCCGGCTCCTGGCCGCTTCTTCTCCGACCGGCCCCGCATTCGAGGGCGCCCAGATCAGCTGCGGGCAGCGAGCCGCGCCCGGTGCCATCGAGCGCGTCCGGATCGATCGGGAGACCCTTGAGCCGCGGTTCCGCGTGATCGGGTCCAGCCGCTGGTCCGACGAGATCGGGTTTGCCGCGTCCACTCGCCGGACCGGTATCACCGGGATCTGCGGCTCGGGGATCGTCGAGGTCATCGCCGAGCTGTTCCTGGCCGGCGTGATCACCGCGGACGGTACGATCGACGGGGCCATGGCGGCCCGCAGCCCGCGGGTCATCCCGGACGGGCGGACCTTCTCGTACCTGCTCCGCGATGCCTCGGCCTCGTCCGGGACACCTGGCGAGGCCGACTACCTGCCCGGTAGCCCGCGCCTCACGATCACCCAGAACGACGTGCGGGCGATCCAGTTGGCGAAGGCCGCGCTGTATGCCGGCGCCCGGTTGCTGATGGACCGCCTTGGCGTCGAGACGGTGGATCGCGTCGAGCTGGCGGGCGCGTTCGGCAGCCAGATCGAACCGCTTCATGCGCTGGTGCTGGGCCTCGTTCCGGATGCGCCGCTCGACCGCGTGGGGCCGGCCGGCAATGCCGCCGGCACCGGGGCGCTCATCGCCCTGCTGTCGGGCGAGGCGCGCCGCGAGATCGAGGCGGTGGTCCTGACGGTCGAGAAGATCGAGACGGCGGTGGAGCCGCGCTTCCAAGAGCATTTCGTGGATGCGATGGCGCTGCCCCATCGGATCGCGCCGATGCCGTTCCTGTCGGCCGCGGTCGAGCTTCCGGTGCGACGGGTGGCCGGGAACCGATCCGGCGGCGGTGACGGGTCCGGGTCCCGGTCCGGGGGCGCCGCCGGTGGCGCTGGCCCCGACGGCGGATTGCACCACGGACGACGAGTCAATCGACGGCGAACGACGGCCGTCGCAACGGAGGAACGCTGATGCACGACGGCCCACGCCATCGAACCGGAGGACGCGCCGGCCGCGTGGCGGCGAGGCTGGCCGCGCATGTCGAGTCCGCACCGTTCCTGACCCGCGCCCTCAAGCCGTTCGAGGTGCTCAATGAGGAGGGGCTGGCGCTGCTCGAGCACAACGCGGACACGATCCTCGAGGAGGTCGGCATCGAGTTTCGTGGCGACCCGGACGCGCTCCGGCTCCTCCGAGAGGCGGGAGCCGACGTCGTCGGCGAGCTGGTTCGCTTCCCGCGCGGCATGTGTCGCTCGATCGTCCAGGCGTCGGCGCCGCGCATCTTCACGCAGCACGCTCGCAACCCGGAGCGGAACGTCCAGATCGGCGACCCGTACACGGTCCTCGCGCCGAACTACGGCTCGCCGTTTGTTCGGGACCTCGACAACGGGCGCCGATACGGGACCATCGAGGACTTCAGGAACTTCGTGAAGCTCGCCTACATGAGCCCGAACCTCCACCACTCCGGCGGGACGGTCTGCGAGCCGGTGGACGTGCCGGTCAACAAGCGCCACCTGGACATGGTCTATTCGCACATCCGCTACTCGGACAAGCCGTTCATGGGTTCGGTCACGCACCCGTCGCGCGCGACCGACACCGTTGAGATGGCGCGGATCCTCTTCGGCGCGGACTACATCCAGGACCACACCGTGATCCTGAGCCTCATCAACGCGAACTCGCCGCTGGTCTGGGATTCGACGATGCTCGGCGCTGCCCGCGAGTACGCCCAGAACAACCAGGCGACGCTGATTACCCCGTTCATCCTGGCCGGGGCAATGTCCCCGGTGACGGTCGCCGGGACCGCGGCCCAGACGCTGGCCGAGGCCCTTGCCGGGATGACGTTCGTGCAGCTCACGCGGCCCGGCGCGCCGGTGGTCCTCGGATCCTTTGCCAGCTCGATCTCGATGCAATCGGGTGCGCCGACGTTCGGGACCCCGGAACCGGCCCTCGTCCTGTACACGATGGCCGCGCTGGCCCGGCGGCTCGGGGTCCCGTTCCGGTCCGGCGGGAACCTGTGCGCGTCGAAGATCGCCGATGCGCAGGCCGCCTATGAATCCGCCGCCACGTTCCAGCCGACGATCCTGGCCGGGGTCAACTTCGTGCTCCACGCGGCGGGCTGGCTCGAGGGTGGCCTGGCGATTGGCTACGAGAAGTTCATCCTGGACGCCGACCAGTGCGGAATGGCCGCGGTCTTCGTGAACGGCGTGGACATGTCCGAGAACGGCCAAGCCATCGATGCGATCAAGGAGAACGGGCCCGGGCTCCATTTCCTCGGCAACAGCCACACCCTCGCGAACTTCGAGACCGCCTTCTACCGATCGCCGATCGCGGACAACAACTCGTACGAGCAGTGGCTGGAGGACGGCGGCCTCGATGCCGCCCAGCGGGCGAACGCGATCTGGAAGCGGATGCTCAACGAGTACGAGGCGCCGCCGCTCGATCCCGGCGTCGATGAGGCGCTCCTCGAATACATCGTCAAGCGCAAGGCGTCATTCCCGGATTCCGAGGTCTAGCGCGTGGCATTACTCCGGCGTCTTGTCGGGCGAGCCATTCCTGGGCTGCGCTGGACCCGGAGTCCAGTCCGTCGGCGAGCCAGTCCTGGGCTGCGCTGGACCCGGAGTCCAGTCGGTGGACCCGGATGGGGTCGCGGTTGGACTCTGCGGCCAGTTCTCGCCCGATCCCGGCACGAACCGCTCGCGAATGCCGTCGGAGCTGGACTGACCGTCCAGCCAGCGCGACACGGAGCCCGAATCTCTGGACTGGCAGTCCGGTGATCTCGCGACTCTTTGGCCAACGAAGCAAGGCCGCCCGCGGCCTGGACGAACCCGTGCGGGCGGCGCTCGTCAGCCTCCTTGCCGCCCCGACCTTCGAGCTGATCCCGCTCAAGAACGTCCACGAGCAGGCCGCGTTCCTGCCCGCTGGCGCCACCGTTTCGGTAACCGCGTCGCCGGCCAAGGGCATCGAGGCGACGCTCGACCTGTCCGCCGCGCTGGCGGTCCAGGGTTTTCGCGTGATCCCGCACCTGTCCGCCCGGATGATCCGGGATCGTGCGCACCTCGCGGACTTGCTGGCGCGGATGCGCGACGGGCACATCGACCGGGCATTCGTGGTCGGTGGCGACGCCGAGGACCCGGGCGAGTTCCTCGACGGCCTGTCGCTTCTCCGGGCGATGGCGGAGCTCGGCGGCGGCCCGACCGACATCGGGGTCCCGTGCTATCCGCAGGGCCACGCGGTGATTCCCCAGCCGGCACTGCTCCAGGCCCTTCGGGACAAGGCGGCCTTTGCCTCGTACATGACGACGCAACTGTGCTTCGATGCCGTGGCGATCCGCGTCTTCCTCGCCGCACGACGCGCCGAGGGCATTGCGCTTCCGGTCAAGATCGGCATTCCGAGCGTCGCCGAGATCCCGAAGCTGCTCTCGATCAGCGCCCGCATCGGCGTCAAGGACACGGGCCGATTCCTCAGCAAGAACGCCCGATTCGTCGGGGAGCTTCTGAGCTCCGGCGGCATCTACCGGCCCACCGGCCTCCTCGAGAAGCTGGCGCCGGTGATCGCAGATCCGGCGGCCGAGGTCATCGACTTCCACGTCTACACCTTCAACCAGGTCGAGTCGACCGAAACGTGGCGTCGGGAGTACCTCGCCGCGCTCGAGGGCACGTGACCACCGCGCAGGAGGCACTTTGCCGGGATCTCGCCTCGACGCCGATGCGAATTGTCGAAGCGGCGCGGGGCCAGGACGATCCTGGCGTCCCGCGCGAAGCGGGCGAGTGGTCGGCCCGTGACGTGACCCTCCACCTTGCCGCGGTCGAGACCGGCGTGTGGCATGTCCGCCTCGATGCACTGGCCACCGACTCGTTCCCGGAGTGGCCATGGGTCGAGCCGGATCGGTGGCCGCTCCCCGAGGGAACCGGATTCGCGGCCGCGGTCGATGTCTTTACCGAGCATCGAATGGCAACGGTCGGTCGACTCGATGGGCTCGACGAGGCCGGCTGGCAACGCCGCGGCCGGCACGCGACGTTCGGTGTCGTCGACGTCGCCGCGTTGATCCGGATCGCGCTCGATCATGACGAGGAGCACCTCCGCCAGATCACTGGTTGAGGGTCGAGTGCCGTACAGTCACCGTTGGTCCAGGCCGTCCCGGTGGAATTGGCGAACCGGTGCTGGACGTCGAAGGGGGGATCAATGGCAACGGTCAGCGAGATCTCGAGCCGATACATCGACGAGGTGGCGGCGCTCGATCCCGTCCGCGGCGAACGCTGGGGGGTCGCGTCCGACCCGACTCGCCTGAGCGACTACTCCCCGGCCGGCCAGGAGGCTTTTGCCGAGCTCCTCACGCGGACCATCCGTGACGTCAGGGCGGCCACCGTGAGCAGCGAGCACGAGCGACTCGGCCAGGGATTCCTCGCCGACTGGGCAGGCGGCGAGCTCGGTGTCCTGGAGGCCGGCGAGCGCGAGCGGATGCTCAGCAACATCGTGGGGGCGCCGGCGAGCACGCGCTCGGTCTTTGACCTGATGGACAAGACCACGGCGCAGGCGTGGGAGCACATCGCCGCGCGCCTCGCGGCCGTGCCGGATTCGATGGCCGGCTACCGCGAATCCCTGGAACTCGGCCTGGCGAGCGGACGTCCGGCAGCGCGCCGGCAGGCGCTCGTCGTCGCGGACCAGTGCGCGACGTGGGCTGGGAGTGGCGCGGACGCGGGCTGGTTCGGCACACTCGTGGCCGGCGCCGAAGGTGTCGCGGGCGTCAACGACACCCTGCAGAAGACCCTCGCCGACGCGGCGCGAAGTGCCGCCGGCGCCTATGGAGACCTCGCCACATGGCTCCGGACCACCTACGCGCCGCGGGCCACCGAATCAGATGCATCGGGCGACGAGCGCTACAAGGTCTGGGCGGAGTACCTCCTCGGCACGGATCTGGACATCGATGAGGCCTACACCTGGGGATGGGAGGAGCTCGCCCGGCTCGAGGAACAGAAGGATGCCGAGTGCGAGCGGATCCTCCCGGGCCAGGGGTTCGAGGCCGTCCGCGACCTCCTGATCAACGACCCGAACCGGTCGATCCACGGGGTCGAGGCCTATCGGTCGTGGCTGCAATACCTGACCGACGAGGCCATCGACGGCCTCAGCGGCGTGGAGTTCGACATCCCCGATTCGATCCGTCGCTGCGAGGTCCGCATCCCGCCTGAGGGCAGCGCTGCGGCCGCGTACTACACGCCGCCATCCGAGGACCTGGTCCGACCCGGCCGGACGTGGTTCCCAACGATCGGGCGGAAACGCTTCCCGACCTGGGACGAGGTCAGCACCGTCTACCACGAGGCCGTCCCGGGGCACCACCTACAGGGCGCCACGATCCGCCTCGTGCCGCTGACTCGCGCCCACAAGCTTGGGTTCATGTCCGCCCACGGCGAGGGCTGGGCCCTCTACTCGGAGCGGCTGATGGATGAGCTTGGCTGGTTCCGGACTCCTGAGACTCGACTTGGGTTCCTGTGCGCCCATGCGTTCCGGGCCGCGCGCGTGGTCGTGGACATCGGGCTCCACACCGGTCGGCGAATCCCGAAGGGCCAGCCAGGCGCAGGCGACGCGTGGACCTACGAGCATGCCATCGACTTCATCGTCCGCGCCGGTGGCATGGACCGAGACAAGGCCGAGAGCGAGGTCCTTCGATACCTCTCCTGGCCGTCGCAGGCGACGGCGTACAAGCTCGGCGAGCGGACGTGGCTCGCGGGCCGCGAGGCGGCGCAGTCGGCTGCCGCGGCCGCCGGCCGGGCATTCGACCGCAAGGCCTGGCATGCCGGAGCACTCGCGCT
>JAYTWS010000009.1:0-46988 GCA_043743315.1 Chloroflexota bacterium | reverse complement strand
TCGCGCTCCATGAGGGCGAGGATCTCCTCGCGGCTCTCGTCGGACAGGTCGGCCACCAGGTCGGCGGCATCGTCGGGCGACATCTCCTCGAGGATGTCGGCCGCCCGCGCCGGATCGAGATCCTCGAGGACTTCGACCTGGGTCTCGGGTTCCATCTCCTCGAACACGTCGGCTGCGGCCTCGTCGTTGAGCGAGGCGAGGACCCCGGCCCGGTCCTTCGGTGCCAGCTGGTCGATGATGTCGGCGAGGTCCGCGGGATGAAGTTCCGCCAGGCCCGCGTGCGGGACACGGAGCTTGATCGATGCGATCGAGGTCTCGACCGGGTCCACGTCCTCCCAGTCGATGTAGCGCTCCGGAACCGAGAGTCGCAGGTTGCGGGCAAGGGTCCGATAGCCGCGCTCGATACCGAGGCGTCGCAGCAGGCCGGCTGCCCCGACGTCCACGGCGACCAAGTGCAGGACGCCCTCGATCTCGTCCAGGCGCAGGTCGTTGACGCGCACGACCTTGCGCCCGTCGATGTCGACGATCTGCTTGTCCATCAGGTCCGCATGCAGGAGGATTTCGTCCGGGCGCTGGCTGAACCGACCCATGTCGATGGTCGTCGTCCCGAGGCGCGCGCCGCTGGCGTCGATCCGATCGACCGACGACCAGGGCAGGAAGATCCGGCGACGATCCGTCGAGACCACCAGGCCCGTGACCGGCGGATATCGATTGCCGACGGCCACGATCAGATCGGCGATCTTGCCGATCGCATCCTTGCTGCCGTCGAGCACGGGCAGGCCGATCGCCTGGCTCAGGTAGAGCATGGCCACCTCGCGGGCGGTCCAGTCGCCGCCGGTGGCACAGATGGACGATCGGCGTGCGGCGCAGGGGACCTCGGCGAGTGTAGTCGCCGCTCGGCGTGACGGTCAACGCGAGCGTCGACCGATTCGTGTTCCCAGGTAGTACCTTCGGCGATCGGCACCGGTACCTTCGGCTGCTGCCCCGCGGTACCGCCGACTGTCAATCTCTGATCGTGCGCGCGGCCATAGCCAATGCTGGTTCAGCCAAGGGGCCCGACGCTCGTGACGCCGCTGTGCGCGCCACGTCGTCGGAGGGTCCCGACGTGAGCGCGCGCTCCGCGTCCCGATTTCGAGCTCTGCTCGCCATCGCGGAGCGTCTGGCAACCTCGTTCGACCGAGCGGACCTGTACCGGATCGTCGTCGACGCAGCGTCGGAAGTCTCCGGGGCCGACTACGCCATCCTGCGAATCGAGCAGGCCACCGCCCTCGGGATCGTGGCCAGTGCCGGGCTACCCGCGGGCCTCGCCGCGCAGCTGCCCCCGACCGTGACGCCCAACGCGGCGATTGACCAGATCCTCGCCAGCGGCCATCCGTTCGTGGCGGACGACGTCCGGAGCTTGCCGAAAGGCGAGTGGACCGATCGATTCGCGGGACGCTTGCCGGTGCGCGGCAACATCCTCGTCCCGCTCGTCCACGGCGGCCGCTTCGTCGGGACGCTGGCGGTCGCGACCATCGACCCGCACCACTGGACCACCGAGGACGTGGAGATCCTGACCGCGCTCGGTGCGCACGCCGCCCTGGCACTTCGAAACGCGGACCTGTTCGACCGGCTCGAGGTCCGCGCCGCACGCATGGCCGTCGTCCAGGCCGCTTCAGCGCGGATGAGCATGGCCACGACGATCGAGGCCGTGGGTCGAGCGATCGTGGAAGAGGTCGGACCGATCGTTGACTATCACAACGCCCGGGTCTACGTCGTCGATCCGGACGAGTCGATCAACCCGATCGCGTTCGAGGGCAAGGTCGGCGAGTACGAGATCGTGGACTGGAGCGTCCTCACGACCCGGATCGGAGAGGGGTTCACCGGCTGGGTGGCGCTCCACGGGATCCCGCTCAACGTCGGCGATGCCAACGCCGATCCGCGGGGCCTCCAGATCGATGGGACCGAACTCATTCGGGAATCGATGCTCGTCGTCCCGATGCGCCACGACGGTCTGGTCGTCGGCGTCATCACGCTCTCGAAGCTGGGCCTGCACCAGTTCGATGACGACGACCTCCAGATGGTCACCATCCTGGCCGACCAGGCCGCGACGGCCCTTGAGTCGGCCCGGCTCCTGACCAGGACCGGATCGATGGCGACGGAACTTCGCCGGCTGCTCGAGATGAGTCAGGAACTGGCCCAGACGCTCGATCCGAAGCAGGTCGGGGCGGTCATCGCGCGGCATGTGACCGCAGCCCTCGAGATGGACGCGGGGGTCATCAGCTCGTGGGATGTCGCGGCCAACGTCATCGTTTCGGAGGGCGAGTTCCCGGACCGTCAGATCGTCGCGAACCATCCGACGTATCGCCTCGCCGACTACCCGGAAACGCGGCGCGTCCTCGAGCAGCAGGTCACCGTGATCATCGATGCCGAGGATCCCGGCGCGAACGCTGACGAGGTCGCGATCCTCCGGGAGGAGGGTTTCCGGCTCCTGATCATGATCCCACTCGTCGCGAAGGGCCGATCCGTCGGGCTCCTGGAGCTCCTGGCCAAGGGCATGGTGCCGACGGATGACGTCCGGCTCAGCCTGGCTCGGACCATGGCCAACGAAGCGGCGATGGCACTCGAGAACGCGAATCTGTACGAGGCTGCCCGGTCCCTCGCCGATCGGGACCCCCTGACCGGCTTCTTCAACCACCGATATCTGTACGAACGCATGGGCGAGGAGGTGGTTCGCGCCCGACGCTCGCGACGACCGCTGAGCCTGCTGCTCCTTGACCTCGACGACTTCAAGCTCGTCAACGACACGTTCGGCCACCAGTTCGGGGACCGATGCCTGGTCCACCTGGCGGCCGTCGTCAAGGCCACCCTGCGCGTGTCCGATGTCCCCGCCCGCTACGGCGGTGACGAGTTCGCAGTCATCCTGCCGGACAGCGATCACGTGGCGGCCAGCGCGGTCGCGCGCCGAATCAACGAGGACCTGGCCAGCCAGCCGGTGATGGCCGAGGGCCGCGGGCCGGTGCCGATCAGCGTGTCGATCGGGGTGGCGTCGATCGGGCCGACGGTCCGTACGCCGACCGAGCTCGTCGGTGCTGCCGACGCCAGGATGTACGAAGCGAAGCTCGCGGCCGAAGCGCGCGATGGCGACATCCCGGAGCCGCTGGCGCTGGCCCTGAACTGACCGGGCCAGGGGGGTACCAGGCCCACCCAGTACGGAAGTACCATGCCGCCGGGCTGGACGCGGGTCGATCCGGGCCGCATGCTTCCGTTCTGTGAGTTCCACGGAGCCCAGACGCAGTCGCGACCCCGAAGATCGGTCGGTCCGACGCGCGTGGTGGCTCCTGTCAGGAACGTTCCTGGTCCTCGTCGTCGTGACCCTTGTCCGAGCCCTCACGACATCCGATGCGCTGGCCTGGGTGCCGGTCATCGGAGCCGGCGTGGCGTCACTGGCAGCCATTGCCCATCGGAACGCCGTCGTCGGATTGGAGGCTCGCGGCCGAGCCGAGGCCGAGAACCTCGCCCGGATTCTCCGCGGCCTGTCGCGCTCGGTGAGCGTCGATGCCATCGTCGGGGCGATCGTCGACGACCTCGCGGAGGGCACCGGGGCCGACCACGTGGTCGTCGTCCGGCGCCGGACGGACGGCGGTGTCCTCGAGGCGACCCTGGTCACGCATCGCGCCGGCGTTCCGAACTCCAGCACGGTCCTCCCGCTCGGCGATCTCGATCTCGCGGCCAGTCCGTCGATGGTCGCGGTGCCCATGGCGGTTGCGCCGGCTCCGGTCCTCGCCGGCGCTCGCACGGTGCCATCGAGCGCCGACGCGTGGCCGTCGGGACGGCCCGAACGCAGCCTGCGCACGGGCTCACCCGATGAGCGGCGGGATGGGGCCGGGCGGTCAACCCGCCCCATCGATCGGCGGGCTCGGGCCCTCCAGCTGCCCTCCACCTCGCGGCCCGGTGACGGGTCCTGGTTCGCCGGCATCCTCGCCGATGTCGGCCGGCGCCGGACCGCGACCGAGAGCTACGCCGCTCGAGCGGCCCGGGCCGAAGTCCTCGGGTCGGGTCCGTCGGCCCAGGTCGCGGCGCGCATTGCGGAGCGGGTCAAAGCGGTCTACGGGCTCAGCCACACACTCGCCGCGCCGCTCCGGACCGAGAGCGGGGTGATCGGCGCGATCGTGGTCTCCCGCCGGGACCGTGACGCCTGGGACCTCCCGGCGCGCCGCCTCCTGGAAGGAGCCGCTGTCGAGGCTTCGGCGGCCCTTGCCCGCGCGTACAGCTTCCGTGAGGCGGAGGCCAATGCGAGCACGGACCCGCTCACCGGGCTGCCGAATCGACGCTACTTCGATGAGTTCTGCGGGCTGCTCGCCCGCCGCCGCCGTGCCGGCGACGCCGTTGCCGTGCTGATGGTGGATATCGACAAGTTCAAGGTCCTCAACGATACGTTCGGCCACCCGGTCGGGGACCTGGTCCTCCGCGAGGTCGCGAACGCGATCGTGTCGGCCGTCCGCGAAGAGGATGTCCCGGCCCGCGTCGGCGGGGAGGAGTTCGCCGTCCTCCTCAGGAACCCAGGTCCGGACGTTGCCCTCGAGGTCGGCGAGCGGGTGTGTGCTGCGGTCCGTGCGCTGGACCTGTCGCGCCACGGCGTTCCGGGCGTCAGCGTGTCGGTCGGCGTCGCGAACGCAACCGAGGCCGACGAACCGATCCCGGTCATCATCGAGCGGGCGGACCAGGCCCTCCTGCGCGCAAAACGGGCGGGCCGCGACCGGGTGATCGCTGGCTGATCCGGTCACACGTTCGGGGCTACCATCGGGCCGTGCCCACGTCCGACCAGCCCGAAGCGCCAGCCCTGCCTCCCGACGCCGAACTTCCGTCCAACGCCGAGCTGGCACGCATCCTCCATGAGATCGGCGACCTCCTCGAGATCAAGGGCGAGCTCGTCTTCAAGACCATCGCATACCACCGCGCCGCCGACGTCATCGGGCGGGCACCCGTCGCGGTCGCGCGGGCCTACGTGGACGGACGCCCACCGACGCTGGCGGGGGTGGGTCGCGCCACGGCCGACAAGGTGGCCGAGCTGGCGCGCACTGGCCGACTTGGATATCACGAGGCGTTGAAGGCCGAATTTCCGGTCACGCTCCTTGAACTGCTGAGCGTTCCGGGCCTCGGACCCAGGACGGTGTGTCAGCTCTGGAAGACGCTTGGTATCGCCGACCTGGATGCGCTCCGCGTCGCAGCGGCTGACGGTCGCCTTCGCGGAATGCGCGGCATGTCGGTTCGGACCGAACAGACGATCCTCGGGGGGATCGATGGGCTCCGAGCACGCGACCGCCGCTTGCTCCTGAGCGAGGCGCGAGACGCGGTCCAGCTCGTAGCGGATGCGCTTGCGGGCATCGAGGGCGTCGTTGGCGTGGTCCCGGCCGGTTCGTTCCGCCGACGACGCGAGACGATCGGCGACCTCGACCTGCTCGTGGAGACGTCCGACGCGGGACCGGCGATTGGTCGCTTCACCACGCTCCCCGCGGTTGAATCGGTGCTCAACCAGGGACCGGAGAAGGCCTCCGTCGAGGTCGAACGGGGCCTTCAGATCGACCTCATGCGTATGGCACCCGGCGCCGCCGGCACCTACCTGATCCACTTCACGGGCTCGAAAGCCCACAATGTCCGGCTGCGCGAACGAGCCCGCCACCGGGGCTGGAGCCTGTCCGAGAAGGGCTTCGCCCGGCTTGGCGAAGACGGAAGTGCCCTGACCGGGCCTGACGCCGAGCTCCGGGTCTTCGCCACGGAGGCCGACGCCTATGGGTTCCTCGATCTTCCGTTCATCGAGCCGGAGCTCCGTGAGGACACGGGCGAGATCGAGGCCGCGCTGGAGGGCCGCCTGCCGAACCTCCTTGCTCTCGAGGACCTGCAGGGTGACCTCCACTCGCATTCCGACTGGTCCGACGGGACCCAGCCGATCGAGGTGATGGCCGAGGCAGCCCGGCGTCGCGGCCATGCCTACCAGGTGCTGACCGACCACTCGGTGTCGCTGGCCATCGCCCGGGGCCTGACGCCCGACCGGGTGGCGATGCAGGCGCGCGTGATCGCCGGCCTGAATCGGCGCTTCGCCGCCGAGGAGAACGCGGGTACGGCGCCGCCGGAAACCCCAGCCGAGGGATTCCGGCTCCTGCATGGCTGCGAGCTGGAGATCCGGGCCGACGGCCGTCTCGATTACGACGATGCCCTGCTCGCCAGCTTCGAGCTCGTCGTCGCGTCGCTCCATGTCGGCCGCAACCAGTCGCGGTCGGAGCTCACGGCGCGCGTCCTCGGGGCCATCCGCAACCCACATGTCGATGTCATCGCCCATCCGTCGGGTCGCAAGATCGGCGTACGCGACGATCTCGATCTGGACTGGGACGCGATCTACGCGGAGGCAGCCGCGACGGGCACGGTGCTCGAGATGAACGGATCACCGCCCCGCCTGGACCTGTCGGTGGAGCGGGCACGCCACGCCGTCTCGGTCGGCTGCCTGCTGGCCGTCGATTCGGATGCCCATCGAGTCGAGGAGTTCGAGCACCTCGCGTGGGGCGTTTCCCAGGCTCGTCGAGCGTGGGTGGAGGCCGCATCGGTCATCAATACCCGCAGCCGGACGGCATTGCTCGACCACGTCGGCCGGAACGACCCGCCCAGGCGGCGGTTGTGATCGACCGTTCCGGCCCCCAGCCCTCGCGTACCATCGAGCCGATGGGCACCCTCCGCGGCTCGCGTGATCTGGTGGCGATCTCGATGATCGTGGTGATCCTGTCCCGCGTGATCGAGGGACCAGCCGCCTGGCTGGTCGGCGCCTGCCTCCTGGCCGCGGTCGTCCTCGGAGCGCTCCAGGTCCTCGGCGACGGAATACCTGCAACCGCAGGTCCCGGGGTCCCGATCGAGGCGCTGGTCACCCCGGGCGTGACCGTCGTCGCCATCTTCGGGACGCTTCGCCTGGTGCCGATAGGGCCCCTCCTGATCCCGGCGGCAGTGATCGGTGGGTGGCTCCTCCTGCGGGTCCTGGGGACCGAGGCTCGGCTCCTCGCCACGGCAACCGGGCCCTCCGGCGCCGATCGGACCGCCGTTCGCGCCGAGACCCTGATCGTCGGCTTCCTCGCATTCCTCGGCATGGCGGCACTCGTGCCCGGCGGACTGCCCGAACCGGGTGTCGTTACGGGTGGACCCACCGGACCGCAACTGGCCCTCCTCGCGACCGTCGATGCGGTCACAGCGTTCCTGCTCGGCTACCGCGTCGGGGCCCTCCGAACGTCGAACCTGCGCGACGTCAGCTGGTTTGCCCTGACCAGCGCGTCGGTGATCGCGATCGCCGCGGCCGCCCTTCGGACGATGGAGATCCCACGCCTGCTGGGTCCGGCGCTCCTGGTGCTCGTGTTCTTCCTGTGGGATGCCATCCACGCTGATTCAGCGTCGCGTCGCCAGTCATCTCGCCGCCTCCGGGAGACGATCCTGTTGATGGTCCTCGGCCTGGTCGTGGTCGTCTGGAGCGTTCGGCTCCGGAGCTAGATCTGACGGCCTCGATGGCACTACCCATTTGACCGTCGGCGCCTCCGGTGCTACAAACACTTGCCCTGCATTTGGCGCCACCGGCGAACGGCCCGGCCCGCGCCCGACCTTGCGCCGTCGCCGCTCCGCGCGGCCCGACAACTTCGACCGTTCGAAAGGACCTGACTTCGTGACCTTCTCCGAGATGGATCCGGCATCGAGCCCCATTGCCGCCACGCGGCTCAAGCGGCAGCTGGCAGAGCAGGCGATCGCCCATGCGGCGGCCGGCAAGTGGGTCGAGGCCGCCGATACCAATCGCCGGCTCCTGGAGATGGGCGCGGACGCCGAATCCGAGAACCGGCTCGCCAAGGCACTCTGGGAGCAGGGTGAGCTCGGGGCGGCCCGCGAGCACTACCAGGCCGCACTCGCGCTCGATCCCACCAACCGGATCGCCGAACGCAACATCGATCGCCTGAAGACCCTCCTCGTGGCCGCCGGCGAACGGACCGTGCCCGCCCAGGCGGGCAGCAAGGCGCCGGTCCGGATCTTCGTCGAGGAGACCGGCAAGACCGGTTTCGCCTACCTCATCGACCTTCCGGATGCGCGCAAGCTCGCCCAGGTCAACCCGGGCGACGCGGTCGAGCTGACCCCGGAGGGCAATCGCCTCATCGCCACGAGCAGCGGTGTCCAGATCGGGACGGTCGAGCCGCGCGTTGCGGCGCGCCTTCTCAAGTTGATGGCCGAGGGGAACAAGTACGCCGCCGGCGTGACGTCCCTCGGTGCCGTCGACGTCCGGATCATCATCCGCGAGGTCTACCAGGACCCGCGCAACTACGGCAAGGTCAGCTTCCCGACGGCGGCCAAATCCACCGACCTGCGCCCGTACACCAAAGGCACCCTGGTTCGCGAGGACGAGGAGCTCGAGCAGGATCTCGAGGACGATGTCGAGGACGACGAGATCGAGGATCTCGATCGGGTGCTCCCACCCGACGACACGACCGACGAGGCGTTCGTCGAGGAAAACGACGACCTCGACGAGGGGTAATTCCACGGGCTCCGGTCCGGAACCCGTCGGGCCTGCCTGCGCATCACGCGCTCGCGCCGCACGCCGGCACCGTGACCGGGCGCAAGCCGTGACCGTCTCGCCATAGCCGGTCGCCCCGTCTGCCACAATCGCGGCATGGTGGGTCGAGCGCCTCTCTCACGCGCCGAACCCGGGTTCACGATGCCCGCCTTCGAACGGATCGCGCCGCCGCCGCCGCCCGACAGCGTACTCGCGCATCTCGAGGCCGGGTCGGCTCCGGGCGACCTGGTGCTCGACCTCCATGCTCGCGGCGGCTGGGTGGCGCGGGCCTCGGTCGATCGTCAGCGCCGGGCGGTCACCCTCGAGACGAACCCGCTCACGCGCCTCCTCGCGGAGGTGGTCCTGCGACCGCCCGACCTCCGCCACCTCGACGCGGCGTTCTCGACGATGAGTGCGTCGCCGCGCGGCGACACCAGCCTGAAGCTTGCGATCGGCCGGCCGTTCGTCACGCGCTGCGCGACGTGCGATCGATCGCTGATCGCCGACGAGTTCAGTTGGGCCGTGCGCGACGATTCCGACGGTGCTGGGGCCCTGTCGCTCGAACGCAAGAGCTACCGCTGCACGATCTGCCGGGACCAGCGAGGCGGCCTTGAGGGGCGGCAGGCCGCGACCGACGATGCCGACCACGAGCGCGCCGGTGCAGATGTCGGGGCCAATTCGATCCGTCTCGCCTTGCGCGAGCGCTTCCCGGTGCCGGACGGGGCTGCCGGGCTGCCAGACGCGATCCTCGATCTCCATACGGATCGGCAGCTGGTAGGGCTCGCGGCGATTCTCGAGCGGATCGAGGGCGACCTGCGCGCGAAGCCCGTCGAGTCCGCCCTGCGGCTGGCATTCCTGCATGCGGTCCTGCCGGCTAGCCGCCTCGGCGCTGGACCGGGCCGGATCCCCGGCATCCGGATCGCCGCGGGCGCGATCCGGTCCCCATTTCCGAACCCGGTTCGCGAACGCAACCCGTGGGTGGCCTTCGAGGAGGGCTTTCGCATCGTCCGATCGTTCGTGCAGCAGATCGACAGCAGTTCCGTCGGTCCGCTCGAGGCGAGGCTCGGCACCGACCTCCGGAGCCTGGTCGACGGCGGCGCGACCGCGATCGTCCGGATCGGGACTGACGACGCCCTGCGCACCCTCGCGGGCATCGAGGACCTGGGCCGCGAAAGCGGACCGGCGCGGACGCCCCAAATTCGCCTCGTCCTCGGCCAGCCGCCATTCCGGTTCAATCAGGAGCGCCTCGCTGCGACCTACCATGGGACGTGCTGGGCCCTTGGTCGTGAAGCCGCCCTGCTCCTGCCGCTCGAGCCCCTGGGCGGCGCCGCGATCAGGGCCCCGTGGTCGTGGCAATCCGAGACCCTTCGGCGCTCGCTGGAAGGCGCCGCTCCGCATATGACCCGGGACGGTCGAGCGGTCATGATGGTCGACAGCCACGGGCCAGAGGGACTCGTTGCCGCCGTGATCGGAGGGATCGGGGCGGGCTATCGCCTGACCGCGGTCCGATTCGGTGATCCAAACGATGGCACCACCGGGTTCGTGGAGTTCGTGCCACCCGGGGCGGCGGTCCCGCCCGGGTCGCGAACGCGTTCGGGGCGGTCTCTTGAACCGATGCCCGGCGGCGCCGGCGATCCCGCCTTCGTGCCCGGTCGCGGCCTGTTTTCGGCGCCCGAGCGGGTCCACGCTCGATCGTTCTCGCCATCGGAGGCCCAGCGAACCATCAGCGAACTCACCGTCGAGCTGCTCCGCGAGCGGGGTGAGCCGATCCGGTTCGAGCGACTCCTCGGGGAGATCCTGATCGGTCTCGATCGAGCAGGGCACCTGGCGCGGCTGTTCGCCGCCGATGGATCAGCCCGAGAGGGCGATCCGGTGGACGCAGAGGTGGAGCCCGTGGACCGGCTCATCGGCCTGATTCGCGCTGAACTGACCCGGCCGGACCACCCGCGGCTGCGCGAGATCGCCCCGGACCAGTGGTGGCTCGAGAGCCGCACCGATCGCGATGCCGCCGCACTTCCCCTGTCCGACCGCGTCGAGTGGGCGGTCTACAGCCTCCTCTCGACCTCCGGACCGCTCGACGAGGCCGCCTTCCTGGAGCGGATCGATTCCCTTTTCCACGGGCCGGACCTGCCCGATGAAGGACTCGTTCGTGCGTGCCTCACGAGCTATCGCAGCCCGAGCGCGACCGCCGATCAGCTCGTCACCGGCGACGATCTCCGTCGTCGGACGGCGGATCACACCGAGATCCTTGCCCGCCTGACCGACGCGGGCCACCGTCTCGGGATGAACGTCTGGATCGGCCGACGCGAGCAGGCTCGTCGGTTCGGTTCGGGGTCCCTCGGCGACCTGCTGTCGAGCCACGAACAAACGGCCTGGCTTCCGGCGATCACCCGTGCCTCGGCCGACGATCTCGCCGACGTGGATTGCATCTGGTACGTGCGTGGTCGGACGGCCCTGATGTTCGAGGTCGAATGGACGGCCATGCTCGGGGAGACCATCCTGCGACGCCACAGTCGAATCCCGCCCGACGACCGGCTGGTCCGGTTTCTCGTCGTCGCTGCCGAGCGGGCCGACCTGATACGCCACAAGCTCGATGCGTCGCCGGTCCTCCGGACCGCCATGACGACCGACAACTGGCACCTCGTCCTGTGGCCGCATCTCCGCACCTGGCTCGCCCGCGAGCCGCTGGCGCTGGCGGACCTCGAGCCGTACCTTGGCCTCGATCCGGCCGTCAGCGGTGAGGCCCGGCAGATGGATCTGTTCCCTGGTTCCGGCGGGGCACCCTGACGCTGACGAATCCGGCGCGGCAACCCGTCTCGCCTGCATCGGCTCCGGGCTTGTCGAGGCCCCGCCCCTGCCGTCAGGAGTCGAAGCCGACCCCGACCACGTCGAGTGTTCGGAGAAGCAGGCCGCGGCGGCCCTCGTTGTCGTCCGCCCGGGCCAGCTCCCGTCGAACGGCCTCGACGGCGAGCCATCGAGCTGGCTCGGGCGGGAACGGGAATGGGGCGCTCCTGACGATCTCGAGCTGGAGCCGATCGGCGGTCGGATCGAGGATCATGTCGCGGATGATGCCGCCCGCCCATCGGGCCGCCCCGACACCCAGGCCCGTGTAGCCGAGTGCATAGGTCAGGCGGCCCCCCATCGACTGGCCGACCGTGACCATGAACCGACTCGTCGTGTCGATGGCGCCACCCCAGCGCCACGGGAACCGGAGGTCGGCGAGCTGCGGGAATGCGCGTTCGAAGTGCCGCTCAAGGCGTTCGAACGTCGTCGGGCGCTCGTCAAGTTCCGGACCGACGCGGTTCCCCGGGTGGTAGATCGCGTCGTAGCCACCCCACAGGATCCGGTTGTCGGCGGTCAACCGGAAGTAGTGGAACTGGTTGCCGGAGTCCGAGACGCCCATGCGCCGCCGCCAGCCGATGGAATCCTGCTGCTCGGGGGTCAACAGGTCGGACACCAGAACGTAGTCGTAGACGGGAACGAACAGCCGTTGCAGGCGGGCCAGCCAGCCTGAATAGGCCGACGTGGCCACGACCACGTGCTGGGCGACAAGCCGGGCGCCCGACTCGGTCAGCAGGCGGACCGAGCCGGCGAGGCGCTCGAGCCCGACGACCCGTGTCCGCTCGTGGATGGTCGCGCCGCGCCGAAGGGCAGCCTGCTTCAGGCCTCGCGCCAGGCGAGCCGGATCGAGCATCACCGTCTGGTCAGGGCCCGACAGGAGGCCTGCCTCGAACACGGGAGAGTGGATCTCTTCCCAGACCCCTGCCCGGTCGAGGAGCACCGTGTCAACGCCATAGGCGCGGGCGAGGTCGGCGCTGGCTCGAAGCTCGTCGACCTGGTAGGGCTGGTCGGCGACACGCAGGGACCCAGTTTGCTCGAGTCCGCAGTCGATGCCCTCAGCGGCCACGAACGCCACCAGTTCGGCGAGGTTTCGTCGGCCTTCGGCCTCGAGCTCACGGATCTCCGACGGGAAGTGGGCGATGCCATTGGCCAGCCCGTGGGTCAGCGAGGCATCGCAGAAGCCGCCGTTTCGGCCGGACGCCCCGAATCCGACGCGTTCCATCTCAAGGATCGTGACCCGGAGCGCCGGATCCGCATCGAGCAGCTGAATGGCCGTCCACAGGCCGGTGAATCCGCCGCCGATGATCGCGACATCGGTTCGCCTCGACCCGTGGAGGGCGGGCTCAGGGGAATCCGGGGCCCCGGCCAGCCAGAAGCCCGGGCCGGAGGGGTCGTTGATGGGAAGTGGGTGCACCGCGCCATCCTACGCGGCCGGTCGGCGACCGGCGACCCTGCGCCGAATTCATGCGTATCGCCGACCTCGACGGGCCGTCTCGCACGGATTTCGAAGGCCACGCCCGACTGGTGGACGAATCTCGCGTTGACGGCATCGAGAGCGATATGGCACGATTGGAGCCCGCGTTCCGCCCACCGCAACACCGCGTTTCGTATCCCGGATCGCCACCTTCTCGTTTCAAGTCACCGTCGGAGGCAACATGCCAGGCCCCTCGAATACCCCAGCGCCCCGGTCGCGCGCCCGCCAGCTCGAGCTTTATCGCCAAGCAAGCAAGACCCTCCCGGGCGGTACCAACTCCAACTTTCGGGCGTGGGGCGAAGACACGATCTACGTCGATCGTGGCAAAGGCGGGCGCGTCTGGGATATCGACGGCAACGAGTTCGTCGACCTGCGGATGGGCTATGGCCCGGTGATCCTCGGCCATGGCGACGATCGCGTCGATGACTACGTCAACGAGCGGATGCGCCGCGGTGTCAGCTTCTCGCTGACCAGCGAGGACGAGGTCCGCGCCCTCGAGCTGCTGTGCGAGCTCACCGGTTGGGTGGACATGGCGCGGATGACGGTCTCCGGCACCGAAGCCACGATGCACCTGATGCGTCTGGCCCGGGCCTTCACCGGTCGCGACAAGATCGTCAAGTTCGAGGGCCAGTACCACGGCCTGCACGACTACGCGCTGATCAGCGTGTCGCCCAACAACATGGCCGATCTCGGCGACGCGGACAACCCGGTCGGCCTGGCCTGGGGCCGGGGCATCCCCGCGGTTGTTGCCAGCACGATCATCCCGGCCCGCTTCAATAACATCGAGCGCCTGCGTCGCCTGTTCGAACGACAGGGCCACGAGATCGCGGCGGTCATTGTCGAGCCGGTTCTCGGCAATGCCCAGGGCATCCTGCCCCAGGAGGGGTTCCACAAGGCCCTGCGCGCGTTGACCGCCGAGTTCGGCATCCTGCTCATCTTCGATGAGGTCAAGACGGGCTTCCGGTTCGCCAAGGGCGGAGCGGCCGAGTACTTCGGGATCACCCCGGACCTGGCGTCCTATGCCAAGGCAATGGGCAACGGCTACCCCGCCGCGGCGTTCGGCGGCCGCCGGGACATCATGAGTCTGCTCCCGGACAAGGTCAGCCATGGCGGCACGTATGCGGGCAACCGGGTCGCCGCCGCCGCCGCCGTCAAGACACTCGAGATCATCCGTGACACAGACGCACTCGAGACCGTTCACCGAACCGGGCGCCGGATCCAGGATGGCCTGCGAGAGGTGGTCAATGAGGCAGGCCTGCCGTACCACTTCACCGGCCACCCGTCGATGTTCGGGATCATGTTCACGGACAAGGTCGCGACTGAATACCGCGATTGGGCCGACACAGACCACGAGCTGTACGACGCGATCGCGGTCGGCATGCACGCCCGCGGCGCGATGCCGGAGCCGGACAGTCGCGAACCGTGGTTCGTGTGCGAGGCGCACGCGAAGGACGATTCGGTGGATCTTGCCGTGACCGCGTTCGAGGAGTCGCTCAAGGCGGCACTCGATGCCCGGGCTCGCGGCGAACTTGGGCAGAGCGGGAGCGAGGCGCTCGGGTTCGGCGCGGCGGCCGACAACGCAAAGAAATGATGCGCGGTCGATGAGCCTCGACGGCAACGTGGTCCGCAGCGTGGATCGAGCCGCGTCGCTCCTGATCGCCCTCGGCGACAGCCAGGGCGAGGCCGGCGTCACCGAACTCGCCCGTCGCCTCGGCCTGCACAAGTCCACCGCCTCACGCCTGCTCTCGACCCTCCAGCGGCGCGGACTGGTGGAGCAGGACGGTGAATCCGGGAAGTACCGGCTCGGGCTGGTCGTCATCCGCCTCGCCGAACGGGCCGAGCGAACCCTGGATCTCCGGGCGATCGCCCTGCCCGAGCTCGAGCGGCTGGCCCGCCTGACGCACGAGACGGCTGGCCTGGGCGTCCTCGACGCCGACCATGTGCGCTTCGTCGCGCAGGCTGATGGCCCGAGCCTGATCGCCGTCGGCGATTGGACCGGCCGGACCTCGACCCTCCACGCCAACGCCTCCGGCAAGGTCCTCCTGGCGTCGCTCGCCGAACGCGAGGTCCTCCGGATCGTGCGCCTGGGGTTGATCAGGTACACGGAACGGACGCTGACCGAGATCGAGCCGCTGCTGGCCGACCTCGCGCGCGCCCGACGGCGCGGCTACGCGACGTCCGCGAGTGAGCTCGAAAACGGCCTCAACGCGATTGCGGCCCCGGTCCGCGACGCACGCGGCCAGGTCATCGCAGCCGTCGAGGTGTGGGGCCCCGCCTTCAGGCTGTCGCCGCGCCGCCTGCCCGAGCTCGCGACGCAGGCGCGGGAGGCTGCGATGGCAATTACCGTTCGCCTGGGTGGCACGACCGCCTGACCACGGCGCCTGGCACGGCCCCGGGCACAGCTGCCTGACCACGGCCACTGGCACGGCCCCTCGGGCACGCCATCGGCTACGCTCCCGTCATGCCGGATTTCAGCAAACCTCCGTGGGACGCGGTCGTGCCAATCCTCAGACGCGACATCCTGCCCATCCTGATCATCATCGCGATCACGATCGTGCTGGTCCGTGGCTCGCGCCTGTTCGTCCATCGGATCGTCAAGGCGCTCATGGACCGCGAGGTGACCGAAGGCACGGCTCAGGAGCTTTCGGCGGTCGAGCTGAAGAAGCGCATGGATACGCTCGACGACCTCGGTGGTCGCGTTGTCCGCTTCTTTGTTCTCGCGATTGCGAGCCTGATGGTGCTCCAGACAGTCCACGTGGAAATCGGACCGGCGATCGCGGGCCTCGGGATCGTCGGGGTCGCCGTCGGCTTCGGAGCCCAGCATCTCGTCAGGGATTATCTGAACGGGGCCCTGATCCTGATCGAGAACCAGTTCAGCCGCGGCGACATCGTCAACGTTGCCGGGGTCTCGGGCACGGTCGAGGATTTCAGCCTTCGACGGACGACCCTGCGGGACGTCGATGGCATCGTCCATACCGTCCCGAACGGCGAGATCCGGGTGGCCAGCAACCTCACCAGGGTCTGGGCGCGGGTGAACCTGGAGGTCAGCGTTGCCTATGCCACGGACATCGACAAGGCCATTCAGGTCGTGGATACCGTTGGTCGGGACATGGCATCCGATCCGGCCTGGAAGCGGCGCATTCTGGAGGCGCCCAAGGTCGACCGGATCGAGGCGTTCGGTGAGTACGGTGTGACCCTCAAGATCTTCGGGACCGTGCGGGCTGCGGAGCGCTGGGCCGCCCCCGGAGAGCTGCGAAAGCGCCTGCTGGCCGCGTTCAAGGCCCACGACATCGAGATCCCGTACCCGCACCGTGTCGTGCTCAATCGTCTCGAGCCTGCCCTCGCGACGCCGGCCGGGGCGGCAGGCCCGACGGACGACGATCTCGCGCCGGAGGAGTGACCGGCGCCCACCGGCACGCTAGGATGCTCGTCAGCCTCGCTGCCTTCGACGATGCGGCCCCGATCGTGTCCCGGAATGATGCAGGCCCGGAGGGGACCATTGGCGACTGAATCCCATAACGACGGGCATCCCGCGATCGAGAATCTTTTGGTCGAGAAGCGCGTCTTTCCACCCGACCCGGCCTTTTCCCGACAGGCCAACGCACAAGCCTCCCTGTACGAGGAGGCCGAGCGGGATTACGTCGAGTTCTGGGCGCGCCAGGCCCGTGAGCGCCTGACCTGGACGAAGCCGTTCGAGACGGCGCTCGAGTGGGACCTCCCGTTCGCGAAGTGGTTCGTCGGTGGCGAACTGAATGTCGCCTACAACTGCCTGGATCGGCACGTCGAGGCCGGCCTGGGCGACAAGGTCGCCTACTACTGGATCGGCGAGCCAGGGGAAACGCGCACCCTCACCTACGCTGACCTGCTCCGCGAAGTCGGCAAGGCCGCGAATGCCCTTCGCGAGCTCGGGGTGGAGAAGGGCGACCGCGTTGCAATCTACATGCCGATGATCCCGGAGCTCCCGATTGCGATGCTGGCCTGCGCCAGGATCGGAGCTCCCCATACCGTGGTATTCGGTGGGTTCTCGGCGGAGGCGCTGGCGGGGCGGATCAACGACAGCGGGGCCAAGGTCCTGGTGACCGCGGACGGCGGTTTCCGTCGCGGCAAGGAGGTCGGGCTCAAGCATCACGCGGACGAGGCGCTGGCGGCGACCCCATCGATCCAGGCCGCGATCGTGGTCAACCGCACCGGCCACGACATCCACATGGTCGAAGGACGCGACCACTGGTGGCACGATATCGTGGACCGGCAATCGCCCGACTGCGCGCCGGTGCCGGTCGATTCGGAGCACATGCTCTATCTCCTCTACACCTCCGGGACGACCGCCAAGCCGAAGGGCATCCTCCATACGACCGCCGGCTATCTCCTCGGGACGAGCTACTCCCACGAGATGATCTTCGACCTCAAGCCGGACGACGTGTACTGGTGCGCGGCCGATATCGGCTGGGTCACGGGTCACAGCTACATCGTCTACGGCCCCCTGGCCAACGGCGCAACCGGCGTCCTGTACGAGGGAGCGCCGGACACCCCGACCTGGGAGCGCTGGTGGGAGATCGTCGAGCAGTACAAGGTGACCATCCTGTACATGGCGCCGACGGCCATCCGCGCGTTCATGAAGCAGGGGACCCACCATCCGGCAGCCCACGACCTGAGTACGTTGCGCGTCCTTGGGTCGGTCGGCGAGCCGATCAACCCCGAGGCCTGGCTCTGGTATCACGAACACATCGGGGGTGGCCACGCGCCGATCGTCGATACCTGGTGGCAGACCGAGACCGGCCAGATCCTTCTGACGCCGCTGCCGGGAGTCACCGTCACCAAGCCCGGTTCGGCCACCTTTCCGTTCCCGGGCATCGGAGCTGATGTCGTCGATGCCGACGGCGTATCGGTCCCGTTCGGCGGTGGGGGGTTCCTGGTCCTGACACGCCCATGGCCGGCCATGCTTCGTGGAATCTACGGCGATCCGGAGCGGTACCGGGAGACCTACTGGAACCGTTTCCCCGGCCGGTACTTCACGGGCGACGGCGCCAAGCGGGACGAGGAGGGCTACTTCTGGCTCCTCGGCCGGGTCGACGATGTGATGAACGTGGCCGGCCATCGGATCTCGACGACCGAGGTGGAATCGGCGCTCGTCGATCACAAGTCCGTGGCGGAGGCCGCAGTCGTCGGGACCAAGGACGATGTGACCGGGCAGTCGATCTTCGCGTTCGTGATCCTCAAGGTGGATCAGACGCCATCGGACGCGCTCGCCCTGCAGCTTCGGGAGCACGTGGCCTACGTCATCGGGCCGATCGCCCGGCCGAAGCAGCTGATGTTCGTGCCGGATCTGCCCAAGACGCGCTCGGGCAAGATCATGCGGCGCCTGCTCCGCGACATCGCCGAGGGTCGAGCCCTGGGTGATACGTCCACCCTTGCCGACGCTGGCGTGGTCGATATCATCCGCGATCGCTCAGGACGAACAGAGGAGTAGGGCGTGCCCTTCGGGTTTGGCAGAAAGGACGTCGCGGCCGCGCCGCCGCCTCCCGATGTGCCGGTCGCCGCTTCGAATGTACCAAGGGCGATCGCGTTCCAGGGGTTCACCGCCGAGTGGCGCCTCGACGGCCGGCTGGTCATGACCGGGCGTCTCCTCGATGTCGTCAACCAGCGGGAGGCGATTCCGGTGACCGACGTCGGGTGGGCGCCGCTCGATGGCAGTGCGGATTTCGAGCCCGCCCCCGGTATCCAGGAGGTCGACCCGTACGACCTGATCATCGTGATTGCCGGTTCGGACACGCTTGCAGCGAAAACCGATGACGAGCGGGCCGCGCATCGGGTTCACAAGGTCTCGTTTGACATTGCTTTGGTGGCTCCACCGTTCACGGTGATCGGGAGCGTCCAGATCCATCCTGGTGCGGTGCCTGAATCGCTCCTGGATCGTGGAGCGCAGATGTTCGTGGCGATCACGGATCCGGACGTCAAGCTCGGTGACGCAACGCTCGACATCGGGTCGGCCGACGCAGTCCTCGTCAACCGGTTCTATCTGCGCGACGTCATCCAGGTGGACCGGGCAACGGGTCGGCCGTACGCGACTCTCCCGGGTTTCATGCACCGCCCCTAGAGTCCTCGCCGAGCCGGCTCGAACCCTTCGGCTTCAGGCAGCCGCCCGGTGTCCCGTGTCAGGTTCGAGCGGGCTGCTTTCGACCGAAGAGGCCACTGAGAAGCGACGTGCCCTTCGATGCCGCACCCTCCGCGGCGGATGCGGAGATGTCGATCCCGAGCACGAAGTCGGCGAGACCCTCGAAGTCCCTGCTGACCGGATCCCTCGGGAACATGTCGATGACGGTGCGGCCCACGTTGGCCGCCTTGACGAAGCTCATCCCGCCGGAGTGGATCGTCGCCATGGCCTTGAGGCCGACGGCCTGCTCCATCTGGTCGATCGAGACGCCGCTATTGACGCGATTGACGACCAGCGCGAGCCGATCCCGAACGCCGAGCTCCGTCGCCACGTCGCACATCTGGACGGCAGCCCGGATCGCCGGCAGGTCCGGCGTCACCGGCACGATGATCCGGTCGGCGATGCTGAAGACCGTCTGATTGACCTCGCTGTACGAGGGATGCAGGTCGACCACGATCACGTCGACGCCCCAGCGAGCCGCCAGGATCGCCTCGGCAACGCGTTCCGCGTTCAGATTGACCATCGCGAGCGGGTTCGCGACCAGGGCGACGACTCGGATGCCGGTGTCATGGACGCCGGCGACCTCGAGCATCGTCTCAGCGGGACCGCCTTCATCCTCGTCCAGCCACGCGTCGCTCATCGTACGGCCCGTCTCCATGCCCAGCGACAGGGTGACGTGACCGGTGACGGTATCGGCATCCACGAGGAGGACCTTTCGGTCGCGCCGAACCTGGAGGGCCGTGGCGAGGTTCGTGGCGATCGTGGTCTTGCCGACGCCGCCTTTCGGATTGAAGATCGCGACGATCGGTGTACGCGCCGCCCAATCCGCCTCGACCTGTCCACGCGACAGCACGGTGCTCTCGTGCTCATTCGAATCGACCTGGGAGCGGATCAACATGGCTTCGGCACGCCACCGGATGCCATCCGCATCGACGGGCCGGAGGACGAGCTCGTCATTGGGCCCGAACGCATCCTCCTCGCCGAGGGCATCGAACTGCGATGCCGTCGCGATGATCAGGGACGGCACGTCGACCCCTCGCGCACGCTGCGCCGCCAGGGTCGAAGCCACCGCCGATGGATCGTCGGTCATGTCCAGGATCGCCAGGCCGACCGGAAGTCCGCCTTCCACGACCCGCTCCAATTCCGCTGCGGTCTCGAGCACGACCGTACCGAATTCAGCTCCAGCGAGGCATTCGAGGACGGTCGCTCGCTCCGATTCAGGCAGCGCGACGGCGATAGTGGGGCGTCGCATGTCGGATGAACTCCGTTCTAGTTGAGGCCGGCCGGGGCCGTTGCCGTGATAGACAGGACGCCCTCGTCCTTGTTGGTGATGACGGCTTTGAATTCCTCGAGCCCGTTCACAATTCCCGCGACATCCGTGTCGACATGGTGCCGAACGGTGAACACGAAGTCGCCCGCCGGACCCGACACGACCGAGATCGCCTCGACGCCGGGCGCCTTGGCGACGGCCCGCTTGAAGGCCGCGATGCTGGCAACGCTGACCAGGCCGACGACGGACAGGAGGGTGACGGCCGGCACGCCGACCAGGTCGTAGGCGGGAGATGCGTCCGTTGAAGGCTCTGCCTCCGACGGCGGGAGTTCCGACGTCGTGGCATCCGACTGGGCGACGATCGTCGATTGCTGCTCGAGGATCTCATGGACCTGGTCGTCGTCGTCGTTGGCGACGAGCGCGAACGTTGCCGTCATCTCGGGCGCGAACGACTGCGACGAGGCAGTCGGTTTGATTGCCGAGGTCGGCGTCCACTCGTCAAGTCCCGTCTCGTCGGCGAGATCAGGCGGCTCAGGGAGCTGCTGGGCGAGGGCGGCCAGGTACGCCGGGTCGTCCTGTTCGAACAGTGTCTGGAAGAAGGCATCCATCTGGCTCTCGTACGCCTCGACGGTTTGTTCGACGTGGCCGATTCGACGCTGCGTAAGCGCGCTCAAGTCGCCGGTCTGTGTCTCGAGCTGGCGCTTGCGGTTGGTGATCCGGACATCGGTTTCGCCACGAATGCGTGCGGTCTGGGCCTTGGACCAATCGCGAATCTCCGCGATGTCCTGGTCGGTCGTCGCGCGGGCCTCCGCTTCGGAATCGGTCGACTCGATCTGGATTTGCTCTTTGCGAGTTTTGGTTGCGTCGGTCAGGCCAGCGATGACTTCGTGGCGCGCGGCCTCGGCCGCCTCGACCATCGCCCGGACCAGGCCCGCGACGAGAGGGTTGACCCGGCGCTGCTGGCGCGGCGCCTCGACGGCCGCTTCGTCGGGCGTGGTCGTCGGAGCGACGATCGCCGGCAATGGATCGGCGTCCCAACCGGCGCGTCCCGCCAGGTTGGTGAAGAATGAATCCTTCACCACGTCCTCCACGAGGGCAGACTCCTCCGCCAACTCCGTGGCCGGATCCGATCCCGCTGAAGTCTCGAACCCGGTCTCGAACCCGGTCTCGACTCGGGTCTCGACCGCGGTCCCTTCGGCAGCGCCGACGGGCGTGTCGTCGATGACATCGCCCTCGGGCGACGTCGAGTCGGTCTTCGTGGACGCATCGGAAGCCCAGGGAAGTCGGAAACCGGTGCGCTGTTCGGTCGTGGCCATGATCGCGAAGTCCTCACAGTGGGTATGGGCCTGTGGATGGGTGCATCGTGCCCGGCATGGTGCGCAGCGGCACTCGGCTAGTCGTACCAGCGAGCATGTCCAGAGGTACCCCCCTCGCTCGCGGTTCCCGGCACCTGGGAGGGCGCCTGCGCACCACGGATCAGCCGGGCGTCGTACGATCCCCGCCATGCACACCGACGCGTCCCCGTCGACCCGACCGTCCGCTGCCGCGTTCGACGGTCGACCCGGGCTGCTCGACACGCGGGGTCGAGCCCTGCGCGACCTCCGGATCTCGGTGACGGATCGGTGCAACTTTCGATGCACGTATTGCATGCCGGCCGAGGTCTTCGGACGGGACTATGCCTTCCTTCCACATGCGGACGTGCTGACCTACGAGGAGATCGTCCGGCTGGCGGCCATCGCCGTCGACCTCGGCGTCCAGAAGCTGCGAATCACCGGCGGCGAGCCACTCATTCGCAAGGCGCTCCCTGACCTCATCGCCCTGCTCGCTGAGCTGCGCACGCCGGATGGCGACCCGGTTGACCTGACCTTGACCACGAATGCCTCGGCGCTTGGCCCACTTGCCGTCCCTCTGGCAGGTGCCGGCCTGAACCGAATCACGGTCTCGCTCGACTCGCTGGACGATGCCACGTTCCGGCGGATGAACGGGGTCGACTTCCCGGTGACCCGCGTCCTCGACGGCATCGACGCCGCGCGCGCCGCGGGGCTCGCCCCGATCAAAGTGAACATGGTCGTGAAGCGCGGTGAGAACGAGGCCAGCATCGTGCCGATGGCGCGCTGGGCCCGTGACGAAGGCCTCGTGCTCCGCTACATCGAGTACATGGATGTCGGAACCACCAACGGCTGGCGGCTCGATGACGTCGTGTCCGCCGACGAGATCATCGGGGCAATCGACGCCGAGATGCCGCTCGAACCGGTCGATCCGAACTATCGCGGCGAGGTGGCCGGACGCTGGCGGTACCGCGACGGATCAGGCGAGATCGGGGTCATCGCGTCGGTGACCCAACCGTTCTGCGGCGACTGCACGAGGGCGCGCCTGTCCGCGGACGGAACGTTGTACACGTGCCTGTTCAGCGCCCGCGGCACCGACCTGCGCGGTCCGCTTCGTTCGGGGGCCTCGGATGCCGATCTCCGCTCCGTCCTGGAGGGTGTCTGGTCGACCCGGGCCGATCGGTACTCCGAATCGCGGACGAGCGCGACGAGTCACCTCCCGCGGATCGAGATGTTCGCGGTCGGCGGATGACCCTGGGCCCGAGCCGGTTATCCACCGTTGATCAACAGGCGTTGAGAACTTCGTGGACGCGCCCGACCCCGCCCGCAGCGAGTTCGTGGATAAACCCGTTGCTCGACCTCCCGGTGGCGGGTAGATTCGGTCTTGCCCGAAGGGGCCGTCAAGTGACGAGGGATCCGCGATTGCATCAAGGGGACCACGTTTCGGACCGGTCGCTTCGGGCGCTTCAGTACCCGGTCGCGATTGGCCTCTGCGTCCGTCCCCGGGTCAGCCGCCCGATTGGGCGCGACCGGCATCCCGGTGTCGGTACTTCATTCGGGCGCCGGAAGCTCGCGGGCCCCGCTCGTCACCCCCTGGACGTCCCTTGGAGGGTCCGCGCGGGCATGCGCATCCCGTGACCGATCCCACGGGCCGGATCCGGCCGGCCGATCAGCGGCGGCGCATCGATGCCCTTGAGTCTGCCGTGCGCGCGCGCTCGGCCCTGGTCCCCGGCGTCGGCATCGTGCTCGGTTCCGGGCTCGGCGAACTCGCCGACGACCTGGATGATGCGGTGGCCATCCCGTTTTCAGAGCTACCGGGCTGGCCTGCCGCCACGGCCCCCGGACATGTCGGGCGGCTGATCCTGGGGCGGCTTGCGGGTCGACCCGTGGTGATGCTCCAGGGCCGGTTTCACCTGTATGAGGGCAACGATCCGGGCCTCGTCGTGCAACCCGTCCTGCTGTTCAAGCGCCTCGGGGCGTCAGTCGTCGTCCTCACCAACGCCGCCGGCGGCCTCGATCCCGCGTTCGGCCCGGGGACGCTCATGGCGATCTCGGACCACATCAACCTGACCGGCCTCAATCCGTTGATCGGCTCGAATGACGATGCGATCGGGCCGCGCTTCCCCGACCTGACCGAAGCCTGGAACCGGGGGCTTCGGGCACGTCTCCACGATGCGGCCGATGCCGAGGGCGTGACGCTCGCCGACGGGATCTACGTGGGGCTGACCGGCCCGAACTACGAGACCCCGGCCGAGGTGCGGATGCTCGCGGCGATGGGTGGGCACGCCGTCGGCATGTCGACCGTGCTTGAGGCGATCGCAGCTCGCTGGGCCGGGCTCGAGGTCGTCGGCGTCTCGCTCGTCAGCAATGCCGGTGCCGGCTATTCCGGAGCGCCACTCACCCACGCCGAGGTCCTGGAGGCCGGCTTGACATCGGGCCCGCGCCTCGCCCGCGTGATCCGGCGGTTCGTCGCGGACCTGGACATGCGGCCCGCCTAAGCGTCGGTCCGGCGCCGGGGCGCCTCGGCGGTCTCGCGATCGGAGAGTGGATCGATCCCGGGTGACGAGCAGACGTAGTACCGAAGGGTCGTTCGGCCCGTGTTCTGCACGCGGTGTGGTCGTCCATCCTCGACCCGGATGCCCTTGAGCGGTTCGAGCGTCTCGGTTTCGTCGCCGACCGTCACGAGCCCACGGCCCTCGAACACGACGATGGCGTGCTCGGCCCGTGGATGACGGTGCCACTCGTCGACCGATCCGGGGGTCACCTCGACCTCGGTCACGGTGAACGCGGCGGAGTCGAAGTCGCCCGGCCCCACGATGCGTCGCCGTCGGAAGCCGCCCGCTTCGGCGACAAAGGCGTCAGCTCCTCGACGAACCGGCTCGGCATCCGACTCCCAGCGCCGGAGCATCGTCCCGATCCGACGCGGATCCGGATCCGTGGAGGCGAGCAGGGCAAGGGCATCGGTGGTCCCCTCATTGCGGATCCGATGATGCTCGGCTGGCGCTTCGTACAGGACGTCGCCGGACCGGACAACGGCCCGCCGCTCGAGGGTCTCGCCATGTTCGAATACGAGCTCTCCGCCCGCGATGTACACGACGGTCTCGACGCCGTGGCGGTGCGGGCCGATCTCCACGCCCGGTGCGATCCGGTCGAACTGGAGCCGGATCCTCACGACTGGACCGGCAGCTCGCGTCCTGCTGCTCGCGCGGCCCTGGCCTTGTCGGCCCAGGCTTCGAGCACGCGATCCTTGTGCGGGCGGATGGGGCAGTGCTCGTCCCGGTTGTTCATCTCGTCGCAGTACCCGAGGGCGACGCATTTCGGGGCCAGGAACGAGCCGAGGAACGGGCTCACGCTGAAGATCTCGTGGCGGATCAACTGGAATAGCCGGCGGATCTCCCACTGGGCCATCGTGCACAGCCGCAGGCCGGACATGTGGATCAGCGCCCGAAGGTTCGTGGTCATCACGAGGTTGGTCCGGGTGCCGTTCGGGAAGACGAACCGGGCGTCTTCCCCTGGAATGCCCGCTCCGACCAGGTCGCCATACAGCTCCATCGAGCTCTCGATCTGATCCTCGTAGCGCGCCCGGATCTCCGGATCGGCCCCGGCGATCGAGTGCGGGAGCATCGTCGCGGCCTGCTTGTAGGTCACGTAGCGCTGGCTCTGCTGGTCGAACGCGACGCCGGCGCGGTGTCGAACCAGCTGGTGTGACAGGGTCCGCGACACGCCGCTGATCCCGAACGTGAAGACGATATGCTCGATCGTGCTGCCGTGGCCGGACTCGATGACGCCGTTGATCAGCCGTTGCATCTTGGCGACCTCGATCTCGCCGTCAACAGCGCGGCGGAAGATCTCCTCCGGCGGGAGCTCGGAGTAGCAGGTCCGGCAGGCCGTGTAGATGAGTGGCACGTAGTACTGCTCGACGATGTCCCGGTTCGGGAAGAGCAGGGTCGCCTTCATCCCGAGTTCAGCACGCCCCGGGTTCCTGGGGATGCCGGTCTTCTCGCGCGCGGACGCTTCGGCGGTCATGGGTTGAGTCTAGTCCGTCATCGGCTCCGACGCCGATTGCCGATCAGGCGCGGCAGGCGCCGTGCCCGCCGAAGCTCTGGCGATACGGTCACGAGCCGGCGACTTCCTCGAGGAGATCGGTGAGGTCGTCCAGATAGCCTGACCAATAGGCCTCGTGGTCATCTCGCTGGGCGCTGTCTGCGCCGGCCTCATCCCAGCCGTCATGACGGAGCTCGATTTCGGCCCCACCCGAATCCACCGGCCGAATCGTCCAGCTGACCAGCGTCTCCTGGCGTGGCTCGGCATCGATCCACGCCCAGCGGTACGCGAAGCTGCGCCTGGGATCATGACTGACGATCAATCCCTCCACGACACTGCCCTCGCCGAAGTCCAGCCGGTACACGTCGCCGACGGCGCCGAGTGGGCTGGCATCGGTGAACCACTCCGCGACGCGCGTCGGATCAACCAGGTATTCCCATGCCCGCTCGACGTCCGCCGGCGTTCGAACGGTGAGCTGTATCGGAGCGACGGGCGAGCTGGTCATCAGGATCCTCCTGGGGCAGGCGGGTCGAGGGCGGCGAACGACATGGCGTTCATCTTCGTCAGATCAACCGGCCGCGCGTGCTGACGGCGCGAGCTCCTCGGTGGCGATTCCGAGCGCATAGGCGACCGACTCGTCCATTGTCATCGCCTGTCCCTCGGCCGTGTAGCGGGCCATCTCCTCGCGCGTGAGCCGGGCCGCAACACTCGGTCGGCCGAAGGACTCGAGCTTCTCGTCCACGAACCCGGCAAGCGCGGCGCCGGTCGCCGCGGTCAGCCGTCGTGCGGCCCCGTGGAGCCGCGCCGCCCGCGGAAGGTCTTCGTCGGCCACGGCCTGAGAAGACAGGTCATCGAAGACCAGGGCCAGGCCCGAGGCATCGCTCGCGTCGTAGAAGTTGCGGAGTGCCTCGAGGAGAATCGAGCGCGACGCATCGCGCTCGCCGAGACGAAGCACGGCGCTCCCGAGCATGTGCAGGGACCACGCCGCCATCGTGACGTCGCCGACCTGGCGGAACCGTTCGAGCGCGCTGGTGAAATCTGCCCGGCCGTTCCCATCCTCCTCGCGGAAGTAGGCCCGGTTGCCGATCGCCCAGAGCGCGTTCGCCTGCCCGCGGAGGTCGCCGATCTCCTCGTACAGGGCCAGCGCTTCGGCCTGGGCCCGTGCGCCGATGCCCTCGGGATCCGCCTCCTTCGGGCCCACCCCCGGATCCGGGCTCACCGCGAACGCGAAGGAGTAGTTGTAGAGGGCGTTCGCCAGCTCGGTCTTGTCGCCCTTGGCCCGCCAGACGGCCAGGGCTTCCTCGTACGCAGTCTTCATCTTCGTGATGTCGGCCTGCCACCAGCACACGCCGCCCAGTCCCTCCATCAGCCGAGCTCGAAGCACCGGGTCGTCGTGCGACCAGCCGGCTGCAGCCATGCTTTCCAGCCGGCGACGGGCCTCGTACAGGTGACCGCGCTTCTGCCAGAACCGCCACATGGCGAATCCGACGCGGATGGCCGAGGCGCCGTCGCCGGCGAGTGGCGCACGGTCCAGGACGGCACGGATGTTGTCGTGCTCCAGTTCGAGGCGTTCGAGGACCGCACGCTGGTCCGGTCCGGACAACTGTGGCGCGGCTGCCTCCACGAGATCGAGATACCAACGCGTGTGGCGAGACCGGACGGCCGCGGCCTCGGATCGCTGGTCCAGCATCTCCGCCGCGAACTCGCGAATGGTCTCGAGCATGACGAAGCGGGGTGGATCCGCATCGACGGAGCGGAGCAGGCTCTGGTCGGCGAGCGCCACGAGGCCATCGAGGATGTCGCCGGCAGGTTCCCCCGCCTGCGCACCGATGACCTCGGCCGCATCGAGGCCGAACCCTCCTTCGAAGACCGAGAGGCGATCGAGGAGCAGCCGGTCGGCCGCGTCGAGGATCTCGTAGCTCCAGGCGATGGCCCCGCGAAGGGTCTGCTGCCGCGCGGGCAATTCGCGAGCCCCGGCTGCCAGCAGGGTGAGCTGATGCTCGAGCCGGACGAGGATCGCATCCGGGCTGAGCAGCTTGATCCTCGCTGCGGCAAGTTCGATGGCCAGGGGCATGCCCTGGAGCCGCGCGCAGATCGCAGCCACGGCCGGGGCATTCGCGTTGGTGACGGCAAAGTCCGGGCGGACCGCAACGGCCCGGGCGACGAACAGGCGCACCGCCTCGTAGGTCGCAAGGTGCTCCAGATCGATGGCACCGCCGCCGGCCATCCGGACCTGATCGTATCCGCTTCGGGTGCCCGGATCAGGCGGCACCGGCAGGCCCGGGACCGGATACTCCTGCTCGCCGGACACCCGCATCGGCGCTCGGGATGTCGCGAGGATGGTCAGCCCGGTCGCGCCACGAAGGAGGTCTGCAACGATGGGGCCGGCATCGACGACCTGCTCGAAGTTGTCGAGCACGAGCAGGACCCGCTTGCCCGCGAGCCACTCGACGAGCACCTCGAGGCCGCTCCGTCCGCCGGTCTCGGCGAGCCCGATGTCCGACCCGATCCGCGACGCGACCAGGGCGGGATCCCGGACCGTTTCCAGCGGCACGAAGAAGACACCGTCCGGATACTCGGCGGCGGCCGCGGCGGCGACCTGGAGCGACAGCCGGGTCTTGCCGGTGCCGCCCGGTCCGGTCAGCGTCACGAGCCGGTTGTTCGCGAGGAGGGCACCGGCCCGGGCGAGCTCGTCCTCGCGCCCGACGAAGGACGTCAGCTGGGTCGGAAGGTTGTTCGGATGGGCGTCCAAGGTGGCTAGGGGCGGGAAGGTTGCGGCCAGGCCCGGAGCCACCAGCTGGTAGAGGTGCTCGGGCTCCAGGAGGTCCTTCAGACGATGCGCGCCGAGGTCGAGGAGGGATACGCCATCCGGGAGGCCGTCGGCGCCGAGAAGACGGACGGATTCCGAGGCGAGCACCTGGCCTCCATGGGCGACACTCGCGATCCGAGCCGCGCGGTTGATGGCCAGCCCGACGAGGCTGCCGCCAGCGAGCGTCGCAGTCCCGGCGTTGATCCCCATCCGCACCCGGACCGTGCCGCCATCCGGCCACCGCTCGGCTGCCAGCGCGCGCTGGGCGTCAAGGGCCGCGTGGAGTGCCTGGATCGCGGTCGAAAAGACGATGAAGAACGAGTCGCCCTCGGTCCCCTGCTCGCTCCCGCCGTGGGCGGCGAGGGCGGCCCGAACCAGGGCGCGATGCCGCTCCCGAAGCTGGGCATACACCGCGGTCCCGACCGACTGCTCGAGGCGCGTCGAGCCCTCGATATCCGAGAACAGGAACGCCCGGGTCTCGCCCGGTCCGGGTTCGGCCGCAGACGCCCGCTGGTTCATCCGGTCGGCACTGGGCAGGCGTTCATCAGTGTCGGGCGGCGTCCGTCGCTTCGCGCAGGCGAGCGGCCACGCCGCGGAGGATGGCGAGGGTCACGGACGGGTTCGCGAGCAGGGCTGCCTCGAAGTCCCATGAGGCGATGGCCAGACAGGTCGTCGGCGACTCGGCGCTGACCATCGCGTTCCGCGGCCGCCCGTCGAGCACCGATAACTCGCCGAAGAAGTCGCCGGGACCGAGATGGGCGAGGACCTTCCCGTCGCGAACGACGCGAACGGCGCCTTCGACGACGACGAAGAACCCGGTTCCGATCTCGCCCTGACGGGCAATAACATGCCCGCTCGGAAATGACACCTCCGTGGCCGCCCCGGCAAGCGTCGTGAGGCCCTCGCTCCCGACCCCCTTGAACAGGAGACAGGCACCGAGGAGCGCGGATCGATTACCGCTGGACAGTGACATCACATCTCTCCTGGTGGGTTCGCCGAGGATGCTGAACCGGGCGCCGCGCTGCGTCAAGGACCGAGGCGTTCGATGACCGGCCCACGGCTCGGGTCGGGACGATGCACAATCCTCGCACGCCGATGAGCGAGAAGGAGCGGGATACGGATGGCCACACGCGACGAGATTGCCGATGCGCTTGCCGGGATGACGCTCTTCGCCGACCTCGCAGCCCCGCAGCTGCAGGGTGTTGCCGGCCGGTTCGAGGAGGCGTTCTTTGCCGAGGGCGCCCGCGTCCTGCGCCAGGGCTTGAGCGGATCTGCCTTTTACGTGATCCTCGATGGCGAGGCGGCCATCCTCGTTGACGGCGAGCAGCGCGCGACGCTCGGACGTGGCGAGTTCTTCGGTGAGGTCTCGATCCTTCTCGGCGAGCTGCCGACCGCGGACGTCGTGGCCCTGCGGCCCATGCGCTGCGTGGTCCTGTCCGGGGCCTCAGTCGAGGGGTTCCTGATCGAGCACCCGAAGGTCCTGTACCGCATGCTGCAGGCCCAGTCGAGACGCCTTCGCAACGCGAACCGCGCGCGGGGCTGATCACCATGGCGGATCCAGAACGCCCCTTTGCTCCAGGCGCCTATCCCGTCATCGTGATCGGGTCCGGCCCCGGCGGCCTCCAGGTCGCCCACGAGCTCGACCAGCGAGGGATCGGTCATGCGGTGCTGTCCGCCGATCCGGGTCCCGGTGGCATGTTCCGGCGCTGGCCGTTCTTCCAGCGGCTGCTGTCATGGACCAAGCCCTACGGGTCCCCGGAGCATGATTCCCGCGACTTCGAGCGGTGGGACTGGAACAGCCTGCTGGCCGCCAAGCCGGGGCTGCGCGGCCTCCAGGCCCAGTTCATGGACGGTTCCTCCGACTTCCCATCCCGACCCGAGATGGAGGCGAGCCTCAGCGCGTTCGCCGAGCGATCGGGTCTACAGGTTCGCTATGGCTGTCGCTGGGAGTCAACGTCGCGCCAGGACACCGCGGCCGGTCCGCGCTTCCGTCTGACCACCTCCGACGGCGAATACGAGTGCGAACAGCTGATCGTGGCCGTCGGGATCGCCGAGCCGTTCTCGCCACCGACGCCCGGCATCGAGCACGCCGTCCACTACGCCGATACCCGGGCGGCGGAGACGTACGCCGGCCGACGGCTCTTCATCATCGGCAAGCAGAACTCCGGGTTCGAGCTTGCGTCGGGCCTCCTCCAGTGGGCGAGCCGCATCACCCTCGCATCGCCATCCCCGGCCAAGACCTCCATCGAGACGCGCTCGCTCGTCGGGGTACGTGCCCGCTACGTCCAGCCGTTCGAGGATTCGGCTCTCGGGGGCGGCGTGGACATCCTGTCGGCTTCAGTTGCCGAGATCAGCCGCTCCGGGATGTCACTTCGGGTGGATCTCAAGCGGACGGACAACGGCATGCCGGTCTCCCTCGAGGTCGACGAGGTCATTGCCGCGACCGGCTTCACCTGTCCACTCCAGGACCTTGCGGCACTGGGCGTCGCGACGTTCGGCCAGAGCAAGCTGCCGGCGCAGACCGCGTACTGGGAGAGCGCGACGATTCCCGGCATCCACTTCGCGGGCACGATCACGTCGGGCGCTCCGGGCCTCAAGAAGCACGGGATCCCGAGCTATTCGGGGGCCGTCCAGGGCCATCGCTACAACGGCCGGCTGCTGATCGAGCGGCTGGCCGAGCAGCGCTTCGGGATCGCCCGGCCGCGTCCCGTGATCGCCCTCGCCGATCTCACGACCCACGTGCTCGCCGAAGCGACGAAGGCTCCCGAGCTGTGGCATCAGAAGGCGTACCTCGCGAGGGTCGTCAGCGCCAGCGCGGATGACGGCATCCGTGACGAGGGCACGATGCCGCTGACCCACTTCCTCGACGTCGACGGACCCAACGCGATCGCCATGACCATCGAGGCCGACGGACTGGGCGCCATCTACCCCGTCGCCTACATTCGTCGCGACGGCAAGGTGGAAGAGCACGCACTCGATCCGCACCCGCTCCACGACTTCGAGGGGTCCCCATACCGGGCGCAGGCTGGCAGCCTGCTGGACCTGATCGCACCCGGCGCGTCGGCCGCCTGATGGTCAACGTCCCCGCACGAGGGGCTCACGTGACGATCGGAGCCGATTCCGCGACCGTCCACCTGATCGAGCACGAGGCAAACGGCCGAGCGCTGCTCATCGACTTCTACGCCTCGCGCTGCTGTACCAGCGCGCTGGTCGGTGATCTCGAGACACGTTGGCTGGATCCCGACCAGACCGCGGATCTCGAGTCATTCGGGACCGTGAGCGGGACGCCGATCGTCGCCCATCGTCGCCTCGCGATCGTCCTGCAAGAGGGGCGAGCGCGGATCGTCCGTGGTGGCTGGCGAGGACGATCCCTCCAGGTGCGGCTCGATGTCCCGGAGGTTTGGCTCGAATTCCTCGAAACCCCGGCCGCGCATCGCTCGCGCAGCCGAAGGTCCGGCGAGGTGACGGTCACGACCCCGCCAACCACCTGACATGGCCGCTGCGTTCGGTGCCGGCGCCCTGGCGGGCTTGGCGATTGCGATTCCCGTGGGCGCGATTGCGATCCTGATCCTCGATCTCGGGATCCGGCGTGGGTTCCGGGCAGCCGCGGCCGCCGGAGCCGGCGCAGCCACCGCCGACGGCATCTACGCGCTCATCGCGATCATCGGCGGAACGGCCATCGGCCTCGTCCTCGAGCCGCTCGAGCGACCGCTCCGCGTCGTGGCGATCGGCGCCCTGCTGGGGATCGGGATCCGTGGCTTGATCGCCGTCTGGCTCCGCCCCCGCGGGTCGGTGGCGGTGGGCTCCGTGCCGGCGGGCTCCGTGCCGGCGGGCTCGGTGGCGGCGGGCTCGGTGGCGGCCAGTGCCGGCGGCACCTATGCGCGATTTCTTGGCCTCACGCTCGTCAATCCGGCGACTGTCATCTACTTCGCAGCCCTCGTCCTGGCACTCCCGACCGTCGGCCGCGGGCCGGGCGATCGCGCAGCGTTCGCCTTGGGCGCGTTCCTCGCCTCGCTGGCATGGCAGACGACCCTGGCCGCGATCGGCGCAATCGGCCATCGTCGGCTGCCTGCGCGTTTCCAGGTGGCTGTGAGCGTGCTCGGCAGTCTCGCGATCTGCGGGTTCGCGCTCCTCCTGGCGACCGATCTCTAGACGAGGTTCCGAGGGATCGACCGCTCGGTGCGGCGCTCGAAGAATGGCTCCCCGTCGAGGCGGACCCGGAGGCTGATGTCGAGATCGAACGCGTTCGTGTCCGACGCGGTCCGGCCGTCGACATCGATTTCGACCCGATGGTGATCCCGCTCCAGGACATAGCGGATCGTACTGGTCATCGACGCCCGTGCCGGATCGATATCTGACGCTCGCATCTCGTGGGATTCGGCGGTGTAAAGCCGGGCGCCACCCTCGAGCACGGTCTCGCCGCCATCATGCGTCGAGACGGTCACGCTTCCCGCCAGGACGTCCTCGGTGACGGCCCACCGTGGCTCGTCCTCGGAGCCGCTACCGACGGCGTCCATGGCCGGCAGCGAAGTCCTGAAGGCGGGAATCGCCGTGTCATCGACGCTGGTGGCAAGCGGAAGGCTCAAGCACGAGCCACGGCCGGTTGCGGCGACCGCGACGGTCGACGGCCCGTGGTGCACCGTGATCCAGCCCGGCTCAGGAGATGGCCAGATGACGGGCCAGCAGGACGACGCGATCGAGACCCGAATCCGATGCCCTGCCGCGAACCGGTAGCCGGCGGCCCGGAGCGGAACGCGGACGGTTGTGCGCTGCCCTGGACGCATCGGTTCGGGCGTCTCGTGGGACCCACGATGGGTCAGGTTGAGGATGCCCATCGTGACCTGGGCTGAGGTTCCATCCAGGGCGACGTCGGACAGCCGGACGACCAGCGTGGCAATCGCCATCGAGGTCGTCACGTCAAGCTCGACCAACGGGAGGCCCAGGATCTCGAGCGGCGACTCGAGGGCGTCCGAGGTGTAGGTCGGCACGGCCGACTCGTCGGGGCGGATGTCGCGGGCGAGTCCATTCGGCCGTCCGCCAGCCCCCCACGAGAGGGATCCGTGGGTCCCGGTCGTCGCGTGGTGCGGAAACGCCGCCGATCCCGGAGGATCCGGGGGGTGCGCAGCGAAGCCGCCCCGCAGGGGCTCGGGGCCGCCGGTCAGGTACAGCCGCTGGGTCCCGTGGTGTCGGTGGTCCTCGTTGTCGTTCACGGCCGGAACGGGAAGGTCGGTGGCCCGCCACCGACCCGGCCATGCAACCGGAAACGGCTCGGGGGCTGCCCAATCCCGCTGGAACCAGGTCAGGGCCGGCTCGTCCATCACACCGTTTGCCTCGCCCTTCAGCCAGTGATCGAAGAACCGGAGCATCTCGTGGTGCCAGTCGAGGCCGGGTCCCGGATATCCGTCGTCCGGGAACTCGTGGGACCAGTTACCCACAATGGCTCGGCGCGGTGCGGTGCATCGCTCGAGCATCCGGAACACGGGATCCACGTACGAGTCCATCCATCCGCCGAACATGAGGATCGCCGCCTCGATGCGCTCGTACCCGGGTGACAGCGAACCCTGGCGCCAGTACGGCCCATCGGCCTGGTGCTCGAGCCACGGGACGAGCCAGACCGGGGTTGCCTCGAGGCGCTCGCGCCATACCGCCTGCCAGTCCTCACCGCTCCGAGCCGGCAGCGCGGGCAGCGCGTTGGACGCGACCTGGCTCACGGCGTACTGGGTGAGCTCCGACGCGGTCGCGCAGCCGCCGATGTAGTGGACGTCGCTGAGATATCGATCGTCGGTCGCGTACACCGGGACGATGGCGCGGAGGTGCGGTGGTCGGAGCGCCGCGACCTGGATGGACGTGAAGCCGCCATACGAGATCCCCCACATCCCGACGTTGCCATTGCACCAGGCCTGCGCTGCCAGCCACTCGACCGCGTCGTACCCGTCCCGGGTCTCGTCGGCCGTGTATTCGTCCATCGCGATGCCATCCGAGCGCCCGGTTCCGCGGACGTCGAGCCGGCACAGCGCATACCCATGCCGGGCGAGGTATCGGCCTCGGGCCTCATCGGCATTGGCTCGCCAGTCGTCTTTGCGGTAGGGGATCATCTCCAGGACGGCGGGACATCGGGCCGCCTCGCCCGCACCCTCGGGCAGCCACAGGTTGGCGGACAGCTCGATGCCGTCGCGCGCCACGATGCGGACGTCGCGGTGGAGGCGGGCGCCCGCCGGCTGTCCACGCTGACGGTTGCTGGCCATCGGCGGAGTCTACGCACCCGATCACGGGTTGCGAGGGGCGGTCGCAGCCCGCGGGCCGGAGCAGCGACCCGCGGCCCGAGGCTCAGCCCGCGGCCCGAGGCATCAGCCGGCGGCCCGAGGCTCAGCCCGCTGCCCGAGGCATCAGCCGGCGGCCCGAGGCCGACACCCCACCTTTTGACCTGCTAGCGTCGATTCATGCAGCGTGAGTGGGATGCGATCGTCGTCGGCCTCGGGGGAATCGGCTCCGCCGCCGCGTACTGGCTGTCCACCCGGCCCGGCCTCCGCGTCCTGGGCCTGGAGCAGTTCGCGTTCGATCACCCGAACGGTGCGTCCCAGGATCACTCCCGGATCATTCGCCTGTCCTACCACCGACGCGATTACGTCCGGCTCGCCAAGCGCGCCTATGCCTCCTGGGCCGAGGTCGAGGCAGCGGGCGGCGCACGGATCGTGACCCGGACCGGGGGCATCGACCTCTACCCGGCCGGTGGTGTCACCGATCAGGCCGACTACACCGACGCACTCGCCGCGGAGGACGTTCCGTTCGAGCGCATGGACGCGGCCGAGGCGATGCGGCGGTGGCCACAGTGGCGGCTCGATGCGGACACCGCGGTCGTCTACCAGGCGGAGACGGGCATCGCGGACCCCAATCGTGCCAACCCTGCCCACCGAACTCTCGCGGTTGCCAACGGCGCCACGCTCCACGACCTCAGCCCGGTGACGGCCATCCGCGCGACTGACGGCGAGTATGAGGTGACGACGGCCGATGGGACGGTTCATCGAACCGGCCGGATCGTTCTGGCCGCCGATGCCTGGACCAACGACCTCCTGGCACATCTCGGCATGCGGCTGCCGCTGACCATCACGCGGGAGCAGGTCACCTACTTTGCCAGTCCCGATCCATCGCGGTTCGCTCCCGACCGGTTTCCGGTCTGGATCTGGATGGACGAGCCGTCGTTCTACGGGTTTCCGACCTACGGTGAGCCGGGTCCCAAGGCCGCCCAGGATGTCGGCGGCGAGGAATGCACGATCCCGACCCGGTCATTCGAGGTGAACCGGGCCGCGCATGCTCGCCTGTACGCCTTCATGGAACGCCATCTGCCCGAGGCCGTCGGCCCCGACCTCCTGACGAAGACGTGCATCTATACGCTGACCCCGGAACGTGATTTCGTCGTCGACCGACTGCCGGACCACCCGGGCGTCGTCCTCGCCCTGGGTGCCGGCCACGGGTTCAAGTTCGCGTCCGTCCTCGGGCGGATCCTCGGCGAGCTGGCGATCGACGGCGAGACCCCGTCGGCGGGGGAGATCGAGGCGTTCCGGGTGGATCGACCGATCCTGCGTGAGGTGCGACCGCGGCCACATTTCAGGATCTGACTGTTCGACGAGCCGCCCACGCGTTGCGCGCTCGTGCGACTCGACACGTGCTCGACCCGCCACGCGAGTCAAGCCGACCGAAACTTGCGTGGTGGGCCTGCCGTATGGGACTCTCAACGAACTCCTCGACATGCCCGAGGGGCGCGTGCCTGTCTGTGGAGGGGCTGGCACCTTTGGAGGATGCTATGACTCGATCTCGCTTCCGCAGCCGGGCAGCGCGTGGGCTGACGACGGCCGGACTCCTGTTTGCACTCGCAGGACCGAGTGTCGCGCCCGTCACCGCCGCGGATCCCGTGATCCTGCGCGTCGGGACGACCCAGGACCTCGACTCGCTGAACCCGTACGCCACGCTCCTCGTAGTCGGCTACGAGTCGTTCCAGCTCAGCTACAACCTGCTCGTCGATTTCGGGCCCGACCTCGAGCCCGTCCCCGGCTATGCGGATTCCTGGGAACGGGCCGCCGACGGTCACACCTGGACCTTCCATATCCGCGACGGGATGAAGTGGTCCGACGGACAGCCGGCGACCTCGGAGGACGCCTGCTTCTCGTGGCAGCTCGCGATCGACTCGATCGCCGCGAACGGATCCGGGAGCCTCGGCGCGGGGTACATCGATCCGGGTCTGGCCGATGCCGGCGTGACCAAGGTCGACTGTCCCGACCCGACGACCATGATCGCGACGACCGACGATGCCTCGAGCCGCATCCTCCAGACGTATCTACCGATCATCCCCAAGCACGTCTGGTCCAAGGAGACCTCGTCCACTATCGGTGACGCCACGTTCGCCGCGCCGCTTGTCGGCACGGGGCCGTATCAAGCGGTCGAGTGGCAGACCGGCCAGTTCGTCCGCTTCCAGCGCAACCCCAACTACTGGGGTACCCAGGGCTTTGCCGACGAGGTCGACATCGTCATCTACAAGACGACCGACAGCATGGTCCAGGCCCTCAAGGCCGGTGAGCTCGACTACGCCCATGGCGTCAACGCCGACCAGCTCAACGCCCTCCAGAGCGATCCGAACATCAAGACCGTGGCCGGTGCTGCCAACGGCTGGACCCAGCTGGCCTTCAACACCTACGGGACCGGGACGGACAAGACCATCACCGGCGGCGGTCCGTCGACGACGGCGCTCAAGGACGCGGCCTTCCGCGATGCCCTCGGCTACGCGGTCGATCGGCAGACCCTGGTGGACCGGGTCCTGGGCGGGTACGGCGACGTCGGTAACACGATCGTCCCGCCCGTCCTGACGTCGTGGCATGTCGAACCGACCACGCCGCGTACCTTCAACATCGACCTCGCCAAGCAGAAACTCGACGCGGCTGGCTACAACCTCGACGCCGCGGGCAAGCGGCTCGATAAGGACAACAAGCCGATCACGCTCCGGATGTACATGCCCGATTCGGATGCCAACTATCCGAAGGCCGCCCAGTTCATCGTCGACTGGTATGGCCAGCTCGGGATCACCGTCACCACGCAGGTCCTCGACTCGGCCACGCTCGGCGATAAGGTCCTGCCGCCGGACGCCGGCGACGGGTACACCGCCGACTACGACATCGAGCTCTGGGGCTGGACGTGGAGCGTCGATCCGAGCGGCGAGCTCCAGATCTTCAAGTGCGAAGCCATCGGCAGCTCGTCTGACAGCCAGTACTGCGATCCGGCGTACGACAAGCTGTACGACGATCAGCTGGCCGCGACCTCGGCCGCAGATCGAAAGACAATCATCGCCCAGATGCAGAACATGATCTACGACGCCGCGCCGTACGACATCCTGTACTACGACGCCAACCTCGACGCCTATCGGACCGACCGCTTCGCCGGCTGGCAGAACCAGCCCACCGCGAACGGGACGCCGATGTTCGCCTATGGCACGTTGAACTACACCAGGTTGACCAGCGCCGCGGCGGCGCCGACGCCGGCACCCACCGAGGCCACGTCCGCGACCCCGGTACCGTCATCCGCAGGAAGCGGGTCGACCGGCTCCGGCGACTCGACCCCGCTGATCATCGCGGCGATCGTCGTGATCGTCGTGGCGGGTGGGGCGTTCTACATGCGCCGGAATGCGTCCGGCGGCAAGCCCAAGGACCAGGCTGAAGAGTGAATGTCAACCCGACAGGGTTGATCCAGTCGGGGCACCTTCGGGTGCCCCGACCCACCGTCTGACCGGTATCGGACGTGGCCAGCAGGTACCTCGGGCGGAAGCTCGTCCAGGCGCTGGCGACGATCTTTGCCATCGTCCTGCTGAACTTCGTCCTGTTCCGGATGATGCCCGGGTCCCCCGAGCGCGTCCTCATGCGCAACCCGTATCTGACCCCCGAGAAGGTCGCCGAGGTCCGCCATAAGTGGGGCCTTGATGCTGACCTGTTCCCGGTTACGATCGGGATCGATCCGCCGACCTTCCGGGTCAACGGGCGGAACCAGCTGGTCTCGTTCGTCGGCTCGACGCTGACCGGTGACCTCGGCTACTCGCTCAAGTTCCGGGGCACGCCGGTCACCGACGTCATCGGCCAGCGCTTCTGGCCGACCATCCTGCTCATCGGGTTCGGCGAGGTGATCGCCATCACGGTCGGACTGGCGATCGGTGCGTATGCCGGCTGGAAACGAGGCAGCCGGGCCGATCGGATCGGCAGCGGGATCAGCCTGGTCCTCTATTCGATGCCGTACTTCGTGATCGGGATGCCGCTGATCCTGATCTTCGCCGCGCGTCTGGGATGGTTCCCGACGTCGGGCATGCTCACGGTTGGGGCGACCTACGGCTCGTTCCTGGACCAGCTGTTCGACTTCGGACGCCATCTCGTGCTGCCCCTGGCCACCGTCAGCCTGGGGCTCATCGGCGGCTACTCGATCATCATGCGGTCGTCGATCATCGAGACCCGGGCCGAGGATTACGTTTCCACCGCGCGCGCCAAAGGGTTGACGGATCGCCAGGTCCTGGCCCGTCACGCATTTCCCAACGCGATGCTGCCGATGGTCACGCTGATCGCCATCAATCTCGGCTATGTCGTCGCCGGCGCGATCACGGCCGAGGTCGTGTTCAATTGGCCGGGTCTCGGCACGCTCACCGTGGACGCGCTGAGTTCGCGTGACTACCCGGTCCTGCAGGGCGTCTTCATGCTCCTGTCGGTCACGGTCGTGATCGCGAACCTCGTCGCGGACCTGGTCTACGCTTTCCTGGACCCCCGAGTGCGATCGTGACGAGTGGCCCGACGGCCGCGACGACCCGGGCCCTCCGGTCGGAGCGATGGCGCCTTCGGGTGCGGAACCTGCGCGATTTCGCGCGGCGCTTTGCGGGTCGCGGCGACGGTCGGCTCGGCTTCGTGATCCTGGCGATCTTCGCGGTGCTGGCGATCGTGCCACAGCTGTTCGTGGGACCACTCCAGACGGCGACGACGGCGACGGGTCACTCCCTGCAGCCCCCCTCCGCGGATCATCTGTTCGGGACGGACGAGCTTGGTCGTGACCTCCTGAACCTCACGATCCACGGGTCACGGATCTCGATGTCGATCGGCCTCCTGGCAACCGCGATCACGATCATCGTCGGCGCCCTCATCGGGATCGTCGCAGGCTTCCTCGGCGGACGGACGGACAACATCCTGATGCGCGTCACGGACTTCTTCCTCGTCCTCCCGACGTTCGTGCTCGCGATCATCCTGGCCCCGGTCATCCTCGACGTCATCGGGACGGGTGCGGAGTTCTTCGGGATTCGAGCAACTCTGCTCGTGATCGTCGTGGTGATCGGGGTGACCTCGTGGGCCACGACCGCCCGGATCATCCGATCGCAGACGCTCTCGATTCGCGAGCGGATGTTCGTCGACCGGGCTCGTGTGATCGGGGCCGGATCGGGCCACATCATGCGGCGCCACATCTTCCCGAACGTCGTCAACCTGATCGTGGCGCAGGCGGTGATCACCTTCGCCCTGGCGGTCTTCACCGAAACGACGCTGTCGTTCATCGGGCTCGGGGATCCGTTCGCGCCATCCTGGGGGCAGATTCTCAACGCCGCGCAGTCGGCCGGCGCCCCGGGCCTCGAGGCTTGGTGGTACATCGCGCCACCGGCGATCTGTGTCGTCCTCGTCGTGCTCGCCTTCACCCTCGTCGGTAATGCGCTGGACGACATCCTCAACCCCAAGACCCGAGGCCGACGATGACGGCCGAGCGTCCTCCGGCTCCTGCGGCGGCTCCTGGCCCGACCCCAGTCCGAAACCCGGTGCGGCGGCCGCACGAGCTGCCGAAACTCGCCGATCCGAGCGCGCCGCTGCTGGTCGTGGACAACCTGACGACGACCTTCAGCCTCGAGGGTGCATCGGTCAGCGCGGTCGATGGGGTCAGCTTCCGGCTGAACGATGGCGAGGCACTCGGGATCGCCGGTGAGTCCGGGTGCGGCAAGACCACGACGGCGCTATCGCTGATCCGCCTGCTCCCGCCGAACGGACGGATCGCCGCCGGCAGCGTCAACTTCCACGGGACGGATCTCGTCACGAAGTCGGAGCTCGCGCTGCTCCGCTATCGGTGGCGGGAGATCAGTATCGTTTTCCAGGGCGCGATGAATGCCCTGAATCCGGTCCAGCGTGTCGGCGAGCAGATTGCGGAGCCGATCGAGCTTCGCCTGGGCGAGACGCGCGAGGCATCCCGGCAACGCGCCCGCGACCTCCTCGAGCTCGTCGGCATTCCCAGCCAGCGGGCGCAGGCGTACCCGCATGAACTCTCGGGCGGGATGCGCCAACGGGCGATGATCGCGATGGCCCTCGCCTGCGACCCCAAGATCGTGATCGGCGACGAGCCGACAACGGCTCTCGACGTCATGGTCCAGGCGCAGATCCTGGAGCTCCTCGAGCGGCTCCGGCGAGACCTGGGCCTCGCCCTCATCCTCATCACCCACGACCTGTCGGTGATCGCGGAGACCTGTGAGCGGACGATGGTCATGTACGCGGGCCGTGTGGCCGAGGAGGGCCCGGTGCGCAGGATCTTCACCGCGCCGCGGCACCCGTACACGGCCAAGCTTCTGAGTGCCTTCCCGAACATCCATGCCGATCGCCGGGCCCTGGACACCATCCCGGGGCTGCCGCCGGATCTTCGGGAGCCGCCCAGCGGTTGCCGGTTCCACCCGCGCTGTCCGGTCGCGATGGCCGTCTGCCGGGATGTCGTCCCGCCCGAGGTGATCTTCCCGGACGGGGTGAGGGTCGCCTGCCACCTGCACCCGGCCGGCACGAACGGCGGCATCGTGGCGACCATGGAGTCGATCGCTGCGCGAAGGTCGGTGCTTCCCGGAGGAGGGGCGGGAGGCGCTTCCTTGGCCGACGCGAGGGTCTCGGCCTCGTACGACGCTGCCGCACCCGCCGCCGCGCCGCGGACGCAGGCGTCGTGAGCGACCTCCTCCAGCTCCGGGGACTCGAGGTGCACTTCCCGATCCACGGCGGGGTCACCGATCAGCTCATGCGCCGCTCGAAGGGGTTCGTCCGGGCCGTCGACGGGATCGACCTCTCGATCGCCAAGGGCGAGGTCCTCGCGCTCGTGGGCGAGTCAGGATCCGGCAAGACCACCACCGGTCGGGTCATCGTGAAGCTGACCCGACAGACCGCCGGATCGATCGCCTTCGACGGACAGGACGTCTCGTCCCTGTGGGGCACGAGGCAGCTGCGCGCATACCGACGCCGTGTCCAGGCGATCTTCCAGGATCCGTACGAGACGCTCAATCCAAAGCAGACCGTCCACGACTTCGTCGCCGAGCCGCTCGAGGTAAACGGGCTCGCCCCTCGGGCTGCAGACCGGGACGTGCGGGTTGGCGAGGCGCTCCAGGCGGCCGGCCTGCCCGCGGACTTCGCGATGCGCTATCCCCATGAGCTGTCCGGCGGGCAGCGACAGCGGGTGGTGATCGCCGGCGCCCTCGCGATGAGCCCTGACCTCGTCGTCGCCGATGAGCCGGTCTCGATGCTCGATGTCTCGATCCGGACGGAGCTCCTTCGCCTGATGCTCGATCTCCGGGCCGAACGCGGCCTCACCTACCTGTTCATCACCCATGACCTGTCGCTCGCCTGGGTCATCGCCGACCGCATCGCGGTGATGTACCTCGGGAAGATCATGGAGGTCGGGCCGGCGGACGCCGTGATCCGGCAGTCCCGGCACCCCTACACGGCCGCCCTCGTGTCGGTCGCCCCGACACCCGATCCGCCGTCCGATGACGCGCCTGCGAGGACGATCCTCGTCGGCGAAACCCCGGACGCGTCAAGAATTCCGAGTGGCTGCCGATTCCACCCGCGCTGCCCGTTGGCCTTCGATCGATGCAAGGTCGAGGAACCGCCGCTGTTCGACGTCGGCGCCGGCCACCAGGCCGCCTGCTGGCTCGCCGAAGGCGGGCGCGCCCTTCCGGTCCTCCCGATCTCGATGCCCGGCAACAGGCTGGACTCGCAGCAGCCCCTTCCCGGAACCGCGCCGGTCCCGGGCGAGGCCAGCTAGGCGCTCGTCTCCGCCGGCTCGTCCGCAGGATCGCTTGCGGCCAGTGCCCGATACACGATCCAGCCCACGACCGCACCCACGAACGGAGCGGTCAGGTAGATCCAGATGGCCGCGAAGTCCCCCGACACGATCGCCGGCCCGAGGGCACGAGCCGGGTTGACCGAGGCACCGCTGAACGGGATCCCGACCGCGTGGATCGCCAGCAGGGTCAGCGGGATCACGATGATCGCGTGGCCGGCGTCTCGTCGCGTCACGGTGAGGATGACGGCCACGAAGATCGCCGTCAGCACCACCTCGGCTAGAAACGCTCCGCCTTCACTCACCCCAGGCATGTTCTTCGTCCCGGCGACAACCGACTGACTGGACAGCGCGAGAATCAGCGCCGAACCGGCGACGGCGCCGATGACCTGAGCGATCATGTAGCCGATCGCGCCCAGGACGTCGATCCGGCCATCCAGCAGCGCGCCAAGGGTGACCGCGGGATTGAAGTGGCCGCCAGAGACGTGGCCGCTGACGGCGATCGCTGCGACCAGGCCGAGCCCGAACCCGAACGGAATGACGACCAGCGCCGGTGACCCGGGAATGGCACCCACGGCCAGGATGGCCATCGAGCCCATACCCACAAGGATGAATGTCCCGACGACCTCGGCCAGCAGCTTGCGTGTGTTCACGGTCCCTCCTCCTGACGCCCGATCGGGCAGTGTCGGCATCATACCGACCGCTCGTCAGCCGCCGATGGGTCTCAACGGGTCGGTCCGACCAAGCGCGGCGCGCAGGAGGATGGCATCACGCCAGGTTCGACACAACACGTCGACCAGCTCCATGCGATCGCCGGCGGACAGGAGGGCCGTCAGGAGCGCCGTCGTGAGCGTCTCGGTCGCAGGTCGGTCCGACCGTGCCGATCCGGCGGCAATCGCTCTGTGTCGCTCCAGGAGGACGGCGCCTGGGGCCGGACCTTCTGCGGGTGCGAACCCTGCGGCAATCCGAGCGGCAAGCTCGCCGCTGCCCATGGCGCCGTACGGAATGACCGGCAGGACCGGGAGGTGGTAGGCGGTTTCAGGAAGGGCCATCGGGTCCGGCGGCGAACCGGCCAGGGTGAGCGCCATCGAAGCCGGCAGGTGCGCGTGGATGATCGCCACCACGTCGACGCGAGCCCGGTAGATGGCCCGGTGAATCGCGATGTCCGAGCTGGGCTTCGGTCCGGACGGATCGGGGCCCGCCGACGCGTCCAGTGGCACGACAACGAGATCCTCTGGGTCAAGCTCGTCCTTCCGTCGCCCAGTGGGCGTGGTCAGCAAGGTTGACCCCGACAGTCGGATCGAGAGGTTTCCCTCACCCGCGCTGATCAGGCCGCGTGATCCGAGTCGCCGTCCCGCTGCGCAGATGGCAGCGCGAAGGGCGGCCTCGTCGATTGGGAGTTCCGCCGATTCGTCCATTGCCGGATGGTAGCGCCGTGGCGGTCCGGATCTCGGGCGTGGTCGGTGACGCGGTCGGTGGCGGCGACGAGGAAGGCGCGGCGGTGGCCGGTGCCGGGCCGACCGCTGGCCGATCCCGCCCCGGGCCCGATCAGGCGGCGATGAGCGCCTCCCGGGCAACAGCGTCGCTCACGTCCCACGTGATCGAGCAGTCGTCGCACCGGAGCAGGTCCGGCACCGGCAGGTCGATGGCCATTGGCGTGTCGCAGCAGGGGCGTTCGATGTTGATCATGGGCGGAGGATCCGTGCACGTGGTGACAGCTAGCGTGGCACGATGGTTCCCACCCGACGAGCGAGGATCCACATCACCGACATGACCACCGAGCCCGGCCTCGTCATCGATGTCGCCGACCTGCGCAAGCGGTACGGCCGCGTGCAGGCGCTGTCCGGCCTGACCATGACGGTCCGGCCGGGCGAGATCTTCGGGTTCCTCGGACCGAATGGGGCCGGTAAGACCACGGCAGTGAAGCTGCTCCTCGGTCTGACCAGGCGAACGGGTGGGCACGGAACGGTTCTTGGAAGGCCGATCGGGGATCGCGAGGCACGGCGCCGGATCGGTTATCTCCCAGAGCTGTTCCGATTCCAGCCCTGGCTCCGGGCACGCGAAGTCCTGGGCCTGCATGCCGATCTCATCGGCCTGCCCCGGAATGGACGCTCGGAAGCGTTCGACGGGGTCCTCGAATTGGTTGGCCTGGCCGAGCGTGGCGGGTCGGCGGTCGGTGGCTTCTCCAAGGGCATGCAGCAGCGCCTCGGCATCGGCGTGGCCCTGGTCGGGGATCCGGCGCTCGTGATCCTCGACGAGCCGACCTCCGCGCTCGACCCGATCGGCCGAATGGATGTTCGCGGGATCCTTCGCTCGGCCCGTGACCGGGGCGCTGCCGTCCTCCTGAACTCGCATCTCCTGACCGAGGTCGAGCAGGTCTGCGATCGCCTGGCCATCGTGGATCGGGGCATGGTCATTGCCGAAGGTTCCCTGGCCGACGTCCTCGGGGCTCACGAGACACGGGTCCGCGTCGAGGGCCTGGAGCCGCCGGGGGTCGTGCGCCTCGCCCGGTTCGGGACGCCGCGATTTGACGGCCGTGACCTGTTCATTCGGGACCTGCCCGAAACGCAGGTGCCCGAGTTGGTCGCCGAGCTGGTCGGCATGGGCGTCCGCGTCCACGAGGTCGCTTCCGGCCGGGAGTCGCTCGAGGCACGATTCCTCGAGCTGGTGCGGACCAATCGTGGGGATTCGGCCGCATGATCACCATCGCCCGGCTGACCATCGGCGAGGCGGCACGGCGCCGGATCCTGTGGGTCCTCGTCGGGCTCGCGATCGTGGCCGTCGCCCTGACCGGCTGGGGGATCGATCGGCTCGTGTCGTTTGCCCGCGCGTCCGGCACGCCAGAACTGACGATCCAGCTCGGCGTGTCCCAGATCCTCATCTTCATCGCCTTCCAGTTCAGCTTCGTCCTGGCGATGACGGCGGCCTTCCTTGGCGCTCCGGCCATCGCCAACGACATCGAATCGGGCATCGCCCTGGCCCTGCTCGCGCGCCCGATCCGGCGATCGTCCTACCTCCTCGGGCGATGGCTCGGCCTCGCCATCGTCCTGGTCGCGTACGGGGTCGGCTCGGCCCTCCTCGCGATCCTGGTCGTCAGTCGCGTCTCGGGCTACACGCCTCCGTCGATCGTCGGCCCGCTGGCGTATCTCGCGACCGAGGGCCTGGTCGTCCTGTCGCTCAGCCTGCTGCTCTCGACGCGTCTCCCGCCGATCGGGGCTGGAGCGATCTCCGTGGTCATCTTCGGCCTGTCATGGGCCGCCGGAGCGATCGAACGGGTGGGGATCGCCATCACCGCGAGCAACCCCGACGTGAATCTCGAGATCGTCGGACAGGTCGGGCGAGCCATCCTGCCGACCGACGGTTTGTGGCGCGGCGTGATCTACGGCCTCGAGCCCGGCATCATCGTCGCGGCCGCCGCGGGCAACCCGCTGGCCGAGGCGAACCCGTTCTTCGCGACGGCCCCGCCGACCCTCGGATTCCTCGTCTGGACCGGGGTCTGGATGGTCCTCGTGATGTCGCTGGCCGCGATTTCCCTTCGGCGCCGCGAACTCTGACAGCGTGAGGCCCGGCTGAGCGCCGCCGAGCAGATCAGCCGGGCGCGGGCCGGTGGTGGAAGCAGCCGGCGACGTGGTCGTCGACCAGGCCCACGCTCTGCATGAAGGCATACACGATCGTCGACCCGACGAACCTGAAGCCACGACGCCGCAGGTCCGCCGAGAGCGCATCCGAGACCGCGGTCGTGGCCGGGAGGTCGGCCATCGTCGCGCCGGGTCCACGCGTGGCGGCGGGCACCGGGACGATCGTCGTCAGGTACGAACCAAAGGATCCGAACTCGGCGACGACCGCCAGGAACGCCGCGGCGTTGCCGATCGAGGCATCGACCTTCGAGCGATTCCGAACGATGCCGGCATCGGCCATCAGGCGTGCCCTGTCGGCGTCGCCGAAGGCGGCGACGGTCGCGGTGTCGAACCCACGGTAGGCAGCACGAAATGCGTCGCGTTTGTGGAGGATCGTCCGCCACGACAGGCCAGCCTGGAAGGTCTCGAGGATGAGTCGCTCGAACAGCTCGCCATCGCCGCGGACGGGGACGCCCCATTCATCGTCGTGGTACGCGGTCATCCGGGCATCGCCCGCGGTGGTGTCCCCCCATGGGCATCGGCCGATGTCGCTCATCGCCACGAGGATACGGCGCCGGGCAGTACGCTGAGGCCATGCCGATCCGACTGCATCTGGGCCACGGAGCAAGTGGCAACGCGGCATCGATGGCTCCATTCGTGCGCGGCCTCGAGGTGCGTGGTATCGCCGCCTCGGCCGTCGACCTGCCGAAACGTCGAGCGGAGGACGCTGTCCCGGCCTGGCGTGCCGCCGTGCCCGACGGTCGCGCGCGCGAGGTTGGGGTGGGCGGACATTCCTACGGGGGCCGCGTCGCCAGCCTCGCCGCCGC
>JAYTWS010000008.1:0-10958 GCA_043743315.1 Chloroflexota bacterium | reverse complement strand
ACCAGCGGCAGGCGCAGGAGTCGCTGATCGGTACGGAGGCGCTCCGCGAGCTCCGCGTCGGTCATCCGCTGATAGCCCAGGCCTGCGTCGGTCCACGCTCGCCCCGCTGTGTCGGTCAGCGCGGCCGCCCCGAGGCGCTCCACGAAGCGTCGCAGTTCCACGGTCGCCATCGGCTTGCGGCGCAGGTCCACGAACTGGATCGCGACCCGCCGTTCCTTGAAGAACCGCAGCGCGGCGCGTGTGTCCTGATGGTCCTCCCGCCCGAAGACCTGGATGAGCGGACTCTGGGTCAGGGCTGCGGGCGAACTCACGACGGTTCGGGGGCGGCCGGCTCGGCATGCACCGCCGATTCGGGGGCGGCCGGCTCGGCATGCACCGCCGGTTCGGGGGCGGCCGGCTCGGCATGCACCGCCGGCGCGGGGGCGGCCGGCTCGAGGACCACGATCGGGATGCGGTGCGTCGCCTCGGCCCGGTACAGACGGTAGCCCGGGTAGGCCGTTGCGGCTCGCTCGAAGATTGCTTCGTACTCGGCGTCGACGAGCTCGCGAGGCTTCGCCGCGAAGTGCCGACCTCGAACCTGGACCTGGACGTCGGGGTCCGAGCTGAGGTTGTGATACCAGGCCGGGAGGTCGCCGCTTCCACCGCGCGATCCCACCACCGCCCACGACCCTGACGGGTCGTCGACCGGGAACGCGAACAGGGCAACAGAACGGCGCCGGCCGGATCGTCGCCCGGTCGTCGTGAGCAGGAGCATCTCGCAGCCCAGCACGCGACTGAGGACGCCGCGGCCCGCGGCCCGCCGATAGAGCAGCGGGTGCAGCCATTGATCGAATCGGGTGACCGAGAAGCGCCCGATCAGGCGGTACGCGAACGTGGGCAGCGGCATCGGGCGAAGCGTAGCGGGTCGGCTACCATCACGGACACAGGAGGTGCGCGGTGTCCGTCTGGTTCACGGTCCAGCTCGACGACAAACCCGGTTCGCTCGCGCGTGTCGCGGCGGCACTCGGCGAGCGCTCGGTCAATATCACGGGCATCGTCGGCGTTGCCGAGGACACCGACGGCGCGCTCATGCTGACGACCTCGGATCCGGTTGCGACTCGCCTGGCATTCGAAGGTCTCGCCCTCGCGTTCGAGGAGCACGACGCTTCCGGTGGGCTCGACCCGCATGACATGAGCGTCGCCGACATGCGCGCTCGCTGACGCCGGAACGCGCCGTCACGTGGCACGCCGAACCAACCTGCCGATCACTGTTGCGGCGCGCGCCGTGGTGGACGACCCCGGGCGGACGATTCCGGCCCTGACTGAGCGCCTGGCAAAGGCCGGCGGTATCACCCGTACGCTGTCCACGGTCCGTCGACTCCACGAGGGTTCGGAAGGCACGGACGGGTCCGACGAGCCGAACCTCACGGGCGCCGTTGAGATCGAGATCGAGGTCGAAGGTCTCGACGAGGAGATGCTCGCCCGGACCCTCCACGCCACGCCCGGGGTGCGCGCCCACCGCCTGACCCGCTCCCTCGACCGGATCTTCGGCAAGCGCGTGATCGTGATCGGCGGCGGTGCCCAGGTCGCCCAGGTCGCCCTCGGGGCCGTCAGCGAGGCCGATCGGCACAACCTCCGGGGCGAACGGATCTCCGTCGATACGATCGCCCTGGTCGGCGAGAAGGAGATCGCGGCCGCCGTTCGGGCCGTGGCCGACCTGCCCCGTGCCCGCCTCCTGGTCCTGGCCGGCTCGATCATGGGCGGCGACATCTCGGTGGCGGCGCGCGAGCTCCGCGAACAGGGTATTCCGATCATCTGCCTGAACATGGTCGGCTCCATCACCGAGGTCGCCGACCTCGTGGTCAGTGACCCGGTCCAGGCCGGAACGATGGCCGTCATGGCTGTCGCGGACACCGCGACCTTCGAGCTCGCGCGCCAGCGCGGCCGCCGGTACTGAACCAACGGCGGCAGCGGTGCGGATCGCGACCTGGAACGTCAACTCGCTCAAGGCCCGGATGGACGGCGTCGAGGCCTGGGTCGTCAAGGTACAACCGGACATCCTGCTCATCCAGGAGACGAAGCTCAGCGACACCGACGCCCCGGTCATGCCCTTCCGAATGCTGGGCTACGACCTCGTGCACCACGGCGGGGGCCGCTGGAACGGCGTGGCCATCGCGACCCGCGTCGGCGCCGCGGACGTGATCACGAACTTCGGGGACGGCCCGGTCAGGGATAGCTCGTCCGGCGCCACGGTTGCCGCGTCGGAGGATGACTTCGACCCGTTCGGCGAGGCCCGCATGATCTCGGCGGTCTGCGGCGGGATCCGGGTGGCGTCGCTCTACGCGCCGAACGGCCGCGTGGTGGGCTCGCCCTTCTACGACGGCAAGCTTCGTTGGTTCGGTCGGCTGTCCCGCTGGCTGGCCGAGACGCGATCGCCGGACGAGCCGCTCATCCTTGGCGGTGACTACAACATCACCCCGTCCGACGACGACGTCTGGGATGCGGTGGCGGCCCATGGCGGAACACACGTGTCCGAGCCGGAACGAGCCGCATTGGCACGCCTGCGCGAGTGGGGCCTCGAGGACGTGTACCGCCGCGTCCAGCCGGCACTCGGCCGGTTCTCGTGGTGGGACTACCGGGCCGGCATGTTCCACCGCAACGAGGGCATGCGGATCGACCTGCTGTATGCCACCGCACCCGTTGCGGCGCGCGTCCTGTGGGCCGAGGTGGACCGCGAAGCCCGGAAGGGACCACCGATCCCGTCGGATCATGCTCCCGTCGTCCTGGACCTCGACGAACCCGGCCATCCATTCGACCCGGGCTGGACCGGCGCGCTCGAGCGCATCGCCGCAAGGACGAGACCGCGTCGCTGACGCCTGCCGAGGGATCGAGCGCACGGCGGGGGCCGATGCCCGATCAGGTGTGGTGGATACGCTCCAGATCGGTAATGAGGATCGTCGCGCCTCCGTGATGCACGGTTCGTGCGCGCCAGTCCTCGAGACGCTCCCGAAGGCTCACCGGCATCTCCACGTCCCTGGCCTGGGAACTGCGTTCGAACGAGGCGAGCACATCGTCGAGCTGCCCATCCTCGACGGCCAGAACGAACGTGACGTTAGGCTCCTCGAGGTACCCGCCGATCGATGGCATCCGCGTGAATCGGTGGCCATGCTCCCGCAGGTCCTCGCTCACGGCGCGGACGTCGACTTCCTGCACGAACGCGGTCAGCAGCTTCATTGACCGTGAGTGTACCCGGGAACGTCGAGCCGGAGGCTGTTGGGAGGTCGCTCGGAGGCCATCTGGAGGCCATCTGGAGGCCGATCAGTCGAGCGTGACTCGCTCGTGCCAGACCGGCACGTGGACCTGAAAACCGAGCGCCTCGACCTTCGGGGCGAGGACCTGCTGGGCTGCAGGGTCGCCGTGGACGAGGAACACGCGCCGCGGGAAGCCGGAAGCGCCGGGCTGCAATCCCTCACCGAAGCGGCCAATCCAGGCCAGCAGCGCGGGCTCGTCGGCGTGGGCAGAGAAGCCACTGATCGAGCGGATCCGGCAGCGCACCTGACGGACCTGGCCATCGAGCTTCACGGTCTTCGCACCAGCCTGGAGGTTGGCGCCGAGCGTGTGGCTGCCCTGATATCCGACAAACAGGATCGTCGCGACAGGATCATCGATGAGCTCGCGGAGGTGCCCGACGACTCGTCCGCCGGTCAGCATTCCGTTGGATGCCACGATCATGTACGGCCGGGCTGCGCGGGCAATGGCCCGCGAATCGTCGAGCTTCGCGGTATCGACCTGCTTCGGATAGTCAAGCGGCGTGTCACCGGACCGGAACAGTGCCGCCGTCTCGTCGTCGTACAGCTCGGCGTGGCTCCGGTAGATGGCCGAGGCCTTGGAGGCCATCGGTGAATCCAGGTACAGGGGCAGTAGCGGGATCTGTCCCGCATCGATGAGCCGGTCCAGCTCCCACACGATCTCCTGCGTCCGACCGATGGCGAAGGACGGGATCAGCAGCACGCCCGCCGAACGGTCGACCTCGCGCACGGCGTCGGCGAGCGTCCTGAGTGCCTCCGCCGACGGCTCGTGCTCGCGGCCCCCGTACGTGGATTCGATGCACACGTAGTCAGCCCGGGTGAGGACCGTCGGATCCTTCAGGATCGGTGCACCGGGCCGGCCCAGGTCACCGGAGAAGACCAGGGTCCGCTCCGGGCCGCCTTCGACGTCCTGGACGCGCAGCCGGATGATCGCCGAGCCGAGAATGTGACCGGCGTCAAGGAAGGTCGCGTGCATTCCGGGCGCTACCTCGATCTCCGTGTCATAGGCCACGGTCCGGAACAGCGGTAGGACCGCGGCGGCCTCCTGCTCGGTATAGAGCGGGGCATCCAGGTCGATCAGGAGGTCCGGGTGCTCCGAGACCATCGCAGCCTCCTCGGTGATCTCCTGGCCCGGTTCACGCATCGGTTCGATCGTCGTCTCGACGTGCTCCCCGGTCTTGACGGAGCCGGTCGCGAAGCGGAAGTGCCGGTGCCCCGTTGGCTGCCCGGCCCCGATATCGCCGGCGGCCCCGGCGCCCGAGGTGTCGTCCTCGAGGCGGGCCTGCTCCGCGGCCTCGACGTACTGATTCGCAGCGCGACGATCTTCCCGGATGGCCTCCTCCGGGTGGCGAGCCTCCCAGCGCGAGCCACGCTTGGCGAACCCCTCTTGCAGACGGCCGCTGTCGAGAAGGACCAGCTCGGCGAGTTCGGCCGTGGCCGCCGTGAGGTGGATCGGGCCGGCAAAGCCCATCTTCACCGCGACCGGCAGCAGCCCGCAGTGATCGAGATGGGCATGCGTGACGAGGATCGCGTCCAGCCTGGCCGCTTCAAATCCGAGGGGTACGCGGTTGCGAACGGATTCCGTCGGCGGTCCCTGGAACATGCCACAGTCGATGAGGATGCTCGCGCGCGCTGTTGAGAGGTGAAATCGCGAGCCGGTGACTGTGGCCGCGCCGCCGAGGAAGTGCAACTCCATCCGCGGAGTGTGCCAGTGCGCCGCCGGACGCGCTCGCGGTCCCGCCTCGCCATACGCAGGGTCACCTGCGGCCCCGTGGCGGCTACCATCCCCTGATGCCCGATCCCATGCCCATGTCGAGCGACCGAACGGCCTCGCCGCCGGCCCGGCGGTCGATCCTGTCCCGCCTCCCGGGCCTCCTGGCCGGCCTCGTGATCTTCGGATTCGGGATCGCGCTGATGGCCCGTGCCGGTATCGGGCTCGGACCGTGGGAGGCGTTCCACCAGGGGATCCAGTTCCGAACGGGTATCCCGATGGGCACGATCTCGATCCTGCTCGGCCTGCCGATCCTCGCGCTGTGGTGGCCCCTCGGCGAACGGCCCGGGATCGGGACCCTGGTGAACGTGCTCCTCATCGGCACCGCCACGAACATCGGCAATGCCTACCTGCCGAGCCAGACCGCGCCCCTCCTCCAGTTCATCCAGATGCTGGCGGGGGTGCTGGTGATCGGCATCGGGTCGGGGCTGTATCTGGCCGCGGATCTCGGTCCCGGGCCGCGCGACGGGCTGATGGTCGGGGTGCATCATCGGTACGGGTGGTCGATTCGCCGCTCGCGAACCGCGATCGAACTCGCGGTGCTCGCGGTCGGCTGGGCGCTCGGCGGGACGATCGGCGTGGGGACCGTGGTGTTCGCCTTCGGAATCGGGCCGGTCGTCCAGGTCATGCTCGGGATCTTCGACCGGGAGGGCCGAGTCGCGCGCCGGCGCGTGGTCCGTGTCCTGGACGGTACGCCCGGAACCGTGGGCGAGTAGCGGGCGCCCACCGGCGCCTACGATGGCCTCGATGCCGCCATTCACGCACGATCCCAACGTCGAGCGCCTTGAGGCTGCCTACGCCCGCTATCTCGAGGCCTGGGGGGCCTGGATGGTCGGTCACCACCGGGGCATCCGGAACAGCGCCGAGGAGCGCCTGGCCTCGGCGCTCGTCGAGACACGAGGCGCGCTGAGCTCGGTGGTGGCATCCGGGCGCTGGGACGACCTGGGAGCCGATGACGCCGCAGCCGTCCGGACCCTGCGCGCCTGCCTACCCGATCTCGATGCCTGGGCCCAACCACTCGACGGGCGGGTGTTTGCCGACTCCCCCGGGGACGCGGGCACGCGTCAAGCGACCGAGCGTGACGGGCCCGATCCGGTCGCCACGCTGCGACGGACGACGTTCGACGCCTGGGGGCAGGCGATGGCTGAGCTGACGGTCGGCTCGGACGCGTTCGATCGCCTCACGGTGACCTCGATGCTGGCCCGCGAGGACGACGAGACACGGCGCCGCGCGCTGTTCCTTTCGATGGAGCCGGCATGGCGCTCGCTCAACGGCGACGATGAGACGAACAGCCCATACCGTCGCCTCCTGGTGGCGTCGGCTGCCCTCTGGACCCGGGAGGGCTCGCCGATCGACGCGAACGCCCTCGCGCTCGGCATGGATCCCGTCTCGGTCGAGCCGACGATGCGGCGAATCCTCCGGGCATTCCGGACCGTGGCCATCGGTCCGGGCCTCGTCGAACCGTGGGACTACCGTCATCGCATCGGCGGGCTCGCGCGGCAACTGGACCCGCTCGTGCCCATCGATCGATTGCGCAAGATCAACGACGCCCATCTCCGGTCCATCGGCGCCGATCCAGCCGCGCTGAACATCGGCTACGACATCCATCCCCGCGGCGATCGGCCCGTGATCCCGACGGCGTTCACGGTGACCGAGGGCATCGCGGTCCGAGACGCCGACGGAACCTGGACATCGGCGAGGCCGTGGGTCTTCGCGACCTACGCACAGGGCGGGATCGGCAATCTCGAGGAGCTGCTCCACGAGAGTGGCCATGCGCTCCACTACGCCGCGATCCGGACCCGTCCGGCGATGTTCAGCTGGCCGCCTGACCAGACCGCCTTCGTCGAGGCCATCGCCGATGTCGTCGGCTGGACGACCCACGAGCCGGCGTTCCTGCGCGAGCACCTCGGTGTCGAGATCACTCGTCGGGAGTCGGTCATCACCAGGTTCGGGGGCGTGGCCATGGACGCTGCATGGACGCTCTTCGAGCTGGAACTCCACCGTCATCCGGATCGCTCACCGAACCAGGTGTGGGCCGAGATCGCGGAGCGTGACCTGGGGATCCGTGGCCATCCGGAGTGGTCCTGGTGGGCGGGCCGTGGACAGTTGAGCGACGGCCCGGGCTATCTGGCCAACTACGCGCTGGGGGCCATCGTCGTTGCCGCCGTCCGGGCCAGGGTGCGCGCCACCCGGGGCGACTGGTCGGTCGGCGATCCGGGCTGGTACCGTCACCTGTCGGAGGCGCTCCTCCAGGACGGCGGCGGGCGAGCCCCGCGATCACTGCTGACCGCTTACCTCAACGGGCCGCTGACGGCCGAATCCCTGATCGCGAACATCGAGGAAGCCGGCTGACGCTCAGGCCTCGCGACGACGTGCGAACACGACCACGACGATCAGGGGACCCCGTCACCGGGAAGCACGGCCCACGATGCCGATGTGGCGTCCGACGCGGCCAGCAGGCCGGCGCCGACGAGGAGGGCGGTTGCGGCGAGCCGACGTGCGGCATTCGACCGCCGCTGATGCCCGGATCCCATGGCCGATCTCACGCTTCACGACCGCGAGCGACGAGCCAGGCCAGCACGAACGCCGAACCCACGACCAGTACCGCGGTCAGGATCGGCATCGTCAGCCATCCGAGGAACGCGAGCGGATTTGAGCTCGTGGTCGAGGACGCGGACCCGGCCGAGGGCTGGCCGACGTCAGCAGGACGAAGCCGAGCCAGATCGTCGGTCCACGGCGTGGTGCTGGAACACACGCTGTCGGTCACGAAGCCCTGCCGCAGGCCATCGATCTGGGCCGGAATAAACAGGTAGGTGACGCCGACTTCGAAGGACCGGTCGTCCTCGGCCGGGTTGGTCGGATCACTGCCACCGTTGACCGTGACCGGGGTCGGCACGTCGCCACGCCAGACCTCGGTGACCTCGACGGTGGCCGATCTGCCCTGGTTGGCGACGTCCGTCACCCGCCCGACAAACACGAGGTCCGAGAAGACCGCCTTCTCGATGGGGAGGGGCGGGGCGCAGTCGGTGACCCCTGTCGTATCGGCCGTGGCCATCGGTGCGGCCACGAGGCCCAGGGCAACCACCGCCAGGGTGGCCACGATCCGGACGACGATCCTGAGGCGGTGCATGCCCGTGAGACGCCGCGGTCCGGACCGTTGTTCCGCGCTCAGCCGAAGGGCAGGGCCACGACGGCGTCCACCGCGACCGCGACGAATAGCAGCGTGAGGTAGCTGATCGAGTAGCGATACAGCCGGATGGCCTGCGCCGTCGAGGCCTCCGGGGCGGAGCCCTGCTGCCACAGCACGAATGCGCGCCACAGGAACATGGCCCCGAGGACCACCGCTGCGCCGAGGTAGACCACGCCCATCTGCGCCACGACGGCCAGGACGAGCGAGATCGCCACCAGCAGGACGGTGTAGAGCGCGATCTGCCGACTCGTCTCGGCCACGCCCTTGACGACCGGCAGCATCGGGACGCCCGCGGCCGCGTAATCCCCGCGCAGGCGGAGCGCCAGGGCCCAGAAATGCGGGGGAGTCCAGTAGAAGACGAGGAGGAACAGCATGACCGCCGGCAGGCCGACGTGGCCGGTCACCGCCGCCCACCCGATCACTGGTGGCAGCGCCCCCGCGGCGCCCCCGATCACGATGTTCTGGGGCGTGCTGCGCTTCAGCATGATCGTGTAGACGAACACGTAGAAGGCGATGGCGAGCAGGGTCAGAAATGCTGCCAGAAGATTGACGAAGAACGCCATCAGCGCCACCGAGACGATCCCGAGGACAATCCCGAAGCCCAGCGCCCGTTCCGGGGTCACGTCATGAGCCGGCAGGGGCCGGCGGCGGGTCCGCGTCATCCGCTCGTCGATGTCCCGGTCCAGATACTGGTTGATGGCGTTCGCAGCGCCGGCGGCGAGCGTGCCGCAGACCAGCGTCCAGAACGTCAGCCGGAGCCAGTCCAGGGGCTGGATGCCCGGGACGTCCCGCGTGGCGAGGACCATGGCGGGCAGCGTGGTCACGAGGAGCAGCTCGATGATCCGGGGCTTGGTCAGGGCCACGTATGCCCGGATCGTGGCCCGTCTCGACGTGTGGCCGGTTGCGGCCGCATCGGCCGGGTCCGATGCCACGGCATCAGGGGCGACCGGCACCTGCAGTCCGCCGCCATTGCCGACTGGCGCCGTGGCCAGTCGTGCATCGTAATAGGCGCTGACGCCGAGGGCGACGGCACCGCCCCAGATCAGCGAGCCGAGCGCGACGTGAAGTGTCTGGGACCAGCCGGAGAGCAGGGTGAGGACCTGCAGTCCGCCGACGATGATCTGGACGATATACAGGGCCAGGATCCCGTCGGCCATCGCCCGCCGGCGTCGGCTGCCGGGTCTCAGGCGCCGGGCAGCAACGGCAACCCCGATCAGGATCAGCAGCACGATCCCGGCGACATAACGGTGAAGCGCGTGGGTCGCATACAGGGCGGCGAGGTCCGCCGGCGTGCCATGGGCAAACGGGAACAGGCCGCCGTTCATGAGGGGCCAGTCGAGGAAGATGACGCCGGCGTTTCGGGCCGTGACATTCGATCCGAACAGCAGGAGCGCGAACGTCGCCGCCGCCGCGAACACGGCCACCAGCGTGAATCGCTGGCTGGCGCCTCGCCCGGAGATGCGCGCCGGGTAACCCGATCGCACGAGGAGGTATACGAGGATGCCGACTAAGGACATCGCTGCGGCCAGGTGGGCTGTAACGCTTTCACCGGAGTTGCCCAGCCGAACGGTCTCGCGTCCGAGGTAGGCCTGGTAGCCGACCAGCGCGACGGAGGCGACCGACGGCCACAGGAGCGACGCCCGATCCCGATGATCGATGATCGCAAGCGCGGCCAGGCCGAGGATCAGGAATCCGATCAGCGCGGCCACGGTGCGATGGATCCACTCCAACCAGACGTGATAGTCCGCATCGAGGCCCGGCAGGAACTGGCCCCGGAAACAACCCGGCCAGGTCGGACAGGCCACGCCTGATTCCGTCGCCCGGACCACGACGCCAATGGTCACCAGCAGGAACGTGGTGACCACGGTTGCGGCAGCGAGGCGCTGGAAACGGGTCACGTGACTCCGATGCGTGGAGGGTGCGGGCCGCGCCATTCTACGCGCGGGGGCCGTGCCGCCGACACCCCGGTGGCCACGCTGCCTGCTTCGCCCACCCGATTGGCGGCACGGCCGGCCCATCGACGGCGAGGAAACGCTCGGCGATCTACGCTCTCCGGATGCGACTCATGCCTTCAGGCCCCCGCGCGATCGTCCTCGTCGCGTTCATCCTCGTGGCCTGTGGCGGCGGCCAGGCCGGATCGATCGTCCCGACGACCGAACCGACAGGTACCCCGGCAACGGCCTCGGGATCACCGGGTACGGGCTGCGTCGCCGCTCCATCACCGCCGGCCGACCTGCCAGGCTGGACCACAGCACCCAAGGCCCCGACCGTCTTCCCGGCCATCGTCAACAGCGGCCGGAGCCTGACGTGCGGCGAGAACCGCCTGCTCTTCACCTTCCTGGACGCGACCAACCGTCCCGCGGCGGCTCCGGACCGGACCGTGCACCTATCGCTGTTCAACCTCGGTCGTGATGCCGCGGCGCCCACGCAGCAGGTCGACGGCACGTTCGTGTGGGGGATTGAGAACGAGCGTGGCTTCTACGTCGCCAATGTCGGCTTCGTCGAGGCGGGCATCTGGGGCGCCGAGTTCACGACCTCGGCCGGCAGCAGCGCTCCGGAAGTGATCCGGATGACCTTCGAGGTCGCCACCAGCTCGCCGGTCATCCGCGTCGGCCAGCGCGCACCGGCGTCCGAAACGCCGACGGCCGCGACGGCGGGTGGCGATCTGGCCCGGATCACGACCGACCCCAACCCCGATCCGGCGCTCTAT
>JAYTWS010000007.1:0-9547 GCA_043743315.1 Chloroflexota bacterium | reverse complement strand
GGCGACTTCCCGGCGGCCGCGAACCTCCTGGCCCGAGCAGCTCGGGTGCTCGATGTCGCCGATGCGAACCGAAGTCGCCTGCTCGTGACGGCCGGCGAGTCCTATCTGGAGATCGGCGAGTTCACGACGGCCGAGAACATCCTGGCCCAGGCCGCGACCGAAGCGGCGGCGAACGACGAACCCGCCGTCGCGACCACGGCCGAACTGGTCCGGCTCCAGCTCCATCTCAGATCCGAGGCGTCAACATCGCTCGCCGATGTCGAGGCCGCCACGCTCGAGGCGATCGGCCGGCTCGAGGCGCTCGAGGATCCCGCGGCGCTCGCCAGGGCATGGCGGCTGTTCGAGCTGGTCAACGGGATCAGCGGCCGCTACGGAGAAGCCGGCGAGGCGAACCAGCGTGCCATCGGCTACGCCCGCGAGGCGGGGGATCGCGTCCTCGAGATGCGCCTCCACGCGTCGTCGGCCCAGGCCGCCTTCTACGGCCCCATGCCCGCGCCCGATGCGATCGTTCGTGGTGAGCAGCTCCTGGCGATCGCCGAGGGGGACCGACGGGCCCAGGCCATGACCCTTGCGGCGCTGGCGCACCTGCGCGCAATGCGCGGCGAGTTCGAGTCGGCGCGCGACGACTATCGCCGGGGCAGGGCGATCCTCGAGGAGCTCGGCCTCCGGTTCGACGCCTCGACGATGTCGATCGATTCGGGCCCGGTCGAGATCCTCGCCGGTGACCTCGCCGCTGCCGAGGCGGAGCTCCGAAAGGACTACCAGGCACTCGATGCCATCGGCGAGCGCAACTACATCTCGACGATCGCCGGGCTCCTCGCGGAGACCCTCTATCGCCAGGGTCGGTTCGATGAGGCGGCGACGTATGCGGCCCTGTGCGAGGAAGTCGCCGCGCCGTCGGACGTGTATTCGCAATACCTGTGGCGTGGCGTTCGCGGCAAACTCCTCGCGCAGGCGGGCCAGGTGGACGCCGGCATCGAGCTCGCGAAATCCGCCGTCGCCGCGACGGAGACCTCCGACGACATCGAGGGCCAGGCCAATGCGCTCGTCTTCCTCGCCGAAGCCCAGCTCAGCGGCGGACAGACCACCGAGGCCGTGGACACGCTCAGACAAGCCATCGAGCGCTTCGAGGCAAAGGGCAATCTCGTGTCGGCGGCACGGGCGCGTGACCTCGCGGCAGCCGGCTCGGCCGTTGCGAGAGCATCCGGGCTTGGCGGACCGTCCGAACCTCGCCGCTAGGCTGCGCCGGCTTCCGTCAGCCCCGGGCGACGGGTCGCATCGGAAACACGCCGACGACCATCGGCGAGATCGGATCGAGCGAGAGCTCGTAGCCCACGTCACCGGACCTGAACAGCTCGCCGAGGAGCGCCCCCTCACGCGGTGGCAGTCCGACGAAGATCCGGTGCGCGGCATCGATCGCCACGCCGGTGACCTCATCGTCGTCGCCGTTGATCGCGAAGCGGCGACGCAGCTCGTGCATGGGCACGTAGGTCCGGCTTTTGATGAACCGGCGGAGCTGCGGAGCGGTGCAGCCCGCGGACTCGAGGTTGCCGTTGCGGTACGGCAGCGGGCCCTCAGCCACGCTCGGGGTCATGCCCATCAGGACCGGCCGCGGTTCGGTCTCAGCGCTCAGGACCGGCCGCGCCTCGGTCTCAGCGCTCAGGACCGGCCGCGCCTCGGTCTCAGCGCTCAGGACCGGCCGATCAACGGATGGCGACTGCTCGACGGCCGGATCGACGTTTGCGGCTGGAAGGGCCGGCGGCTCGGTGGGGGACGCGATTCCAGCCGCCCCGGAGCGTCGCGGGTCGGCCGCGCGGGCCGGTTCAGCCGTGCGGTGGCTCAGGGGAGCCGGCGACGACCCGCGATCGTCCACGGGCGCCTGCGCCGGTCGGGCGCCGGGCCCGGGCTTCGGCGGTCGTACGTGGCGTCGCGCCGGATGGTGGGCGCGGCGGTTCATGCGATGGACCCGCGCGCCATGTCCGGAAGGATGACGGCGAATGGGCGCCGCTCAGGATGATTCATCAGTGCTCGATGTGATCGATCTGCCGGCAGGGCGGCCGGTCCACGGATGATACCCGGAGACGCCGGGTCAGCCCGGAACCACCCACAGATCGTGGTCCGACTCGTTCAGGACGTCAGGGCCATCGGGTCCACAGACCACGATGTCCTCGATCCTGGCACCGTACCGGCCCGCGAAGTAGATGCCCGGTTCGACGCTGAACGCCATCCCTTCCGTGAGCGGTTCCGCGTTGCCGGCCACGAGGTACGGATCCTCGTGGGTCTCGAGGCCGATGCCGTGGCCGACTCGGTGGAAGAAGTTCGGGCCATACCCGCCAGCCGTGATGACGGTGCGGGCCGCGGCGTCGATCCCTTCGCAGGCAACGCCGGGACGGACGGCCGCGGTCGCGGCGGCCTGCGCGGTGTGGAGCAGGTCGAACAGGGCGCGGTACTCCGGCGTGGGCCCGCGCTCGGCGTCGCCGCCCGTCACCCAGAGCGTGCGCGTAGTGTCCGAGCAGTACCCGTCGAGGGCCCCGCCGATGTCGAGGACGATCGGTTCCCCTGCGTGGATCACTCGATCGCCGGCATCGTGGTGGGGTGAAGCGGAATTCGGGCCAGAGGCCACGATCGCGAACTCGGCGATCTCGTGGCCTTCAGCCAGGAGCCGCTCGCGGACCTCGCGGCTGACGTCCGCTTCGGTCCTGCCGACCAGTCGTCCACCGGCGATCTGGGCCACGACCCGGTCTGCCGCGTGGGCCGCCAGTCGCATCAGGGCGATCTCCTCGGCGTCCTTGGTAATCCGGAGATCACGAAGCAGCGAGCTCGCCAGCCCGATGGGGGCCCCCGCGAGGGTCCGCTGAAGGCCGAGCACGTGCATCGCCCATAGTCGATCACTGACGAGGACCCGATCGCCGGCACCGATCCTGTGGCCTCGTGCGGTGGCAAGCAACGACGCAACGAGCGCGTGCGCGTCGTCCGTTTCGTCCCACGGGGCCACCGGCAGGGCTCCGAGTCGCGCTGCGGGAGCCGCCTCGGCGGCCATCGCCTCGAGCCGCGGAGCGACCAGCGTCGGCGTCCCGTGCGCCGGCAGGACAAGCATCGTCAGCCGCTCGAGTGGCATGGCCTCGTAGCCGGTCAGGTACCGGAGGTCCGCCCCGACGCCGATCAGCAGGGCACTGACGCCGCGCTGCTGGAGCAGGGCCTGAGCGCGGCCGAGGCGCTCGACGTGACGGGCATCCGGAATGGCGGGTCGCGCGTCCGTCATCGAGGGGTCGCGCTCAGCCGAGGCGCGAGGCGATGTGGCGGAAGATGTCCCGGGCCGAGATGACGGCGATCGGCCGCCCATCCTCGACGATCGGCACGTGCCGAAACCCGCCGACGGCCATCTTGTGGATCGCCACCGCGATCGGGTCGTCATGACGGAGCACCACGGGGTCGGGCGTCATGAACTGCCCGACCGGCAGGTGCTCGAGGCCTCGACCGGCGAGCTTCAGCAGCGCGTCCCGGTCGGTGAAGATGCCGGCAAGCTCGCCCGCCTCGGTCACGAGGACGCAGTCGGTGCCCTCGCGATGCATCATCTCGATCAGCTCGGTGACATCCATCGCGACGTCGACCAGCTGGGGCGCCGGTGCGCCCAGCTCCTCGAGGCTGGTCCCAAGCAAAGGCCCTCGAAACCCGATCGCGGGTTCCGGCGTGCTGGCCATCCGCAGGTCGGCCCCGCAGTTCTCGCACAGGTCCTCGCCCGCGAAGTTCTGCCACTGGCAGACAGGGCAGATCACGCCTCGTCCCCGGTCACGATCCAGGTCTCCCCGCTATCGAGCAGGTCGGTCAGGTTGCCGGCCCCGCGCTTGGCGACCGCCTCCTCGACCTGCCGATTCAGCAGCTCGCTGTGGGTAGGTCGATGGACGGCCCGGATGACGCCGACCGGTACCGGGAAATCGGGCCAGTAGATGGTCGAGAGCATGGCGGCGAGCAGCGGATCATCCTCGTCGTGAACGAGGATGTCGGCTTCGGTCATGCCATCCTCGCCGATCGTCACGATCTCCGGCCGATGCCCGTTCAGGCGCAATCCGCGGTTGCGCTCGCGACCGAAGATCATCGGCTTGCCGTGTTCGAGTACCAGCATTCGATCGTCACGGACCTCGCGATCGGTGAATTCGCGATGCGCCCCGTCGTTGAAGATGTTGCAGTTCTGGAGGACCTCGACGAATACCGATCCGCGGTGACGGCCCGCCCGCTCGAGCGTTGTCTGGAGGTGCTCGGTGTGGGTATCGACGGATCGGGCGATGAAGCTGGCCTCGGCGGCGAGGGCGATGCCGAGCGGGCTCAGCGGGTAGTCGATCGTGCCGTTCGGGGTCGACTTGGTGACCTTGCCGAACTCGGACGTCGGGCTCGCCTGGCCCTTGGTGAGACCGTAGATCCGGTTGTTGAACATGATCAGGTTGATGTCGACATTGCGTCGCATCGAGTGGATGAGGTGGTTGCCGCCGATCGACAGGGCATCGCCATCACCGGTGATGACCCAGACCATGAGCTCGGGACGCGCGCCCTTGAGGCCGGTCGCGATGGCGGGCGCGCGGCCATGGATCGTGTGGAACCCGTAGGTGTTCATGTAATAGGGGAGCCGACCGGAGCAGCCGATCCCGGAGATGAAGACGATGTTCTCTTTCGCGTAGCCGAACTCGGGCATCACCTTCTGGGTCTGGGCGAGGATCGAGTAGTCGCCGCAGCCCGGGCACCAGCGGACCTCCTGGTCGGACACGAAGTCCTTTCGAGTCAGCATCGGCAGCTCGAGCGGCGATCCTCCGGTCTTCGTCTCGGTCATCCGACGGACTCCTTGAGCTCGCGCAGCAGGCGCTCGGCTTCGAGTTCGATTTCGACGATCCTGAACGGTTTCCCGCGAGCCCGGTTGTAGCCGACGGCGTCCACCAGGTAGCGAGCCCGGATCAGCATCGACAATTGGCCGAGGTTCACCTCGGGGATGAGCACCCGGCGGAAGCCACGAAGGACGTCGCCGGTATTGGCCGGGAACGGGTTCAGGTGCCGAAGGTGAGCGTGGCCGACCGACAGCCCGCGCCCGCGCATCCGCTCGACCGCGCTCCGGATGGCGCCATAGGTCGATCCCCAGCCCAGGATCAGAAGGTCCCCCTCTTCCGCGCCGTAGACATCGAGGGGCGGGATGTCGCGGGCGATGCCGGCGACCTTCTCCTGGCGAAGGACCTGCATCCGATGGTGGTTGTCAGGGTCGTAGCTGACGTTGCCGAGGATGTCGTTCTTTTCGAGGCCGCCGATCCGGTGTTCGAGTCCAGGCGTCCCCGGCACGGCCCACGGCCGAGCGAGTGTGTCGGGGTCTCGCAGGTACGGATAGAAGCCGTTCTTCTCGGTCCGGTTCGGCACCGAGATGTCCGGCAGGGAGCTCGGGTCGGGGATCATCCACGGCTCGGCACCGTTGGCCAGGAACGCGTCCGACATGAACGCGACCGGGGTCATGTACTTGAGCGCGATCCGCCATGCCTCGATCGCGTAGTCGAAGCACTCACCGGGGGTCGCCGGGGCGACGATCGGGATGGGTGAATCGGAGTTGCGCCCGAACATCAGCTGGAGGAGATCCGCCTGTTCGGTCTTGGTCGGCATGCCCGTCGAGGGCCCGGCTCGCTGGACATCGATGAGGACGAGCGGCAACTCGATCATGATCGCGAGGCCGAGCGCTTCACTCTTGAGCGCGACGCCGGGGCCGGACGTTCCGGTCATCCCCATGGCCCCGCCATAGGCCGCCCCGATCGCCGAGCCGATCGCCGCGATCTCGTCCTCAGCCTGAAACGTCTTGACCCCGAAGTGCTTGTAGCCGGCAAGCAGATGGAGGATGTCGGACGCCGGCGTGATCGGATACGACCCATAGAACAGGTCGCGCCTGGCAAGCTGCGAGGCGGCCACGAAGCCGAGCGCGGCGGCCTCGTTGCCGGTGATGTTCCGGTATTTGCCTGCCCGGAGGCGGGCTGGCGGCACGATGTATCGCTCGTGGAAGATCTCGGTCGTCTCGCCGAAGTTGTAGCCCGCGTTCAGCGCTCGCTTGTTGCCCTCGGCGATGACCGGCCGGCGCGAGAACTTCTCGTCGATCCATTCAAGGGTCGGCCCCATGCTCCGCTCGTACAGCCAGAACATCAGCCCGAGAGCGAAGAAGTTCTTGGTCAGGTCGACCTGCTTGTTCGTCAGCTCGAGACCCTCGGCCGCGCGGGCGTTCAGCGTGGAGATCGGGATCTGGAACAGGTTCCAGGCGGCCAGCGATCCGTCGGTCAGCGGGTTGCGCTCATACCCGACCTTGTTGAGGTTCGCCGTTGTGAACGCATCGAGGTTCACGACGAGCGCGCCGCCGGGCGGCAGATCGGCGATGTTGGCCTTGAGCGCCGCCGGGTTCATTGCCACGAGGACATCGGGTTCGTCGCCGGGCGTGTGGATCTCCGACGAGGAGAAACTCAGTTGAAACCCGGAAACGCCAGGCAGCGACCCGGCCGGCGCACGGATCTCCGCAGGGTAATCAGGGTACGTGCTGATGTCGTTGCCGAAGACGGCCGCGGTCCGCGTGAACTGCGTGCCGGTCAGCTGCATGCCGTCGCCGGAATCGCCGGCAAACCGGATGGTCACCCGTTCAAGCTGGCGCTCGACGACGGCTCCGCGGGGGGCTTGATCGCCCTCGGTCACGCGCCCTCCGTCTCGGGCATCATCTGGTGCGGTCTCGGCGGCAGGTTCAGGAGCTCCTCCGGGAACGCCTCGGCGAGGTACTTCAGGACATCCACCGGCCGGACGACGCCGACGAGGATGTCATCGTCGTCGACCAGGGGAACATTGCGATACCGGCCGGTCTGCATGAGATCGATCGCGTGGCGCACGGGCTGGTCGAGATGAAGCGTCCAGGGATGCTCCTTCATGATCGACTCGACCGGCCGGCTCAGATCCACTTCGTGGCCGACGAGGCGGGCAAAGATGTCGCGCTCGGTCAGGACGCCTCGGAGGCGGCCATCCAGGTCGGTCACGAACACGGAATCGGCGCTGCCCGTCTCCCGGATCACGTCGATGCAGGCGGCAAGGCTGGTGCCAGGACGGACCGTGATCGGATCGCGAAGGGCAAGGACCCGAAGCTGCACATCCGTGACGGATGGGACCCGGGCTGCGACATCTCGTTCGGTGGTATCGGTCACGAGCGTGAAGTGTAGAGCGTTCCGCGTGAGGCGCCACGCGGCCGTGTCACGAGGATCGGCTCGAGGCGCTAGCCTCGCCCGATGCCGTCATCGCTTGTCGTGGGAATCCTGTTGACCGTCGTGTCGGCGTTCGGATTCGGGTCCGGCGCGCTATTCGCCAAGCCCGTCTACGCCGCGGGCGTGGACTGGCACACCCTGATGACGTGGCGGTTCACCCTGGGTGCGGGCCTATCGTGGGCCTGGGTCGCGATGACACCGATGGGCCGGGCGGCCGTCGCAACGCTCGATCGCAGGTCGATCTACGTGGCCGCCGCCCTGGGCCTCCTCTACACGGGTAACTCGTCCACTTATTTCGCCGGACTCGAGACGGTCCCGGCCTCGCTTGCCGCGCTGATCGTCTACATCTATCCGGCGGTCGTCGCGGTCCTCACGCTCCGGCTCGGGCACCGCCTCGAAGGGCGCCGGGCGTGGGGAGCCCTGGCCCTGGCGCTGGCCGGTGTTGCGCTCGCCCTCGGGACGATCGATGCCTCGACGGCACCGCCCCTATCCGGCCTGCTGCTCATGGTGGCATCGCCCCTCATCTACTCGGTCTGGATCGTCCTGTCGGCCCGTCTGGCAGGTGAGCGGCGAGCCGGCGTCGGTCGGAATGCTGGCGGCGGCGCCGGTGGCGCGCATCCGCTTGCCGCCGGTGCCGTGATGATGACCGCGACCGCAACGGCTTTCTGGATCACCGCCCTCGCGGTGGGCCGCCCCGTGCTCCCTGCCCAGATCCCCGCCGATGCGTGGGGTGGGATCGTGGGCATCGGGGTCGTCGCGACGTTCGTGGCGATCCAGACGTTCTACGCGGGTGCGCACCGCATCGGCGCCGCTCGGGCATCGCTCGTCAGCACCGTCGAGCCGATCTGGACGATCGTGCTGGCCGGCATTCTGTTCGGCGAGCGCCTGACGCCGATCCAGCTCGTCGGTGGCGCGCTGATCCTGATCGGGGTCGTGCTATCGCAGACGGGTTCGATGAGTCGACGAGTCAGCAAGCTCCGGATCGCTGACGAGTAGTCGGTGTCCGTGGCGGGCTGGGACTGCCATCGACGAACGGGTCGTGCCAGTGAACCCTTGATCTGGCTCGCCTCGCGCCCGAAGCGTGGGATCAGCCGGGTAGACCCGCCCGGGCGCTGGCGAGGGCGGCCCTCGCCCCCTCCGCAATGAACGACCCTTCCGAGCCGACGCCCAGAAAAGTGAACCCCCGGGCGAGGTGCGGACCAAAGGCCGCATGGTCGTAGAGGAGGATGCCGGCCGCCTTGCCGTGGGCGCGGCAGGCCGCGACGACGACGTCGAGCGCGGCGAGATAGGCCTCGTCATTGAACTGGCCCGGCACGCCGAGTGAGTGGGAGAGGTCCGCCGGGCCCACGAACAGGACATCAACCCCATCGATCGCGGCGATCGCGTCCGCCTCGCGAACGGCGCTCGGCGACTCGATCTGGATGATGCCGACGATGTCCCGGTTCAGCGTCCGCACCTCGGCATGGCCAACCGTTCCCAGGCGCGCGCCGCGCGTCCGGAGGGCGACGCCACGCACCCCATCCGGCGGATAGCGGAGGAACGTGACCGCCTCCTCGACCTGGGCAGCGGTATCGAGCCGCGGGACCATGATCCCGGCGGCACCGAGATCAAGTGCCCGACCGATGCGCAGTCGCTCTCCCGACTGGGGCCGCACGAACGCCGCCGCCCCGCTCAGCTCTGCGGCCATGAGCACCGGGATCAGCTCGGCCTCGGTTCCCGCACCGTGCTCGAGGTCGGCGATGAGCCAGTCGTAGCCGGCCGAACCCGTGATCTCGGTCGCAGCGGGGGAGGCCATGTCGGTCCAGGCGCCGAACAGGGTTTCCCCGGCGAGGATGCGACGCCGAATGGTAGTGCGGGCGGTATCGATCATGGGCGCAATGATGCGCCCTCGGCTTCGACACGATCGTATTCCGGTGAGCGGCGGCTGACCACCATGCAGTCGGACGGCGCGTTGACCCTGCTTCAGCCGGTTCGCCGTTCCCTCGGCGGGCTCACGATCGGGCAGTCCAGGTTGCGGTGGTCGTGCGGCTCTCCGCCAGCACCCGCTCCAGCTGATCGACGTCTCCAAGGGCTTCGAGCTCTGCCACGCCGGCTTCAAGCATTCCTCGATCCGCCGTCCTGAGTGCGAGCTCGGTCTTCACCCGCGCCACGAAAGGTCGCGCCTCCATGGCCTCATACGCTTCCAGCGCACGCCTGAGCTCGGCGTCGTTATTCCACAGGACGCCAAGCGCCCGACGACCGTGGGTCAGGAGCACGCGCAGGCCTCGTTCCTGCGCATAGGCGACGATCGAGCGCAG
>JAYTWS010000006.1:0-22834 GCA_043743315.1 Chloroflexota bacterium | reverse complement strand
TCAAGGTCCTTGCCGGTGGATTCCTCGATCTCAATACCGGCGCGACCGACGGGGTCAAGGGCTTCGATCCATACCGCAAGAAGGCGGCGTTCCAGTCCGACGGGACCTATTCCTACTCGTACGACTCGACGCTGTCCCGGTGGTTGTACTCGGCCGACAACAACGACACTTCGAAGGTTGGGGTGGCCGTCTACGTCGTCACTCCGGCGCAGATGGGCGTCCTAACGGTGGATGCCTATACGGACATGATCCAAATCAACGCCTACGCCGCGCTGTCGTGGCAGGGCGTCCTCTACGCCCCGCACGACAACATCGTGCTGTCGGGCCAGCCGCTGCATGACGCGATCGGGCAGTTCATCTCCTGGACCGTGACCCTCGCGGGTGGTACCACGGTGACGCAGACATACGACGGACCCGGAGAGACTGCGCCCCGCCTCGTGGAGCCTCGCCTGGGTCAGTAGCCAGGACACCGACCCGCCGGACCCGTCCCGCAGATCAGAGCCGCGCCTCGGTAACGAGGCGCGGCTTTTCGATTCCACCGAGCGATCCGAGGGACGGTCCGGTCGCGCGTTGTGCGGTGAGGGTCGAGAACCGGGACTAATGGGTGCTCGCGGATACCCCAACGAGGCCATGCGCCGACGCACCACGGCAAGCCATCGTGTAAGGAAGCGAGGTCAGTCTTCATGGCATCGCATCCGCACATCGAGGCATCGCAATCACGATGGGTCTCAAGAGGTTCCCCAACCGCCGCCGTACGAACTCCCGAGGCCAGAGCCTTGTCGAGCTGGCACTCGTCGTGCCCGTGCTGCTGACCATCATGGGTGCAGCCATCGACGTCGCCCGCGTCTACGGTGCGTGGGTTGCGCTTGATTCAGCGACGCGTGATGCGGCCGAGCAGGTGGCAACCTCCGATGGAGCCACCTCGGACTTTGCAACCGCGAGCGCCCACGCGAGGTCGGTCCTGTGCTCAGAGATGACCAGCGTCGCCGGCTTCGTCGCCCCGGCTGGCAACCCGACGAACTGCAGCCAGCCCGCCGTCACCCTCACCTGGGCGACCCCGAGTACCACCGCCGCCGGTGCGTCCGCGAAGTATCCGATCGGCACGGCCACGATCACGGCGACGCTGCCCTTCCAGACCCTGTTCTCCTACCCGTTCTTCACCCAGAACGGCGCCTGGACCCTGACATCAACGCAGTCGTATTCCGTCATCCAGGGCCGATGACGATGAAGCGATCGAAGACTCGACGCGACCGTGGCCAGGCGCTCATTGAGTTCGCCGTGGCACTTCCAATCTTCCTTGTCATGACCCTTGCCGTGTTTGACTTTGGCCGCGTGATCTGGGCGACGACCAGCCTGAACGCGGCTGCACGTGAAGGCGCTCGCTTCGCGATCGTCCACGGCGGTACGCAGACCGATCCATGCCCGGTCGGTCCCGCCGGACCGGACTCCAACAAGAACCCGGACGTGTCGTGTGTCTACCCATCACCGTCCAAGCAGTACATCTACGACACCGTGCGGGCGGCCGCCATTGCCGGCGGCTCCAACATCACCGTCACCGCGTGCTATGGCACCGGATGCAGCGGCAACACGGACGCCGCCGGTGCCGATAACAGGCGTGGCACGATCGTGACGGTCGTGGTCACGAGTCAGATCAATCTCGTCACACCCAGTCTGCTGGGGATCTCCAGCTTCACCGTCTCGGCCAACTCGACCATGGTGGTAAATCACTGATGTCCTCCCTGCGATCAGCCCCGACGAACGGACAGCGAGGCCAGATCCTCGTCCTCTTCACGTTCGTCCTTGTCGCGATCCTGGCGATGCTCGGCCTCCTGTTTGACGGAGGCAGCGCGCTGACCCTCAAGCGGCAGTTCCAGAACGCGGGTGACGCCGCGGCGCTTGCCGGCGCGAACATCATCCAATCGCTGGCTACACGCGGCTGCAGTGCGACCGCGGGGCCGCCTCCGGGCGCACCGCAGAGTGCGGTTGTGACGGCCGTCCAGAATGCCGTCCATCTGAGCCTGCCGTCAGTCCCGAACTCGAACATCGCCGTGACCTGCCCTAACGGCTGGTCCAACTACGCCGTCCAGGTTGGCCTGAGCGGGATCTCGCAGACGGTCTTCGGTCGTGTCGTCGGGATCACCGGCCTCGCCGCCAACACCACGAGCGCTGCCGTCAACGGCCAGCTTGCGACGTCGATCTACTCGATCGTCGAGCTGGATCCGTCTAACCCAACCTGGCCAAGCGGCCGGAAGGGCTGTCCGTCTGTCCTCATCTCGGGTGGCCCAACGGTCACACTCGAAGGGTCGATGATCGTGGACTCGACCTGCAGCGCAGCCAACGGCGGTGCGCTCGGCACGAATGGCAATTCCGCGACGCTCACCCTGAACAACGGCGCGACAATCAGGGTCGCGGGCGACTACGTCCCGGGGCCGTTGACCATCACCCCTGCCCCGGTGACCCAGGTGACGCCCTTGAAGGACCCACTCGCCGGCCTGTCCACGATGCCGACGCTCCCAACGGTGTCAAACTCGCGCCTCACGATCAGCGGCGGGCCCCAAGTGCTCAATCCGGGCGTCTACGTCGGCGGGATCCTCATGAAGAACACAGCGATCGCGTATCTGCGTCCGGGGATCTACGTGATGAAGGGCGGCGGCTTCTCGATTGGCGCCCAGAATGAGGTCTACTCGGTTCCAGCCGGGGTGAGTTCAACATCGGCCGCCACGTGGGCAACCGACTGTCCGACGACAACGTGTGGCATCCTGATCTACAACACGTCCGGGTCGGGCGGCACGGCCATGGGCCAGTTCCAGGTTGGCGCCGGCGCGACCGTCAAGCTCCGGCCCTACGTGCCGAGCGCCGATACGACGGGCACGAACGCAACCGACTACGCCAACCTGCTCCTCTGGCAGGATGCGAACCCCGTCCCCACCATCTCCGCATCCCAGCCCACCGTGGCGTTGAGTGGCGGCGGCACGGTGGACGTCAGCGGCACGATCTATGCCCCGTCCGCCGAGGTGTCGATGGGCGGCGGCTCGGGTGGAGCGGGCGGTGCAACCGACGTCACGTTGCAGTTCATCAGCTGGGATCTCACGCTGTCAGGCAACTCAACATTCATCTTCCGTTACCGATCCGACGCATTCGCGAAGCCCACGGATTACGGGCTGATCCAGTAGCGGTCCAGGGTTGGACCTCGCCCGCACGGGCGCAACCCCTCAGCTCTCGCCGGGGAACTCGGAGCCGCGCCCGCACGGGCGCGGCTCCGCTGCGTCTGCAGGTCGGCGCGCTATTGCGTTGCGCCGGGCAGCGGGTCTCCCGACTCGCCGGCCGGCGCGACGACGCCCGCGGCGCTGACCTCGAAAACCCAGTTGTGCTTGTTGATGCATCCGGCCGGGCAATCGCCCCAGCCAGACGTGAACGTGATCCGGAACCCGCCGGCAGCCGTGGTCTCCGAGGTCCACCAGGCCGACGCGCCGATGAGGGCCGCCGACTGCTCGGCGATGCCTACGAACCGCTGGTCGGTCTCGGCGACGCGCGTGGCCGCCTGCGCGGGCGTGGTGACGGCCTGGCCCGGTGACCCGACCGGGGGCGGGGTGGGCGTCGCACCGGCGCCGCCTCCGCCACAGGCGACCACGGCGATCGCGACGACGAGCAGCGTTGAGAGTCTGAGCGTGAGTGAGCGGCTTGGGTAGTGGTTCATGGGCCCCGTGACGGCGGATCCGGGCCTTTGGTTCCCGTGGGAGCCGATAGGATGCCCTGGTGAGCCTGCCCCTTCCCCTCCCCGATCGTCGCCGCGTCACCCGCCTGTCATTGCCCCTGATCGGGGCGTTCGTGGTCGGCGCGATTGCCTACGGCGGGCTGTACACGTTCCCCGCGCTGTCCGTGGCGTTCGCCGAGGAGTTCGGGATCACCCGGACCCTCGCCGTCACGCCGTGGACCATGTTCCTGCTGGTGACAGCCCTCGCGAGCCCACTGCTGGGTCGCGCCTACGACGAGTTCGCCGATCGGGACCTCTTGACGGCTTCGATGATCCTGCTGGCCGCAGGCTGGCTCGCGATGTATCTGGCCCCGGATATTTCCATCGTGATCCTGGCCTACGCGGCGTTCCACGCGCTCGGACTCCAGCTCGCGTTCATCGGCACCACGACCGCGATCGCGCGGCGCTATGCGGGGATGTCCGGCCTGGCGCTCGGCATCGCCTACGCGGGGCCCGGTATCGGCGTCGCCGTGGCCCTGCCGGTGGCCGCGGGCCTGATCCAGACCGCCGGCTGGCGGTCGACGACGCTCGTGTTCCTCGGCGCTTCGCTCGTCGGCGTGATCTTCGTGTGGCTGATGACTGCCGGACCGAGGATCCTCGTCCCGGCGCGGGGCCCGGCGCGCACGCGCGATCGCGAGTCCGCGCAGGCGGCCCTGGCCACCGGGCTTCACGAGACGGCCGCGCCGGGCGCGGTCTCGGCCAGTTTCGAGCCGCTTCCCGCCGGCACCGGTAGCGCGACTGGTCGGTCCGGTGTCCGTCGCATCGTCCGGACGAAGCGGTTCTGGGCCCTGTTCCTCGGGGCCGTCGCGATCGGCATGTTCGATGAAGGGGTCCTCCAGGCCTTCCTGCCGCATGCCGTGCTCACCGGCTTCGGTGCCGACTTCGGGGCGAGCGCCCTTGGGGTCCAGGCCCTGGCCTACGTCGGCGGCCAGGTAGTCGGCGGGTTCCTGAGCGATCGCCTGGGACGGCGGGGCGTGGGTGTTGTCGCGGCCGTGATGATCGCTGGTGGCGTGGTCCTCGCGTTCGGGGCGGCGTCCGGGATGGCGGCATTGGCGCTGGCCGGGATCATTGCCCACGGGGTTGGCACGGGCGCCACGATCGCGGTCCGCTCGGCGGCCCTGTCCGACGTCTTCAGCGGACCGAATTTCGGGACGATCTTCGGGTTCATGGCCGTTGCCTACCCGATCGGCGGAACGATTGCCGTCTATGCCGGTGCGCTATCCGCCGACCAGCTTGGCACATACCTGCCGCTGGTTGCTCTCGTCCTCGTGGCGATCGCTGTATGGACCACGGCCCTGTGGCTTGCCGGACCGCGACGCCATGCTCCGCGCAGCGCACCGGTACGCTAGGCGCAGGACGCAGCGAAGAGAGCAACGAAATGGCACGTGGAACCGGAACCAGGGACGATCCATGGGCGCTCACCACGCCACCGGGAACGTCCGAGTACACGATGTACCGGGACGACGCCTCGGACCCGCCCACGATCGTCTGCCAGGTCGGTGGAACGAAGTTGCTCTACGACGCCCGGGCGATCGACGAGCTCCACGCGATGCTCAAGGCTCACGGCGACTGGATGCCGCTCGGCGGGACCGATGAGCAGAAGCCGGCACCGGACGGCTCGGTCGAGGCGTGGGGTCGATCCGAATCCAACCCGCGCGGAGGGTGGTACGGGCTCAAGAAGGGACTCCGCGGCCGGTTCGGGGTCTACATGCCGCCGCTCATGGAAGCACTTGGGCTGGCTGAACTGACCCACGACGCGAAGAGCAACCGGATGCGCGCGATCGGCTGAGCGGATGTCGGCCGGGTCCTCGTCAGCCACTCACTCACGAGCCGGGCGGTCCAGGCCCCTCACGATCCGAATCCGCGGCGTGATTGAACCGATCCGGCTGAACTTCGAGGATGGCGTTTCGCACGATGGGGACTGCGCGAGAGACTTCAGCCCCGGCGCATTCCGCGTCCGCCCTGGAAGAACCGGACCACGAAAATCACCAGGATGGCACCGAGCGTGGCGATGAAGATGCTCTCGATGTTGATGCCGTCAACGGTCCCCATCTTGAAGACAGTTGCGGCGAGGTAGCCGCCGACGAGGCCGCCGACGATCCCGAGCACCACTGTCATCAGCAGGCCTTCGCGCGAGCCCATGACCTGGTTGGCGATGAAGCCGGCGATGGCGCCGACGACGATCCATGCGATGTAACCCATTTGACGCTGCTCCTTCCGAGCCGTCCCGCCGGAATGTCGGCGGGCGAGGGGGTCGGATCCGCCAGTTGAGGCGGACCCGGTCTGATGCCTGGGGTCAGGCCTTCTCGCGACGAAAGATCCCGACGGACCAGAGAATGATCATCTCGAGGATCGTCCAGCCGATGATTGCCACGATCGCGGTGATGTCGAAGGTCGAGCCCGCCGAATGGAGCGCATCCGTGCGCAGAATCCCTTCGAACGGGGCCACGAACAGCTGACTCAGGTTGAGAATGCCGGACACGAGCCCGTTCGCCTCCCTCGCGTCGACGAGCAGCAGCACGAAGCGCAGTCCGATCACCACCTGCACGAGTCCGAACAGGAGCACGACGACGCGTCGTGTCATCTCGGATCCGCCGGGGCTGGCGGTGGTGGTCGATTGGCGCTCCGTCCGCACGGACTCGCTGGTTGTCGGCATGCTGGCCGTACCAGGAGTTCCGGCCCCTGACCCATTCTCGGTCACGACCGTTCGGTCGGTTCTCTCGGTTGACATGACTTCCTCCGTGATTCGCGTGGGCATCCCCGGGAAGCGGCACGTGAACCACTATCGGACGGTGAACCGGCCATGAACTGACCAGCGCCGATCAGTGTCTGCCGCGCAGGTCGGAGTGTCATGACAGGGCGTCATCTGGTATAACAGCCGCGTCCGGTACCCACGGGGCGGACCGGCCCACGCGGAGGGCGGTCGACATGCGCGCATCTGAGCAGAACGACGCACGGCGTGTCCTCATCCTGCACGATCGCCCGCTGGTGGTCGATCTCATCGAACTGACCCTGAACCACGGCCTGTTCGTGGTTCGCGCGGCGCAGTCGCTCGCCGCCGCCGAGTCGATCCTCACCGGCTGGAAGCCCCACATGACTGTGATCGACATGGACCACGACGACAGCACGGCGCTGCTGCAAAGTCTCGCGGCCACGAACGCCATGACGCGGACGCGGACGCCGGCGCTCGGCCTGACCCAACGCGGCGACCTCAAGACCAAGCTCCGTGCCTTCGAGCTCGGCGTGGACGACATCCTCACGATGCCCTTTTCGCCGGAAGAGCTGCTTGCCCGCTCAAGGGTGATCAGCCGGCGGGCCACCGGCACTGATCGGCCGATCGTGCCGACGATCCGCCTCGGCGAGATCGAGATTGACATCCTCAATCGGCAGGTTAAGGCGGGCGATTCCATCGTGCACCTGAGCGGCATCGAGCAGAGCGTCCTGTATCTCCTTGCCAGTCGAGGCGGGCGCGTCATCACGCGTGAGGAGATCCTGGACGCCATCTGGGGCACGGACTTCGTGGCCGAGAGCAACATCGTGGATCGCCACATCCGGAGCCTTCGGATCAAGCTCCAGGACGACTACCGCCACCCGCGCTTCATTGCCACGGTTCCAGGCGAGGGCTATCGCTTCATTCCGAAATTCTCGAATGCCGGCTGGGACGGCGGGTCGGCGGCGGCCAACGCGGTCGGCTGACCGCGCCCGAATCGTCACACAGATCGGTCCGGTTACAGGGCCAGATGCAGGCGGAGGGCCTCATCGATGTCGAGCATTGTCGTGTTTGGGACGACGCCCAGCCGGTCACCCACCCGCTCGACGGTGATCGAACGGACCTGTTCAGCCTGCGCCTTGGAGTCTCGGTCGAGCCCCGTCTCGGCGGCCGGTAGCAGGACCTGGAACGGATAGATGCGCTCGACGTTCGATGTCACGGGAACCACGGTGATTACGCCGCGACCCAGTCGCCCTGCGGTCGCGTTGGCTGCGTCGTTGCTGACAATGACGGCCGGCCGGCGCTTGTTCGCCTCGGAGCCGCGCGCCGGATCGAGATCGACGGAATGGATGTCCCCGCGCCGCATCACGACCCGAGCCCATCACCTGTGGTCGATTCCCAAAGGGTTCCATCGTCCCGAGCGGTCCATTCGTCCCACGCCGCTTCGTACGTGCCGGCCAATTCGGCCGTGCGCAAGAGCCGAACCGCTCGATGGAGCGCTGCCGATCGCGAATCGAGCCCCTGCTCTTTGGCGTATTCGTCGAGGAATTGGACGTCTTCGCCCGGTAGGCTGACGCTGACCTTCACACTTGGATGCTACCACCGGTAGGTCACGGGTAGCAACATTGGTCGGCCCATTGTGCTTTTGTGCCTCTGCGCGCGAACGTGCTGCGATCTGTCCGCCATGCCCGACCCGACGGTCTCTTGACGCGACCAATGTCCTGATTTATTCTCGATGACGAATGATTCAGGACGGTGACGCACAATTCCTCTCTGCTGCCGAAGCCGCCCAGCGGCTTGGTGTCACGCCGCGGCGCGTCGCCGCGCTGGTGCGGGATGGACGTCTGTCGGCCCAGCGGATCGGCGGGCAACTGCTCGTCGATCGGGAAGATGTCGAGGCGCGGGCCATCGGGGCCCCGATGGTGGGGCGCCCGTTCAGCAGCCGCCGGGCATGGGCGCTCATCATGCTTGCCGCCGGTTCAGCGCCCGGTGGCATCGACCCCTCGACGCTGTCCAAGCTTCGTCGACAACTCCGCGACCACGACCTCTGGTCGATGCGATCGAAGCTCGTGCGCCGGGGCGATCGGCTCCAGCTTCGAGCGCACTCGTCGGACCTCGTTCGACTGGAATTGGAACCCGGCGCTATCCGAACGGGGGCGCGGTGCGCCGCCGAGGCCGGCCTGGGGCTGCTCGCCCCCGACGCGCCAGTCGAGCTGTACGTGGATCGGGCCACGGCTGACCGCCTGGTCAGGAAGTACCGACTCATCGCGAGTCGACAGCCCAACCTCGTCCTGCGCATCGTGACGGACGAGGTTCGAGCCTGGATCAGGGGTTCGCTGGCGCCCCGAACGGCCATTGCCCTCGACTTGGCGGAGGATCTCGATGCGCGTGCCCAGGACGTCGCACGGGAAGCGCTGTCCGGTTCGTGACCGACATCGTCATCGTCCCCCGCAACGCGGCCGAGGCAGCCCTCTGGAGCATGACCATCGAGGTCGCGGGGCTCTTCGCTGACTTCCCGTGGATGATCGTGGGTGCCCAGATGGTCTTGCTGCTCGAGTTCGAGCACGGGCAGGCGTCAGGGCGGGCAACGCTGGATCTCGATGCGATCGTCGACGCCCGCGCTGTCGCTGGTGCGACCAGGCTCGCCTCGGAGCACCTGGTCCGGGCTGGTTTCTCGGCCTCGATCGAGCGCCCCTACCGGTTCAAGCGAGGGCAGGGAATTGTCGACCTGCTGGCGCCGGACCACCTCGGCCGACGCGCGGATCTGACCACGATTCCACCGAACTCCACGACCGCTGTCCCTGGCGGAAGTCGAGCGCTATCCACGCGGCGATTGGTGAAGGTCGACGTCACCGGTGTCGGTTCCGGCTCGTTGCCCGTGCCGACGCTGGCCGGGGCCATCGTCCTCAAGACCGCCGCATACGAAAGCCGGCGGGAGCGCAGAGATCTCGAGGATCTCGTTCGTCTGCTCGCGCTCGTCGAAGACGTCGAGGTGGTACGGCGGGCGCTCGAACCCGCCGAGCGTAGGCGACTTGGAGCCACGATGGCCCTGCGGGACCGGGATCATCGCGCCTGGCTGATGGCAGCCGATCCGGCGAACGCAAGGGCCGCTTTCGCCCGCCTCGCCGACGACTGACGGCGCCGGGCCGGACGTGCGACCCGGCACGCGGCGGGTCACGGGCTGTACTCGCGCTCCGCTCCGACATAGCTCAGCGGTAGAGCAGCTGTTTCGTAAATGCCAGATGGCAACTGCGCGATGAGCGGTCGATCGGCGTGATGATCGCCGGGTTACCTGGCTCAGATTGTCGATGCCCCGGCCGTGACAGTCACAGCCCTCTTTCTTGCAAATGCCGGGTTAGAACTGCTGCACAACCCGGCTTACGATACCTGCAAATGCCGGGTTATAACTTGACGTGAGCATCCTGTGGCCGCACACTTGCCGTATGAATTACCGTCCGCGCCTGATGGACTCCCTGCTCGCCGACTCGCTCGACGCTGTCGGCGCCGTTGTCCTCGAAGGGCCCAGGGCCTGCGGCAAGACGGAGACGGGCCGCCGCGCCGCTCGCAGCGAGATCCGGGTCGACACGCTGGCATCTCGGCAGGCCTTTGCCGCGGACCCAGGGCTGCTCCTCCAGGGCGCAACTCCGCACCTCATTGATGAATGGCAGGTCGAGCCCGAGTTGTGGAACTACGTTCGCCATGCCGTTGACGACCGCCAGACCAAGGGTCAGTTCATCCTGACCGGCTCGGCGGTCCCGCGCGACGACCCCACCCGACACCCGGGCGCCGGCCGTTTCATCCATCTGCGCATGCGTCCCATGACTCTCGTCGAGACCGGCCACTCGACGGGCACCGTGTCGCTCGCCGCCGTGCTTCGCGGCGACAGCGTGACCGCGGCCGACTCTCGCCTCACGGTTCAGGACATCGCCGAGCGGATTGTCGTCGGTGGCTGGCCCGCCCACTTGGGCCTCTCGGCCGCTCAGGCTCTTCGCGCCATGCGCAGCTACATCGAGGACATCTGCGGTGTCGACATCCAGCGCCTCGACGGCGTCCGGCGCGATCCGGCCGGGGTCCGACGCCTGATCTCGTCGCTCGCCCGCAACGTCGCCACGCCTGCCTCGATCGAGGCACTCGCCGCGGACGCCAACGGGGCCGATGGAGCCGTCCTGTCCGAGACGATCAGCGCCTACCTCGTTGCGCTCGCCCGCCTGATGGTCACCGAGGACCTGCCCGCCTGGAAGCCCGAGCTGCGTAGCAGGGCCCGGCTACGCGCGACGCCGGTCCGCCACCTCGCCGACCCGTCTCTCGCAACCGCAGCGCTGAACGCCAACCCGGCGCGTGTCCTGCACGAGATCAACTGGATGGGTTTCCTCTTTGAGTCGCTCGTCGTGCGTGACCTGCGCGTCTATGCTCAGGCTCTCGACGGCCATCTCTTCCACTACAGAGACAGCAACGGCCTTGAGGCCGACGTGATCATCGAGCTGCCTGACGGGCGATGGGCGGCGTTCGAGATCAAGCTCGGTTCCACGCCGGCCGTAGTCGACGAGGCCGCCGGCAATTTGCTCAAGCTGAAGTCCCTCGTGTCCGGCGCAGGACCCGTTGCCGTGGGGGTCATCACGGGGACGGGCTACGCGCTCACGCGGCCCGACGGCGTGGCCCAGATCCCGATTGGTGCGCTCGCAGCCTGATACCCCCTGTCGGCCGCGCCGGGATGTTCGCACATCATCGCGAGTCACTGGCTTCGCACCATGTGTGATCCCGACCTTGGTGTGCGGCCCAGGACGGATCTGCCTCCTGAGCCTTCTGTCGAGGCACTTCGCCTATACTCGCGCTCCGGGCCGACATAGCTCAGTGGTAGAGCAGCAGTTTCGTAAACGCGAGACGCTCATCTCGAAACCAGCGGTCAGCCCGGACCCGCTCGTCCCACGACCGCTGTCCCTGGCGGGAGACGAGCACTATCGACACGACGATTGGTGGACGTCGACGTCACCGGTGTCGGTTCCGGCTCGGCCACGTGGCCGAAATTCCGATCAGCGGGTGCGCCATAGCGAGGCGACCGACCTTATCAGGACGTAGCGTCAGCAGCCTCCGCGGAAGTGCCCGATTTCGAAGGCGACCCGGAGTGTCCCATCGGCCGAAACCGTCCAATGCTCTGCGACACGGAACGACGCAAGGAACTTGATTGTGCCGTCAGCGTTGTAGATCGTCAGGCTGTCGTAGTGGGCGTTCGTGGAAACGGTTGCACCTTGACCTGCGACAAATGTCTGGTGGTCCGTTTCCGTGCCCGTGCCCCACGAGCCATCTTCAAAGGTGAACGCGAGCAGTGCGTCCACATTGAGGTCGAAGTGATAACCCTGCGGCGTCAAGAGCTCTACGCCGAAGTAGTGGCCTCCTGTCGCAGCGACCGTGCCGGCGAGGCCGGTGCAGTCGTCGACGATGTTCTCGGGGGGGCTCGAGATGACCCCTGCAAAACGCGTCGGGCTTGCTGCTGCGGCCACTGGCGCGGCGAGCGCGAGGGCAAGCAACGCAGCAGCGAGCAACCCGAGCCCGCTCGCGCGGTTCCTTGGGAATCGAGTGTGGCGTGGCATCATGACTCTCCAAAGAAGCGGGCCCCTGTTCCGACCAATCGACCGGGTGCAGCCCTTGTCCAGCATGCAGACGGGACCAACGGCCGACATCGTGGAAGACCCCATCGTTCGGATGTCAGGGCCTGTGGCTAACCGCAGTAGCCACGTTCCGTGGACCGGACCGTCGCGATGCGGACAGTCGCGATGCGGACAGTGGCCCTGCGCTCCGGAAGCCGCGATGCGAGGCTGGCGCCTCAGGTCCGTAGAAACGCGAGCACTGCCAGCACCCGCCGATGCTGATCCGGTGACTCTGGCAGCTGGAGCTTCTGAAAGATCTGGGTGATATGGGCCTCGACCGTCCGCTCTGTCACCACCAGACGCGCGGCGATGGCGTGATTCGACATGCCCTCGGCGACAAGTCCAAGAACCTCCCGTTCGCGTGCCGTCAGCTCGGCCAGTGGATCCTCCCGACGGCGCCGCCCGACGAGCCTCGAGACGATCGTCGGATCAATCACAGTCTCCCCGTCAACGATCCGCCGCAAGGCGTCGACCAGGATCGCGATGTCGAAGACGCGTTCTTTCAGAAGGTAGCCGACCCGTTCGGGGTGATCCTCGATGAGACGCATCGCATAGCTCGGCTCCACGTACTGCGACAGGACCAGAACCCCAACGTCCGGATGGTTCGCGCGGATCTCCCGCGCGGCGACAAGGCCCTCGTCGGTGTGCGTGGGCGGCATCCGGATGTCCACGATCGCCACGTCGGGGTGCTCGCGGTTGACGTGCCGAAGGAGGGCTTGAGCGTCCTCCGCCTCGGCCGCGACGTCGATGCCAGATTCAACCAGCAGGCGGACGATGCCTTTCCGGGTGAGCATCACGTCATCCGCGACGACTACACGCATGGAACCTCCGCCCGCAGCGTCATCGGGCCCAACTCAAGGTTCCCACCAACAGCCCCGATGCGATCGACCAGGTGGATCATCGCAGAGGTGCGTCGCGCGCCGTCGTCATGGGCGTCGAGCACCAGTCGGTCGGCATCCCGGAGAAGACTGAGAGTGAGATGGCTGGCACCCCTCGCCGCCGCGTCGGCGATGGCCTCCGACACCGTCAGGTAGATGGCCGTCTCGACGGGCGCGGGATAGCGATCCTCGGCCATGTCGACGATCTCCACGGGGAGCGGGGCCCTGTCGGCGAGGGTCGCCAGGGCGGATGCAACGCCGGCTTCGGTGAGGATCGCGGGGTAGATGCCGTGGGCGAGTTCGCGAAGGTCTGCCAGCGCCGCTTGCGCCTCCTCGGTGGCCTGCGCGAGGAGCGAGGCGGCCTCCACCTCGCCGTCGGCCTGCGCGGCGGCACTTGCCAGACGCAGGTCGTACGAGAGCGCGAGCAGCCGCTGCTGGGCGCCGTCGTGAAGGTCATGCTCGAGCCGGCGGCGCACAGCGTCGCCGCTGGCTACGATGCGGGCGCGCGAGGCTCGCAGGTCCACCAGCTGGCTCAGCCCTTCGGCCTGCAGCCGCTCATTGTCGAGCGCGAGGCGCACGGTGGCGCCGAACTCGGGTTCGAGCTCCGGCACCGACACGGCGTGGTCGACGACGGCGACCCGACGCCCTTCTCGCGTCAGCGTCGTCAGCATCCGTCCATCGGGCGCAGCAGGCTCGTCGACGGTTATACCGTGAGCGTCAATCCAGCGTTCGGAATCCGGCAGCCAATACGTAATCAAGAGGTCGGGATCGCCGACCGCCTCGGCGAGCGCCGACTGCAACGAACCGGGGACCGTGGGGACGCCGAGGTTGGCCACGATTCGGCCGACCGAACGCCGTTGTACCTGGGCTCGCAGGGCGTTCCAGACGAGGCCGCCCGCTACAAGCACCTCGCCGGCGCACTGCACCAGGAAGATCGCCAGAAACGTCGGATCGACCGGGACCTCGATCGAGCCAGAGAGCGCGATCGAGTGTGCGGCCGTCGCGATCGCCAGGACGATGCCGCCCACCGTGATCGGCCACAGGGCGCGCCGAGCCGGGCCGGTCGCTGTCCCGAACCGCCATGCGCAGAGCATGACCAGCGCACCCGCTGCGACTATCGCGATCCACACGTCGGTGAGCTGGATGCTGTGGGCGAGACCCGGAACGGGATGGACGAGAAACGTGTTGTCGATGCAGTTGTCCCAGCAGTTCGGGTCGAGGAAGGGGTCGCGAAACAGTGCCCGCCCGATAGCGGACAGGGCGACTTCCAGATAGACGGCGGCCACCACCGCCTGGGCCGCCTTCGACTCGAGCCTGCCGTTCGGATACGCCAGCACCAGGTGCCACAGCAGCGGCAGCGCGAACCCGGCGACCACCATCCCGAGGCTGCGGATGATCGGCGGTCCGCCAGCCCACCCGATCCAGATGGGAGCGAACCAGACGAAGCCTGCAGCGACGGCAAGCAGGCCCAGACGCATCGTCGACTCGCGGAACGAGATCGCGAGCCCAGCCGCAACCAACGCCAGGCCGGCGATGACGGACCCGGCGGCCGCAGGGGACGACTGTCCCGCGTAGGTCGTGAGTTCACCCGGGCCTCTGGCGACCGCCAGGGCGCCCACGGCATAGACCAGCGCAATCGCCCCGATCGCGAACCGGGCCGCATTCGCTTGATGGACGGAGAGAGACCCCATGCCCGCGATTGTCGCACCCGCCGCAGGCGCTCCATCCGTGCTGTCCACAGTGACTTCTGTGGACAGTGTCAATGCCGGTGCAACTACCGACCCTTAACGTCAGCCTCGATATTCACGGAACGAGGTGAGACGATGCACGAAATGAAGATGGGCGGCCGAAGAGGGGCCATCGCCGCGGTCGCCGTGACAGCCGTTATCGCGATCGCCTGTTCGCCACGTTCGATGGGCTCGACCGCGAGCAGCAACCCCGACGGGAGCGGTGTGACACTGCCGGCAAGCCAATCGGCAGTGGCGAGCCCATCCGTGGCGATCCCGTCGCCGTCGGCAGTGGACGCGGCAACGAGCGCTCTAAATGGCACGTACCGCTGGACGATGACGAAGGAGGATGCCCTCGCGTATGCGCCACCAGAGGACCGGACCCCGGAGGCGCTTGCCACGCTGCCCCGGGTCGGCACGCGAATCCTCAAGGACGGCACGTGGGTGGGCGATCCGGGATCCGTAAATGGCGACAACGGGACGTACGCGGTCGATGGCAACCGCGTCGCCTTCCGGTCCGTCGGCGGCGACTTGTATACCTTCACTTACACAGCAGACGCCAAGGGCGACCTCACCCTCGTACCCGTACAGCCGATACGACCGGAAGACGCCTACATCTGGTCGACAGAACCGTGGACGAAGATCCAATGACGGGCGATCTGGCGAATCGATGGAGCGAAGAATGAGGCGTCGCCACGGCACGGCGCGCGCGATCTGCCTCGTCGCCGCAGCGGTAGTGCTCGCGACAGGGTGCTCCCCCAGCACAGGAGCGGGCGACAAGGCGGGTGGCATCGGCGAACCGGTCGTGTTGACCATCGCCGGAGGCGGAGCGCCCTACAAGCCTTCCCTTGACGAGTTCATTCAAAAGGTCAGTGACCTCTCGGGCGGCAAGCTGCGAATCGACGTCGTTGCGAGCCCACCCGGCTCGGAGCTCAGCGCCGTCGCGTACATCGCGGCCGGCAAGGCCGACCTTACGACGGTCGGGTACCGCGGGTTCGACGGCCTAGGAGCCGGATTCCGAGCGTTGCTCGCCCCGATGCTGATCGACAGCCCGGCGCTCGAAGATGCCGTCCTACGGAGCGATATCCCGGCGACGATCCTGGCGGACACGGCCTCGGCCGGCGTCATCGGTCTTGCGATCCTTCCCGGCCAAGGTCCCATGAAGCCGTTTGCGACGAAGCATCCCCTTGTCGCGCTGGCGGACTGGCATGCCGCTACGTTCGAGACCTACGACTCCGATACCCAGGCGGCAACCATCGAAGCGCTGGGCGGCGTGCCCACGGACAGCTCGAGCCCGGCGCGCGACGATGGCCTCCGAAGCGGCGCCATCCAGGGCTTCTCGACCGGCCTGAATGCGTACGGCATCAATGCGTCAGAGCAGCTCGCGCCGTACGTGACGATCAACGTCAATCTGTGGCCCGGCATGCAGGTCCTGATCGGCAATCCCGCGGTCGTCGCGCGCCTGAGTGACACGGAGCGGGGCTGGCTCCAGCAGGCCGCTCGCGACGTGCTCTCCAGCTCCATGGTGCGCGAGGATGCTGGCCAGCTCGCCACCCTCTGCCAAGCGGGCGCCCAGCTGTCGAGCGCCTCGGACGTCGAGATCGCGGCGCTCCGCGCGGCTGTCGCCCCCGTCTACTCCCAGCTCGAGCAGAACGCCGAGACGAAATTGGTCATCGCTCGAGTCAACTCGCTCAAGCCATCAACCCTGACCGACACACCCCCGGCGATCCCGGCCGGGTGTGGCCCGAAGGCGACAGGGGAGCTTCCAACGGATGCGCTCAGCGGCACCTGGACGACGGCCCAACTGACGCAGGCCGAGTGGGTGAAGGCGTTCATCACCGCCGGGTTTTCGGAGAAGGATGCGCACCTGTACGCACCCGTCAGCGGGGTCGACCACTACGGACAGGAGATTCTGACCTTCGATCATGGCCATTTCACTGAGCAAGAGAGCGTCGATGGGCACGATCCGGTCGTGGCGAACCAAGGCACCTACAAGGTGGGGCCGGACGGGACGTTCGACCTCATTACCGGCAACATCGAAACCTACGGCTATGTCGTGAGCGGTACCACCCTCAGCCTTCATTTGGTGCACGTTGTCTGTTCCGGCGATTGCGGACCACCAATCGGTCCGACGCTGTACGGGAGCTTCCCGTTCACGCGCTCGAATTGAGGTTCTTGCCCAATGGGATCTCGCACGCCAACCGCGTCCCACCGCCAACGGGGCTGTCGAAGTGGAATCTGCCTCCGAGCACTTCGACGCGGTCGGCGAGGCCTCGCAGCCCTGACCCTCGACCGAGGTTGGCTCCGCCCACGCCGTCGTCTCGGATGACGAGCCGAAGGGCGTCGTCCTGAACCTCCACGGAGATCGCGACGCGCGTCGCGGCGGCATGCTTCGCCACGTTGGCGAGCCCCTCTGAGCAGAGGAAGTAGACCGCGGCCTCGATCCGTGAGGGCAGTCTGTAAGCCGGGACGGCGAGGTCGACGTGAATAGGACTTCGGTCGACCAGCGCGGCGAGGGCTCCCGCGAGCCCGAGCTCTGAGAGGACCCGCGGATGGAGACCTCGCCCGAGCTCCCGCAACTCGTCAAGGGTGCCGTCGAGCTGAACCCGGGCTCGACTGATCTTCGCGACCGTCGCCGGGGCCATGCCACCCCCGGCACTGCGAGCTCGGTCGATGGAGACGGCCAGCCCGGTCAGGCGTCGCTCCGCGCCATCCCGAAGGCGACGCTCCAACCGGAGTCGCTCGTCGTCGCCGGCATCCAGAATGCGGTGGCGCGACTCCCGCAACTCGGCGAGCCCGAGGCGGACCTCGGCGTGAAGCTGGTCGTTCGAGGCCGCGAGGTGCGTCGCCGATGCGACCGCATCCGACAGCCCCGGGTCGTCGAGCACGGCTGGGTCATGGACGAGCATCGCCAGCGGCCCGTGGTCATGCGCGATCATCGTTGTGGATCGCTCCGACCCCGCCTCCGGAGTTGCGATCCGTCGACCTTCGGGGTCGACGAACGCTCCCACCTCGGGAATCCAGTAGCCGATCTCCAGGCTCGGGTCGGCGAGAGCTTGGGCGAGGGCAGCACGTAGCGAGCCGGTCCGAGCTTCACCGAGCTCGACCACCAGGTCGGTGACGGCGGACCGCTCCCACGAAGCCGAGAGCAAGCCGACGAGAAGGCCGACCGCGATGGCGATGAGCGTCCCCTGGTACGCCAGGACGAACGGTCCGCTGAGCGACGCTGGCGGCAGCATCAGACGAAATGCCGCATATCCCGCGAGGACGGCGCTCAGGGCGATCGTCGCCCAGAGCGCCAGCAGCCGCGCCCGGCGAAAACGGCCAACGGACCTGAGGTATCCGCGAGCGCTGATGGCAACCATGAGAGCGGCCAGGACAAGCGTAGCGATTTCGCTCCGCCAGAGCGCCGCGATTGACGCGATGTAGCCAACCGCAACCGCCATGCGAGCGAGCCGCGCGGAAGTCTGCCCCGATGGATAGGCGAGCAGGAGGTGACCCAAGGGGCCCAGGTACAGGTACGCGACGTGGGCCGATGCCCAGTCGATCGCGACCACGCCGGTGTGGCTGAAGTTTCCAAGAAACCAGGCAAAGCCGATCGCCGCCATGAGCGGCCCGGAGCGGTTGCCCGTCCGGCGATCCGAGACGATCAGCCCGCAGGCGATGAAGACCCAACCGACGGCGAGATCAGGGATCCAGTGCGCCGGATCGTTCAGCCCGAACTGGACTGACTCCGCTGCGAGGCCGAGTGCCACTCCGGCGGGAATGAGGACCAGGCGGAACCTCGCTCCCATCGACCACTCAACCGACGAGCGCGACGAGTGCCTCGCCCGAGAGCCCACTCTTCGGGATGAAGCCGCGCGCAGAGGTTTCCCGGAGACGAAGCCCGTAGGCGGCCGCATCTCGGCTCGACGTGAGCACGATGGCGGGGGGATCCAGGCCTGCCGCGAGTTGCTCCGCCACCGCCAGGCCATCGAGGCCGGGCAGCTGGATGTCGAGCAGGACGATGTCGGGACGGAGTAGCGCGACCGCCTCGATCGTGCTCAGCCCGTCGGCCGCTTCGCCGACGACCTCGAAGCCCTCGGCATCGAGCAGGGCGCGGACCGATGCCCTGAAACCCTCATGGTCGTCGACGATCAGCACGGTCCGGCGCACGAAGCGATTGTCCTCCACCACGTGCGGACCCTACATCGTGGCTAGCACGAGTGCTCCTCAGCGGAGGTCGGCAGCGTCCAGTGAGCAAGCCGATGCCCGAACGTGAACTGTGGCCAGCCACAGGTGGACTGTCCCAGAAAGTGCGGTCCTCCCTGATGACCCCGCACCGCCGGGGTCCGAACCTTGCCCAGGGCCCGCGAGTGCGATGCCACTACTGGAGGAGCCACCCGTGAACCAGATTCCGACAACCGCGCACCGAACGTGGCGGCTGGTCCTGGCCGCCACCACGCTGGCTATTGCGCTGCTCGGCACCGCCGGGATGGCGTCGGCGGCGCGCGTACAGGTCGATCCGACCAGCCTCACGCCGCCGCTCAAGGCATTCCGAGTCTGCGTCCTGGAGGGCGAGCGGATCAGCTGCGACACCAGCACCACGGACAGTTGGGCAAACGTCCCGATTCTCGAGCTGCCGTGCGGCACTCTGTACGAGAGCGCCACTCGGGTCGGGAAGTCCGTCCGCTACTACAACCTCGACAAGCTCTTGGTCGAACGCAACGCCGTCGAGAAGATCGACGGTAGCTGGACTTTGTCGCCGGTCGGCGCAGGTCCTGCGCTCACGATCAGCGCTGATGATGGCTGGCACGAGCATTTCGTCGTCCCAGGCGACCTATCGAGCGACGTGGAGCAAGCGCACGGCAGCTTCCTCCACGTCAAGAGTGTCGGAAGCACGATCCTCGATACTGGATTCCAGCTGTCGCCTGGCGATATCCGCAACGGACACGAATTCGGAACTCCCGATGCCTTCCTGTTCGACGGCACCGACCCCGCTCGGGAGGCAGTGCTATGCGCCGCCCTGACGCAGTAGTCAGGCGGGGCGGCGTGCTCATCGCGGCTGTCCTTCTCGCGGCGTGCTCCTCAAGGACCGGCGGCAGTCCTTCTCCTCGTTCCGCCGAGTCGCCCGCCCCGTCATCCTCCATTCCAGTGTCCGTCGCACCGTCAGCCGATCTGGGTGCCATCCCGGATGGCACCTACCGAACCGCCTCGATCGACCTGGCGGCGCTCAAGGCGAGCGTCGCCGCCGCGGGCCTGCCGTGGGCAGCGGTGGGAGCGGATCCGGGCCAGACGGCCGTGTTCGCGATCCGATTTGCGAGCGGGCGGATGGATCTGTTCTGCTCATTCGACGGCTCGCCTCAGGACCTCTGCGACAAGGGGCGTTACACGTTCGGCGGCTCGGACACCATCGACTACATGCCGGACGCGACGACTGTGCTCCCGATTCGATTCAGCCTGGCCGGCACGACACTGATGCTCCACTGGGCCCCGGCTCCCGCAGATCCAGGGACAGCGCATGACAAGGCAGTGACGGTCTACTTCTACAACTCCGCTCCATTTGTCCTCGAGTCCACATCAGCCGCCTCATCGATCCCGGCGCCCATCGCCGACGGGACGTATGCCACCCCGACCATGACCTACGACCTCGTGAAGGCTGCCCTCGTCGCCCACAAGATCAGCCAGGACCTGATCGACCACCAGATGCTCGAATGGACGTCAGACAACCCAGACGGGAAACAAGTCCTGACGATTCGGCTCCATGCCGGGACCCTGACGTACCTCGATCGGGGAGGGTCCATCGGCTGGCGAGGGACCTTCTCGTTCACCGGCTCCAAGACGATGGTCGCCGACGATGGATTCGGCGCGATCACCTTCGGCATCCGATGGGATGGCCCGAAGCTGTACCTCCGGATCATCAGCGATGTCAACCCGAACCCAGGCGACCTCCCGGCCCAAGCCGGGGGCTTCGAGGCCGCCTGGTTCACCGTCCAGCCATGAGAACCGCTCTGAGCCTGCGCAGGAGTGCAGTGATGAGCAGGCTCTGGATCAGTGTCGTCGCGACACTCGTCGTAGTCGCCTGCGGCGGTGCCACGCAGGCAACTCCGAGCGCCCGGTCGACGACGCCCTCGCTGGCGGCGCCATCGGAGGTCACAACGATCGATCCGTCCCCAGCGGCGGTCTCGATGTGCGGGCCGGCGGGTCTGCTGGGGACGCCAGCCCCCCCGTCGACCGGATCCTCTGCGGCCGTTGTGCCTCCGCAGGGCCGGATCGTGTTTCGTCGCTATGCCCAGGACTCGGATCGGGCCGCGGCCGTGTTCATCATCGACGTCAACGGCACCCACGAGCGTCAGGTCACGGCCTCTCAGACGAACGTTTACGACCACGAGCCGAACTGGTCGCCGGACGGCAGCCATTTGGTCTTCACCCACAACACGGACCGCGAGACCGATCGTGATGCGCGCCAGTTGGCGATGATCGCGTCGGACGGTACGGGCATGGTGACTCTGACGCCGGGGCTCCCCGCAAGCGTCGATCAGGTCGCCGGCTGGGACGAGTCCGGCTCCTTATCGCCCGATGGATCGATGATCGCGTATAGCCACTCCGAAGGTATCTGGAGCTGGGTGGTCCTCCATTCCGACCTGTGGGCCATGGACGCCGACGGACAGCATCCGCACGCGATCACCCATCTTCCTCCGAACTTCGGAAGCGAGGGCGGGCAGGCGTGGTCGCCCGACGGCAGAAGGATCGTCTTCGCAGTCACCAATGTCGCCTCGTCCATGCCGGTTCCGGGCGGCCGTGCCCTGTTCATGATCAGCGTCGACGGCACGGGGCTGTGCCAGCTCACGCCGTGGTCGCTCGGAGCAAACGGAACGCCCGACTGGTCCACCGGATCGGACCTCATCGTCTTCCGGGCCGTCGCCGACGAGGAGTCGGGCAAGGGAAACTTCTTCACGATCCGACCCGATGGCACTGGCCTCACCCAGGTGACGAGATTTGTTGACACCGGGATCAGCCACAAGGTCGGGTTGTCACCGGACGGCCAATGGATCGTGTTCGGCAAGCCCGGGGCCAACGGCAATGGCTCCATCTTCATCGCCAGGATCGATGGAACCAACCTGCTGCCCGTGACCAGTAATCTCCAAGGAGGCAGCTCGCCGGACTGGGGCCCGCCGGACTGAGCGTGTCGCCTCAATTCGGCCGACACGAGGGCTCTGGAAGGGATTCGTGCCTCCCGGGCGTTGGCCCTGAAATCACGCCCACTCGCTCGACAGACCGGCGGAGCCGCCGAGGACGGAAGTAGATACCACGCCGTTACCGCGCCGGAACTCACGCCCGTCCGTCCGCTCCTCCGGAGGCGGACATGAGCCCGGCGCACCGTCCCGTTGCTGCCAGCGAAGAACCATCACTACAATCTTCGTCGTCGTGCCGCCGCACGCTCGGGAATCTAGAGATCGAGCGACGCGATGTAACTGCGCGCCGTCCTCGCGCCCAGTGATCAACTTGTCCTGGGACTTGACCGGGGCAGGAGTACTTCGTCATCCCGGGTGATGTCGGAAGCGACGTCGAGCGGGCCCATGGCTCCTATCTGCATGTGATGAAGCTCAGGAACACCATCCTCGATGTCGGCCTACGCCTCTCGAACGACGAGACCGTCTTCGGCTACACCTTCGGCGATGCGTCATCGAACATCTTCGATGGGACGGATCCGGCGCGAGCCGCAATCCTGTGGGATGCCCTGGCGCCATAGGTAGCCCTGGGGATCGAGCGCAAATTCGCAGATCACGCCCTCGGCGATCGACCGGGGGCGCGTTTCGCGTGTCTGTCGCCACCCGAGCACTGACTCCGCGGGGCGCGCAGACACTTGTCATCCCAGTTGCCCAGGTCGACTTTTGAGAGAACGGCTGTTTTACCATCGTCGTGGCATACACTTGGCCACCGGGAGCTAGCTGTGACGCGTATCGGCTATTCGAGCGCGGCTAGCGCGGTGAGCAGGATCCCTGAGCGCGATCCCAACCGAGCGAATAGCTGATGTCTTCGAGCATGGGCTATTCTTCATCCACGCCGACATAGCTCAGCGGTAGAGCAGCTGTTTCGTAAACAGCAGGTCCTCGGTTCAAATCCGAGTGTCGGCTCCA
>JAYTWS010000005.1:0-28127 GCA_043743315.1 Chloroflexota bacterium | reverse complement strand
GGCGAGATCGAGCACGTGGACGTGCAGATGGCGACGATCGTGCGGGACCTGCTGACCGCCGGGACCACGTACCTTGGCGACGCGCCCGTGCCGCTCCCGCGCAGCGAGACCTGGAACGACGCGGCAGTTTCGGGCGGCGGCTATGGACAGGGGCAACTCACGCACGCCCTCGGCATCGTCATGCGTCTCCTTCCCGGCTTGCGGGCATCTCAGGTGGCCGCCTTCACCCACGGCCCGGGCGCTCGCGTCGAGCTGCACGACGCCATCGCGGTCCGCTTCGAGGGCGGTGCAATCGGGTCGATCGGCGGGGCCGCCCTCCCGCTCGGAACGTTCGGGAACCGGCACCAGCTGATCATTCGCATCACCGGCAGCCGCGGCCAGGTGGTCCTCGACATGGACGCGCCGCGAGTCGTCCGGAGCACTGCAGCGGAGGAGCGCACGATGGACCTGAGCCCCGAAGACGTGCGCTGGTCCTTTGACCGCGTCACCGACCGGATCGTGGACCTGGCTCTTGGCCGAACGACTGAGAACCCCTCGCCTGCCGAGCTCGGCGCCCGCGTGGTCGAGATCCTCGACGGAATGTATCGGAGCGCCGCATCCGGTCAGGTGGCGTCCGTCGGGCGTCCGTAGCTACTGGTCAGGGGCGATCCCGCGCGGCGGCTCCGTCATCAGCGGCGCGATCGGCTCACGCGTGCCACCCCGGACCACGGCGGTTGGGACCAGCTGCCGGCGGGCCTCACGGGCGACGCCCGCTGAATCCGTCAGCGCGAACCGCCCCTCCTCCAGGCGGAGGACCGTGATGTCCGCCGCGGCGCCGATCCCGAGCGTCCCGAGCCCCGACCATGCCGCCCCGAGGGCCTTGGCCGGCGCGACCGTGGCCATCGCGATGACCTCGTCCAGGGTCAACCCGAGAAGCATGAACTTGGACAGTGTCGTGGCCAGATCGTGGACCGGGCCGGCGACGTTGAACCGGTGCAGATCGGAGCTGATCGTGTCGGGGCGGAAGTCGTCCGCAAGGGCCGCCTCGGCGACCGCCCAGGTGAAGCTCCCAGCCCCATGGCCGATATCGAACAGGACACCTCGCGCACGCGCCTCCCGGGCGCCCGCCACGACGCGGCCAGCGTCGGTCACGATCGCCCCCGGACGCCAGCCTGTGTAGGCATGCGTGATCACATCGCCCGGCCGGACCCGCGCAAAGACCTCCTCGATGTCGAACGCCATGCCCCCGATGTGGACCATCACCGGCAGATTTGTCGTCCGCCCGGCTTCGACTGCCCGCTCCAGCCCGGCCACGCCGTTGTGTCCGGCGAGCATCTCGGACAGCCGCACCTTGAACCCGACGATGACATCGGGGTTGGCAAGAGCGACCCGCGCCGCCCGCTCAGGGTCGGCGAATCGGAGGTCATGCAGCTCGCCCAGGAAGGGATCGATCTGGCCGGTCGCGCTGATGTTCAGGTAGGCGAGAATGCGCCCGCGGCTCGCCTCCACGACCCCCCGCCGGAAGCCCGGGAACGTGTTGGCGCCGGCCGAACCCGCGTCCACGACGGTGGTCGCCCCTCGACCGAGGTTGGACGGGTCGGCCTCAATGGACAGGTCGGCGACACCCGGGTAGACGTGGACATGGAGATCCACGAGCCCCGGCACGACAAACTGCCCCGTGGCCTCGATAACCTCGTTCCCCGCGGTTCCGGGGATGTGCGGGAGGACGTCCACGATGCGTCCGGCGACGACGCCGATATCGCGCCGATCGTGCAAACTGCTCGCGGGATCGATGACCGTCCCTCCCACCACGATGAGGTCGTACTGGGTCATGCGCTGAGGACCTCCAGGAGCGTTTCCGCGAGTTCACCGCGCGGGGTGTCGCCGAGCGTCAGGTCGGCGGTCATCACGATCCGGCCCGGGATCGCCGCGGAAGGCACGTCGATCGTGAAGACGAGTGCAGCCTCGCCGCCGTCCCCGGGAATCAAGGCCGAGGCCTCGAGGGGCCTCGCGCGCCATCCCGCGGGCAGGCGCAGGCGAACCCTCGCCTCACGCGGCACCGGCCCGTGGTTCCGCACGATGACCCGTGTCTCGTGCCGCCCGCCGGCGACGACGGAGGCCCGGTACGGGTCGAACCGGGCGACGTAGGGATCAAGCGCCTCGTTCTCGAAGCCGGGAACCGGTGCCAGACGCCCGACCACGAGCTCGAGTTCTCGCGCCCAGGCCAGGAAGTCGTCCAGGTCGTGCCTCGTGACCTCGAGGGCACCGGTATGCCCCGTGAGCAGCAGCTCGGGCTCGTACGCCAGCAGGTGTTCCACGCCCACCCGGATCGAATCTCGAAGCAGAACGTTGCGGTAGATAGGCGCGGCGGCTCGGAGCGGGCTGAGCGTCCCCGCGAGCAGGTTGTCCCCGGTGTACGCGACCCGGACCCCGTCCAGGGTACCGCCCAGTCCAAGCGCGAACATCGTGTGACCGGGCATGTGAAACGCCTCGAGGCGGGCGCCGGCATGCTCCACCATGTCGCCGTCCTTGAGGACCCGGTCCACCCGGATCGGGTCGGGCAGGAGGCATGGGAGGTCGTAGCGCGCCGGCTCGGCCACGATATCGGCAAACGAGCTGTGGATCCATGCCTCGGCCCCGTGCTCACGCTGGAGCCATGGCACCCCGGCGAGGTGGTCGTCGTGGTAGTGGCTGGGAATGGCCGCCGTCACCGACCGCAGCCCGCTCTCGGCCCGGAACTCATCGAGGGTGTGGGCCACGAACCGCTGGTCGGCGTAGAAGTGATCCCAGGACGGGAACCCGTAGTCGAGGATCAGCGCCGCGCCGGCGTCGTCGATCAGGGCGTAGGTGTTGGCGAGGCTGTGCGTGTTCGCCCAGAGGTGGGGCAGCACGTGGGTCAGGGGCTGGTCCACGCTGCTCGGCCAGGTCGTCCACAGGCGGTTGCGCCGGATCTCCCCGAGCAACCGGGCGAGATGGCGCAGGTTCCCGGCGAGGGTACGGAGCGCCGCGCCTCCCTCGGCGATTGGCAGCCCGTGCGAAGGGAGGATGCTGTGGGGATCGCGCTTCGCCAGCGCGGTAGCCGAATGGAGCGCGGCCCCGACCGCGTCCGGCATGCCGTACTGCCACTGCAGATCGTGCAGGGTCGGTACGCGACCGTGCCCGGCAATCAGGTCCCCGGTGAGGGCGATGCGAGCGCCGTCCACGTCGGCGAGGATGCTGATCGAGCCCTTCGTGTGACCCGGCGTGGGGACCACCTCGAACGAGCCGCCCGACCAGGCGACTCGCTCGTGGTCCGCCAGGCCACGGGCCACCGGCACGGATGATGTCCGGGTGAAGCCGATGCTCGATGCTTCGTAGCTGTCGTAGGTCCTGCGCAGCCGCCAGAACGCCTCGGTCGATTCGAAGAGTGCGCGCTCGCGAGCGGGCACCCAGAGCGGGATGCCCATGTCGACAGCGCGATCGTCACCGCCGCACTGGTCGCGGTGATGGTGCGTGTGGACGATCGCCTCGATCTCGCGAACGCCGGTGGAGCCGAGGACGTCGAGGATGCCGCCCGACCCGAAGTCGATCAGCAGGCCCCGTTCGCCGGATGTCCAGAGGTAGACGTTGCAGGTGTCACGGAACCACCACAGGTTCGGCGACAGCCGGGTCAGCCGCTGGTCGAGCGCGGAGCCGCCGGTCGTGCCGGGGCCGCCGGTCGTGCCGGGGCCGCCGTTCAAGAGGGGCTCGCCGATCACTTCGGCGCCGCCGCTCACGCCGGGACCGCGACCTGGCGGGCTCGGTGCATTCACGAGAAGTCGACCGTCTCGACCCAGACCGCTTCGGTGACGCCCGCCAGCTCCAGCGTCAGCTCCACGCGGTGCAATCCGGGAGCGACCCGGGCGGGAAGACGCAGCTCCGCGGTCTGGAGCCGTCGGACATAGAACCCGTGCTCGGGGCCCAGCGTCGCCACCGGGAACGGGATGCCGGTCTCGCCGGGAGTCGGGTTCACCAGCGTCAGCGCCTCCGCCGGGAGGATCGCGCCGTCGAGGCGGAGCCGGCACCCGGACAGGTAGCGCGATACCGGAGCCGGGTTGGTGATCAGGATGGCGCCGCCGTCGCGCTTGCCGCCGTCGCGCTTGCCGCCGCCGTCGTGGCCCCAGCGGCCGCCAGCCCGGCCGCCGAGGACCAACCGCTCCGGCCAGTAACGTTCCACGAAGGTTCGGAGATCGGCCAGCGGATCGATGGTCTCGCCACGCAATGACCCGGCCACGCGCTCGGCGAGAAGGGTGGCCGCGGCCTCGATCTGTGCCGCGCCCGTTGCCGCGTCCACCGTGAACCGCGGGTTCGGGCCATAGACGCCGACGATGGCGGCGTCACGGTCGTTTGGCAGACGCTCCAAGTGGACCATTTCGGGATCGAGCGCGGCCACCCAGGATGTCTCCATCGTCGACCCGTGATCGACCGTGACCGGCCAGTCCGTTCCGAGTCCGGTGCCGAGGGCCGCATTAAGCTCCAGGTAGCACAGCCCCATGGCGCGCAGGCCGATTCCCTCCGCCTCCACCTCGCGGCAGACTCGCTTGATCAGGTGGTTCAAATCCAGGGGCCCATGGCCGGTATGGATCACCGCCTGCCGTACTCCGAAGGCCGGCAGCTGGCGGAGCGTCTGCCGGAGGGCCTCGGCTACCAACCCCGGATCGAAACCGAACGACCAGGGCAGCGCGAGGGTCCCGATGGTGAGGTACGACCACGGCAGCACGATTCCGCCGAGACGACGTGCCGCCGAGACGAGGACTGCCTCGCCGGTGATTCCGTCAGTACCGTTGGGGAGATGTGGAGCATGAAATTCAAGCGCCCCGAGCGGGATCCACGCCACCGGCGCACGGTCGAGCGCGGCCTCGATCTCGTCAGGATGGAGGCGATCGAGTCGAACCTCGATTCCGGCGTGCTGCGCATCCCGCATGGCCGGCTCCCTAGTCGACGAGGAATCCGCCGTTGATGTCTGTCACCTCACCAGTGATGTAGCCGGCGTGTTCGGACGCGAGGAACGTGACCAGCGCGGCAACTTCATCCACGCGCCCGAAACGGCCAACGGGGATCCGGCTCACGAGATCCCGGGTGTTCGCGATCATGTCCGTGTCGATCAGCGCCGGGGCGAGGGCATTGGCCGTGATCCCGTCCTTGGCGTACTCGTTGGCGATCGACTTCATGAGCGTCATCAACCCCGCCTTTGAAGCCGCGTACGCGGCCACGGAGCGGGCGCCTCCGGCCTTGCCGGCGGACGATCCCATGCCGATCACGCGTCCGTATTTCTGGGCTCGCATGCCGGGCAATGCCCGTCGGGCCGCCAGGAATGCGCCCGTCAGGTTGATCGCCAGGGTCCGATTCCACAGCTCCGTTGTCGTCTCCTCGAACGAGACGATCGGAAAGATGCCGGCATTGAGCACGAGCACGCTCGTCGTGCCAAGCTCGGCCTCGACGCGATCGAAGGCGGTATTCACGGCGGCCTCGTTGCTCACGTCGCACGCGATGCCGAGGATACCCGGGTGATCCGGTGCCTCGAGATCGAGCGCCGCCACCTTCGCGCCGTTGCCGGCCAGCATTTCTGCGATTGCCTTGCCGATACCGCGCCCCGCGCCCGTCACCACCGCCACGCGGCCGTCAAGACCGTCAACCCGGATCATCTATCGAGCCTCCATGGTGGCATGCTGTCGCTTGGTGCTGGTTACGTTTCCAGCCGGACGCTACCATACCGGTGACCCAGCGGCAACGCGCGGACGAATGGAGTGGAGATGGCGACACCGGCAGGAACGCCTCGATTGGCTGTCGTCTCGGGCGCAGCAAGTGGGATCGGGCGGGCCACCGCGGAATTGCTGCTATCGCGCAGGCACGCGGTTCTGGTGACCGACCTGCGTGAAGACGGGCTCGCCGGCCTGGCGGCGGCCGGTGCGCGGACCGTCGTCGCCGACCTGTCCACGCCCGAGGGTCGGACCGCAGTCGTAGCCGCAGTCGACGACTTCGCGCTCGAGGTGGCCACTCCACTCGGATGGCTCGTCAACGCGGCTGGAATCATCGTGCTGAAGCCGATCAGCGAAGTCGACGTCGAAGACTTTCGGCAGGTATTCGCCACGAATGCCGAGTCCACGTTCTTCCTGTGCCAGCAGCTCGGCGCCCGAATGACGTCGGGCGGCGCGATCGTGAACTTCTCGTCGCCATCGGCAAAGGTCGTGGCGACCACCGAGGCCGCCGTCTACGCGGCGACGAAGGCCGCTATTTCACAGATCACACGGTCCTTCGCGACAGCCTACGCACCCCGTGCAATCCGCGTGAATGCGATCAGTCCGGGCATCACCGACACGCCGATGCAGGCACGGGTCCTCCGCGAGGTCTCCGCATCTCGTGGCATCAGCGTCGAGAAACTGGCCGCGGCGCGCCTGACGACGGTGCCCATGGGTCGGACCGCTCCGGCCTCGGAGATGGCCGGTGTCGTGGCGTGGCTGCTTTCGGACGAGGCCGCGTACATGACCGGTCAGGTCATCAACGTTGACGGCGGGATGGTGATGTGGTGAGGATCTGATGCAAGTCGGGATCGACAGCTATTCGTATCACCGGCGGTATGGAGAGCTCCGCGCCGGGGAGGTCGCGCACCCGGATGTCTGGCCCCTGGAGCCGGCGCCCGCGATCGCGCATGCGCGGGGCCTCGGGGTGGACGCCCTCTTCCTCGAGACGTGCTATCTGCCTGCACCCGAAACCTTTGACGATGGCCTGACTCGTTCGGCCGAGCCGATGCGCCTGGGGTTCTCGTGGGGACACCCCTGGCCGGCGGGCCAGTTCCACGGCCTCGATGGGGGTCGTCAGTACGGCGCCGAGATCGACCTTCGGCTGTGGATCGACGCCGCGGCGCGCCTCGGTCACCCGTTTGTCCGGATCACCGCCGGCAGCCCTGCATCGCGTGGCGACGAGCCCGCCGACGTCCTCGTGGAGCGCCTCGTCGGCCCCATGCGCAGAGCCGCCGACTACGCGAGTTCCCGCGGAGTCAAGCTCGCCCTGGAGAATCATGGGGATCTGCGAGTCGCCGATATCCTCGACCTGTTCGGCCGCGTTGATCGCCCGAACGTTGGCGTCTGCCTGGACAATGTCAATCTGATCCGGGTCGGGGACGACATGCTCGAGGGCGCGAAGGCGCTGGCCCCGCTGACGCTGCTGGTGCAGCTCAAGGATCACGGGCCGGGCGACCCCGCGATCTGGGGCGGCCCTGTCTGCGTGGCGCTGGGCGAAGGGATCGCGCCGCTGGACGAGACCATCGCGATACTCGAGCGCGCAAGCTTCGATGGACCGGTCTGCGTTGAACTCGCTTCACTGGGTGGCGGTCCTGTGGATGAGCTGGCGATGATCGAGCAAAGCGTGGTCTGGCTCCGGGAGCACGTCCCCGGCTGACGCTCAGGCCATGCCTTCCGGGAATCGCCGGCTCGGTTCGCCCGGCTGGATCACTGGGAGCTGTGGCTTCGTCCGCCCGATCCGCTCGTATTCATGTTCGGGAATGGCTTCCAGGGACTTCCAGACCTTCCAGGTGCACTGCCGGCGTGTCTCCGGAGCATCCGGGCCCCGCCAGAGCGGTGGATCAACGGTCCGGACGGGGTGGCCCCAACGCTCGGCGGGAAGCGTCGACAGGGTCAGGTTGCAGTGGGCACAGTAGTAGCACACGCCGGTCTCGTTCCAGGACCACGGATGGGGCTCCTGGGTTACCCCGAACTCATAGGGAGCCAGCACCCGGGATCCAGTGCCTTCGATCTCGTCGCCGCGAACCTGACGTCCACCGGACCCGCAGGGATCAAAGCTGAGTTCCCAGTGATCATCGAATTCCAGGAGACCGATGTTGCCCTTGCGTCCCTGACCCACCAGATGGGCCCGCATCGCCTCGAGGCTTGTGTACAGGTTTCGGACGAGCGTCTCTTCGTAGGCTTTGAGCCGGGTGTCGAAGACCATGTAGCGCTCCTGGATGTACGGCTCCAGGACAAAGCGATAGCACGGATCCAGGGCATCCTCCCCGAACCGGCGCGCCACGAACGCCAGGACGCCGGCCATCACATCGGCGTAGCGATCGTGGAGGCGACGCCAGTCCTCGACCAGCGCATCGATCTCGGCGGTCCCGGCGGTCACGGACAGGTCGTAGCCGCGGATGCCGTTGGCGAGACGTCCGGCCCGCTCGCCCAGTGCCTCCCAGCGAGCAGCCGCGTCCAGCGGGGTGCCGTCCGGCCAGGCCATCAGGGTCGCCAGGCGATCCAGCTCAGCACTGAGGTCGGCCTCCTCGACGCCCTTGCCTCGCAGCCAGTCGAGAAATCCCTCGGTCCAGACCTTGTAGATGACGTAGACGACCTTGGCCTCTTCCATGAAGTAGTCGACCAGCTGGGCCGACGTCTCACGCCGCCCGGCCTTGAGCCCGAAGGTGTCGCCAGCGTCCTCGAGGGCTTCGCGGATCTTTGTCGCGGTGCCGATGGTCTGGTCTGCCCAGGGACCCGTGCGCACACGCTTGCCAAGTTCGTCGGACCAGGCGAGGTGGGCGTCTGTCATCCGTTCCTCCAGGGGCGCTTCTTGACGTCGGCATGGCTCGGTTCTAGAGTCGAAGCTCAGCCGCGCAACGGTTCTGGTAAGGATTGCAGTCTGGATCATACGTTCAGGGGCGGCCCGTCGCCGCACCGTCATGCAGGAGGTCCGGGTACGTGGCAACGATCGATCGCAGCATCCCTTTCATCGAGACTCACCATCATCTGTGGGAGCTCGATCGATTCCAGTACGACTGGCTGACGGAGCCTGGCTGGGCGGGTCACACCGGCCTGCTGGGCGACTACAAGATGATCCGCTCCACGATCGGCGCACCCGCCCGATTCTTCAAGGAGTTCTACGGGGCCAATGTCACCAAGAGTGTCCACGTCGAAGCCGCGTACGCGGGGCCTGACCCGGTCGAGGAGACCGCATGGCTCGAGGCCGTCGGGCAGCAGTACGGCTTCCCGAACGCGATCGTGGCGTTTTGTGACATCGAAAAGGACGGCGCCGAGGCCGAGCTGGACCGGCATCTCGCCGCCTCGCCACGTGTCCGCGGTATTCGGGTGAGGGCCCATCCGGACGACACGGATACCGTCGCGTTCAAGCGTGGTTATGCAGCGATGGGCGCCCGCGGGCTGTCCTACGAGCTCAACGCTTCACCCGGCAAGCTGATCTCCGGCCGGGATGTCGCCCGGGCCAACCCCAACGTCCAGGTGATCCTGGGTCATGCTGGCTTCCCGGTCCAGCGCGACGCCGAGTACTTCGCGCAGTGGAAGAAGGAGATGTCCTCGCTCGCCGAGGCCGAGAACGTCGCCTGCAAGATCTCCGGCTTCGGCATGGTCGACAACACGTGGACGATCGACTCCATTCGCCCGTGGGTCATGCACTGTATCGAGGCTTTCGGGGTGGATCGCTCCATGTTCGGCACCAACTGGCCGGTGGACATCCTGTTCGCGACCTATCTCGAGCAGACCGACGCCTACCGGGCGATCATCAGCGAGGCCGGGTTCAGCCGAGGCGACCAGGAGAAGATGCTCTACCAAAACGCCGAGAAGTTCTACAAGATCTAATCCACGATCGACGACACGAACGACGCACGCTCAATCGGGCAGCACGAAATCGATGAGCGCCATCCGCGTCGTCCTGTGTGGCGTAGGCGGCGTGGGCCGCAACCTCGTGCGAGTCAGCCGCGAGCGGCCGAGCATCCGGATCGTCGCCGGATATAGCCGCAACGACTCGCTCCTCGGGCGGGATCTCGGCGAGCTCAGCGACGGCGAACCGACAGGGGCGCACGTGGTGACTCGAACCCGGGCCCTTGCGACACCCGCCGACCTCCTGCTGATTGCGACCACGTCCTTCCTGGCCGAAGTCGAGACCGACATCCACGCCGGGATCGATGCTGGCATGAATGTGGTCTGCACTGCCGAGGAGATGGCCTCCGCCTGGGAGACGGATCCGGTCGCCGCCGGGCGGATCGACGCTCATGCCAGAGAACGTGGGGTGACGGTGATCGGAGCGGGCGCCAACCCGGGCTACATCTACGAGGTCGTGGGGCTGGCACTGACCGGTGCGGTCTGGCGTGTGGACCGGATCACGGTTCGTCGGGTGGTGGACCTGTCCGGTTTCGGCGCGACAGTCCTTGGCCGCCTTGGGATCGGGTTCGAGCTCGGCGAGTTCGTCGACAAGGTCCGCGACCGTGTCATCCACGGTCACATCGGGTTTCCGCACACCATCCGAACGTTCGCGCGCCGATTCGGCGTTTCGATCGAGCGCATCGGCGAAACGATTGAGCCCCTCTTTGCCCTCGATGCAATCCAGACGACAGCGCTCGTGGTGCCGGCGGGTCGCTCGGCCGGACTCCTGCAGCGGACCACCGGCATCGTCAACGGCGAGCCATGGTTCACGGCCGAGTTCCTCGGCCACGTCGATCTTGGCAGCATCGGACTGACCCCTCGGGACGCCTACGAGATCGATGGGCTTCCAAACGTTCGCGGCGTCGTTGATCCGGGGTTCAATCCTCAATTGACCACCGCCGGTGCCTTGGCCAACTACCTGCCCCTCGTTGTTGCTGCCCCGCCCGGCCTGATCTCGGTGACCGACCTGCGGATCCCGACACCCTGGAATTGAGCAGAGTCCCGCCCGAGCCCCGTCGAAGTGCGGCTGGGCGTGCAGGTCGATCGGCGTGACGGGCATCGACGTCAGCGTGGTCGAGATCCGGACACCGCTCGGAGGAGCTGAGCGGTGTCCGGATGATGTGGTGTGGGCGGGCGTCAGCCCGCGCCTGGAAGGCCGGCGTTCATTACCGGCAGCTCGCGCGCTCCAAGAGCCTTTGAGCCAAAGGCGGCCGGCTTCGTCCGGCCGACGCGCGCGTAGTACTCCTCGGGAACCTGGGTCGGATCCTTGAACATCTGCCATTGGCATTTCTGGGCGACACCGCTGGCCGTCCGCTCGGCGTCATAGACGGGTGGATCGATGACCCGGACCGGGTAACCGAAGCGGTCGATGGGCATCTCCTCCATGAGGATGATGCAGTGGGCGCAATAGAGGCACACCCCCGGCGTGTTGTGGTTCCACGTGTGCGGCTCTTCTGACACGGTCCAGTTGTACGGCGGCTGCATCCGTGGCGGTGTGCCTTCGATCTCGTCGCCGCGGAGCGTTCGACCGCCAGACCCGCATGGATCAAACCGGAGCACGAATCGATCCTCGAGTTCAATGAGTTCCATGTCCCCGGTCCGTTCCGGGCCCACGAGATGGCCGCGCATCGCCTCGCAGGCGACGAGCATCAGGGTCTCGAGGGCCTGGTCCCAGGGGTGCTTGTCGATGTCGAACTTCTCGTACCGCCAAACGAACAGCGGCAGGAGCACGCGGTCGTACATGTCCCGCACCGCCGATTCGCCCAGTTGCTCCTTGATGAGCGACATCAGGGCGTAGGTGTGGTCCACGTCCCGGTCGTGGCATTGGCGCCAGGTCTCCTTGGCGATGTCCAGGAGCCGCTTGCTCTCCGCGACATCCTCGCGGTACGTCGCCGCTGTGGTTCGCTGCATCTCGGTCAGGAAGCGGTCCCAGTGGCGGCGCGGCTGCCACGGCGAGCCGTCTGGCAGCTTGGCGACACGGACGGCCTGATCGTTGCGACCGGCGATCGTTGCGGCATCGACGGACTTGTCCTTGAGGTACCCGTTGAGGTCGCCGATCCATTGCCGGTAGAGCGTGAAACAGACGTTGGCCTCGTCGATGAAGTAGGCCTGCAACTCGGCCGCGTTGTCCCAACGGCCCTCGTCGAGCGCCTCGCGGATCTTCCGGTAGGTGGAGATCTTCTGGTCTTCCCAGGGCCCCATGCGGACGCGCCGGCCCAGAAGTTCGGTGAAGGCGATCTGTGTGTCCGCCATTCGGAGAACCCTCCCGAAGTTTGGAACGCGGCGACGATACTGGTACCGTTTGCAGTCCGGTCCGCGAAGCCTAGCACGTCGCACCTGGCCGCGTGACACTGGAGGGACCGAACCTGAGCCTCGCGGCCCTTCTCGCAGTCCTTGCGACGCTCGCAAACGCGGCGCAGGCGGTGATCAGCAAGGGCCTGACGGCGCGATTGCCGGCCCGCCAGTTGATCGGCGTCCTGTACGTCTGCAATGCCCTTGTCCTGTTGCCCTGGGCGCCGTTCGCCGTCTGGCGCTGGAGCCCCACAATCATCGCTCTCCACCTGGTCTCGGTCGGGCTCATGGCGATCACCGCCATCGCGATCTGGGACATGCTCGACGCAGGCGCGGCGTCGGCGACAACCACCGCCGCAGCCCTCAGCCCGATCCCCGCCACGATCGGGACGGCGCTGCTCGTCTCGGGTGCGTTCCGCCCGATCCAGGCGGTCGCCGCGGTCGTGGTCAGCCTGGCGGTGCTCGCCGCTCTATCGAACGCATTCGACTCGCTCGGCCGCCGCGGCACGCTGCTGCGGGTCATCGCAGCAGCGACCGGTAACGGGTTGCTGACCGTCGTCACGCGGCTGATCGGAGATGAGGGCGTCGGCCTCGTTGAGACCTACGTCGTCCGGACCACGCTCGCCGCGATCGTCTTCATCGTGTTGTTCCCGCCACGGGATATCCCGATCAAGGCCGCCCCGCGCCTGTTCGGGCGGGCGCTGGTCGTCACAGCCTATTTCGTGCTCCTGATCCTGGCCGCCCAGCGGGGCAGCCCGGCCGTGGTCCAGACGACCCTGGCTGCGACGCCGCTGTTGGTGCTTGGCTGGGAGTCATGGCGGACGCGTCGGCGTCCACCCATGCGGATCCTCGGCGCGTCCATCCTGGTCGTGATCGCCGTGACCCTGAGCCTGGTCCTCTGACGTGCCACCTGAAGTTGCCTTCGGACTCGGTGCTGCGCTCGCGAACGTCGGCGTCGCCGTGCTCTCGACGCAGCTCGCCGCGAAGTTCCCGGCACGCCAGTTGCTGGGACCGCTGTTCCTCCTCAATTGCCTCCTGGTGCTCCCATTTGCGCCGTTTGTCAGCTGGGTCTGGACGCCGACCGTCATCGCTCTCCACATCGGGACCACCGTCGCCCTGGTCGCTTCGTCGATCGCGATCTGGGACATGTACGACCACGGTGGCGCGGCGCCGACAGTAACGGCCCAGTCGGTTGCGCCACTGCCGGCAGCCGTTCTCGCCGGCGTGCTCATCCCAGGGTCGGTCGGGCCGGCGCAGGCGATCGCGGCCGTGGTCGTGGTGGCGGGCGTGCTCTTCGCGCTTCGCGACGCATTCGGGGCACTCGGCCGGCGGCGAACGGCCTTCTCGATTCTGATCGCAGCGATCGGGACCGGGGTGATCACCGTCTTTGCCCGGCTGCTCTCGGACAACGGCGCCGGCGTCGTTGAAGCCTATGTCGTGCGGACGGCGCTGGCAGCGATCGTTTGCGCGTTCCTCTTCCCGCCGCGTGACATACCGTGGCGCGAGGTCCCACGGATGACCCCTCGGGCGCTCGCGATCACGATCCATCTCGTGCTCATCCTGATGGGCGTCCAGGGTGGCAACCCCGCCGTCGTGCAGACGGTCGTCGCGACCGGACCGCTGTTTGCCTTCGGCTACGGCGCTGCCGTGCACGGCCGGAGGCCTTCACCAGGCCTGATCACCGGGGCCTTGATCGCGTTCGGCGGGGTCGTGCTCGTCGTACTCGCGCCGCGCTGATCTAGGCCGGCACCTCGCCGTTCCGGCGCTGCTAGGATGACGGGACTGGAAACGTCACCAACCGTCCACCAGGAGGCCAAGATGGAACGCATCCTGATGTACATCCGCATCTTCCCGGGCACCGAGGCGGAGTACGACAAGCGCCACGCGGAGATCTGGCCCGAGCTCGTGGCGGAAATCCAGGAATCGGGGATACACAATTTCACGGGCTTTCGTCGAGGCACCGACGTCTGGTATTACGGCGAGTGCCATCCAGACGTTGCCACGGCCTTCGGGGTCCACGGTCCGAAGCCGGCCAATGCTCGCTGGAACCACTTCTTTCGGGATGTCATCGCGGAGATCGCTGACGGTGATGGCAACCTGCTCCGCTACGACAAGATCTTCCATGCCGATGGCCCGCCCCTCGCCGGACCAATGACCCGAGGCTGCTTCAGCCTCGTCATCGACCCTGACCGTGCGGCCGACTACGACGGGCTTCATGCCAACCCGTGGCCAGACATGATGGCGGCGATCGCCGAGTCCGGGTTCCGCAACTACGGCGGCTTCCGGCGCGGCCCACACGTCGTCTACTACGGGGAGTTCTACCCGGATATGCCGACCGTCTTCGGGCGCATCGGCGTCACGGATGTCAATCGGCGCTGGGGAGAGGCATTCACGGGGATCATCACCACGATCACCGGCAAGGACGGCAATCTCCTTCTGGCCGATGAGATCTACCACAACGACTGACGTGGGCTACGCGGGGATCCCGTGATGGCCCAACCGTCGACCGACCGCGACACCCGGCCGCGGATCGCCGTTGTCCACCCGTACTGGACGCTCTGGGAGCATACGGCCGGCCCGACCTTCCGGGCCGACCGCCTTGCCCTCGTGCGTCGGGTGGCTGAATCACTCGAGGATGCGTTTCTGCCGGTCGGGGTGGGGGACTTCACGTCCGCCGCAGAGGCGGCAGCGCTCGCGCCCGCGTTCAGCGGTGCGGGCGCGGAAGTCGTGCTGGTCGTGCAAACCATGGCCGCACCCCCGGCGTACACGCTCGCACTCCTCGAGGCGCTGCCAGGCGTCCCGGTGGTGATCTGGGCGCTGCACGAATCCGGGCTGGTGGAGGGCACCTTCGATCACGGCGGGATCACGACGCAGGGTGCGACGGTCGGTGCGCCGATGCTCTCCAACGTTCTCAGCCGGCGCGGTCGATCCTTCGAGATGGTCCTCGGCCGGCAGGCCGACGACGCGACCATCGGTCGGGTCCGGCGCGCGATCCGAACCGCCGCTGCGGCGAGGCGGATCTCACAAGCTCGTCTCGGCCGCGTCGGGCTGCCGGTCGACGGCTACCTCCATGTCGACGTCGACGATGACGAACTTCGAGCCGGAACGGGCATCGAGATCGTTCGGATCTCGCCCGATGAGGTGGTGGATCGCTATCGGGCCGTGGACGAGGTGCGGGTGCGGTCGCTCGATGCCGAAGTCCGGGCTCTCTGGACCTTCGAAGAAGACGTGGACGCGGGCGAATCGCTCGCCCGCTCGCTCCGCGCGGCACTTGCCCTGGAGGATCTCGTTGCGGACCACCGGCTCGACGCTGGCGCCTTCAACTGCCACGTCCCCCAGTTTCGGTTCGGCGAGCCCATCGGGATCGCGCCGTGCTGGGCGCTCGGTCGATCCACCTCGGCGGGCGTGCCGTGGACGTGTACCGGCGATGTTCTGACGGCTGTGGCCATGCTCGTGACGAAGCGCCTCGGCGGGGCTGCGGTCTACCACGAGATCGAGGCGATCGATTACGCGACCGGCGAGGTGGTCATTGCCAACAGCGGCGAGCACGATCTGGCCTGGCTCGCACCCGGCGAGACACCACGACTTCGACGCAACGGATGGTTCTGCGGCAAGGACCCGCGCTGCGGGGTATGCGCGGTGCTGGAACCCGCGGCCGGCCCGGCAACGCTCGTCGGGTTCACCCCGCACCCCGACGCACGGGGTGGGTTCCGGCTCGTAGCGGCGCGCGGCGACCTCACGGCGCGTCGGTTCCCGGAGACGGGAACCGTGAATGGCGCATTCCGCTTTCGCGACGGAACGGTCGAGGAGGCCTGGGCGCGCTGGGCGAGCACCGGCATCAACCATCACTCGTCGGGGACGCCCGGCGACTTCGCCGGCGATGTTGCGGCCGTGGCCGGTCATCTCGGGATCGAGGCGGTGATCGTTTGAACCGCGCCGCTTCGGGGCCCGGCGCCGCGTCCGGGCTCGGCGGCGGATCGGGCGCGGGCGGTGGCGGGCCTTCTGGCGCTGGCGGCGCCTCAAGCGCCGGGCGTGCCTCCGGAGCGGGCGGTGGCGGGGCTTCGCGTGACCGAGGCCGGCCCCTGGCCCCCGTCTCCATCGGGGATCTCCGAGATACCGACCCGTACCCGGCGTACGAGCAGATCCGCGCTGTCGGAAACGTCGTCTGGGATGCGGGTATGAACGCCTGGCTCGTGCTCTCGCATGACGGCTGCACGTTCGTCGAACGCCACGAGGAGCTCTTCGCCGAGCCGACCGGCACGCTACCCGGGGCGGCGGAAGTCGTCGGTCGGCGGGATATCCGGTCTCTTGTCGGAGCCGAGCACGATGCGCTGCACCGACCAATGGCTCACGCATGGCGGCCGGACGGCATCGAGGCCTACACGGCCGATGCCGTGCGATCGATCGTCGCCGAGCGGCTCAATGCGTTGGCCGGGCGTGAACGCATCGAGCTGTACTCGGAATTCGCCCGCTTGTTACCGATCGCGGTGGTCGCCCGAGTCCTCGGACTGCCCGATTCCGATGCGGCGACGCTCGACCAGGCCAAGGGCTGGCTGGAAGCGGTCCTCTCCTGGCGTCACACGTACGGCGAGGATCCCGATGCTCGTGCCGCCGCCATTGAGGCGACGAAGGCCCTGGAGCCGGCCCTCCTCGACACGGTTCGCGCTCGCCGTGATCGCCCGGAACCTGATGCCATCAGTTTGCTCTGGGAGACCGGCCGCGGCATCTTTCCGGATTGGGGCGAACGGGACGTTCTGGACAACGCCCGCTTCCTCTTCGAGGGTGGGTCGGAGACGACCGCATTTCTCATCTGCAACGCGGTGCACCTGCTGTTCCTGCACGCGCCCGGGCAGCGTGCCACGTCGCTGTCGGACGCTGAGGCATGGCGAATCTTTCTCGAGGAGGTGTTGCGCCACACAACGGTCGTGCATCTGCGCGCTCGGCGTGCCACCACGGATGTCGTGCTTGACGGCGTGGAGATCGGGGCGGGGGATCGGGTCATCGCGATCAATGCGGCCGCGAATCGCGATCCGCTGCGCTGGGAGCGACCCTCGGCCTTCGATCCGGGGAGGGCGCGATTGTTCAGCCATCTCGCTTTCAACGTCGGCCCGCGCCATTGTGCCGGTGCTCATCTCGCCCGCCTCGAGGCCACCGTCGCGATCCGGTCGCTGTTCGTGGCCTTCCCGGATCTTGAGCGGGATCCCGCCGGGCCGCCCGCAGCCAGCGTCGGGTTCGTGTCGCGGGCGTGGCGGCCTCTGCACCTGCGCCGGAGGCCGAATCCGACCGTCGACCACGCGAGCGGTGCATGACTACCGGCCGCCGGCAGGGCGCCGGCCGCGTCGTTGATCCGCGACCGGCAGCGGTCCGCCGAGGGGACGTGATCCCTATTGCTGGGCGGCCAGCAGCGGGGTCGCGATCTCACTCGCGATGGCGTCGACGCCATCGCGTCCCAGGCCTGGGGGCATGGACAGGATGACGTGGTTGGCGCCAACCGCAACGAATCTGTGGGCAAGGTCGAGTGTCTCGCGCCAGGCCTCCGGGCTCGATCCCGTCGGGATTTGCGTCGCGAACTCGAAGCCCGTTGGGTCGCGTCTCAGCTCGCCCATCCGGTCGAGCAGCATCGTCCGTCGCTCGGCGAAGTAGGGGACGCGGTCCGTTCGACCGTCGGGCAGCACGAACGGGATGATCCAGCCTTGGACGTACCGAGCCGCCAGATCGATCCCGCGACGCTTCTGGCCACCGAGCCAGATCGCCGGGCCGCCGGGAGTCAGTGTGCCCGGTTCATTCGTGGCGTTCGCGAGTGGCACATAGGGGTCTGCTCGAGTGACCCCGGGCATCTGACGCGCGTCGTTGGAGAACATCGCTCGGAGGACGCCCAGCGTCGACTCCAGGCGGTCGAAACGCTCGACAATCGGCGGGAACGGGATGCCGAACGGGGTGTGCTCCGGCTCGTGCCAGCCCGCCCCGAGGCCCGCGATGAACCGCCCGCCGGTCACGTGGTCGAGGACCGTCAGTTGTTTGGCCAATACCGACGGGTGCCGGAACGTCGCCGACAGGACGCCAATACCGAGCCACTTGCCCGGAACGTGATGGGCGAGGGCAGCCAGCGTCGTGATCGCCTCGAGGCTCGCGCCGCCGATCGGGTCGTATGTGTTGTTGAGATGGTCGTTCAGCCAGACCGACTCGAATACGTCATGTCGACCGATCCGTGACCAGTCCGCGTCGAGTGTCGGCCAGTCGGTGTCCTGCTGGGAGGTCTTGATGCCGATTCTGATTGGCGGCCGGACGAGTTCAGGCGCATCACGATCCCTCACGCTGGCACCGGGGCATCGGCGCGGACGAGGCCCTCGTGTTTGAGCTCGGCCCACAGGTCGACGGGGATTGGATGCGTGAACATGGCGACGCTGCGCTCCTGCTGGGCAGGGCTGGAGGCACCCGGGATCACCGCCGCCACGGCCGTGTGCCCGAGCGGGAATTGCAGCGCGGCCGCGGCCATGGGGACTCCGTGTCGCCCACAGACCGCCGAGATACGTCGGACGCGTTCCCGGACCTCGTTTGATGCCGGCGCATAGGCGTACTTCGCATCGGGCGTGTCGCCCTTGGCCAGGATGCCTGAGGCAAACGGCGAACCAATCACGAAACCAATCCCGCGTGATTCACCGGCCGGGAACTCATCGTCGAGGACCTCCTGGTCGAGGAGGGTGTACGGCATGGCAACCAGGAACGCTTCGACCGGCACAAGATCCATGAACCGGGTCATCAGTCCGCGATCGTTGATCCCGGCGCCGACACAGCCGATCAGTCCTGCGGACTTGAGCTCATCGATCGCACGCCACCCGGAGCCGGCAAGCTGACCGAAGTGGAAGTCCAGCTTCTCGCCCGTCCCGTGGTACAGATGATCGAGGTCATGGATCCAGGCGATATCGAGGCGGGTGATCCCGAGCCGCTGCTGGCTCTGCTCGAAGCCGCGCATGATCCCATCGTACGAGTAGTCGAAGACGACCTCGTTGGGGCTCCCGCCCAGCCACGGCGCGCCGCTGAATTCCGCCGGGTTGCGCGGGGCCCGGAGCCAGCGCCCGATTTTTGAAGAGATGACGTACGCGGCGCGTGGCTCGTCGCGCAGCCCTGCACCGATTCGCAATTCGGACAGTCCGCGTCCGTACCACGGGGCCGTGTCGAAGTACCGGACCCCGGCATCCCAGGCAGCGCGAATCGTCTGGAAGGCGTCCAGCTCTGGCACGCGCACGAACAGCTCGCCGATCGACGCGCCGCCCAGCCCAAGCTGCGTGACCTCGATGCCGGTCGAGCCGAGCGTGCGCTGACCTGAAGGGTCCATCGTGTTACTCCCGTGACCTGATCAATGCCGTTCGTCGGTCGGAAAGAACACCCATGAAACCACCCACGGCCCAGTCGGAGGCGCAGTGACCCCACCATTCCGTCTGCAGACCCGGGCAATCTGCCGAGCAAGGAGTCTCGTTTGGGTCATCGATCAGCAATCCACGGGCGGGCATCGCTGGGCTTGTCCCAACTCGGGATCGGTGCCTGGAGCGGACGGTCGATCCAGTTGAACGTGCCGTTGATCGTCCCGCCTGCATCCGATGTGAGGCTGAGGATGAGATCGATCGCCTTCGATGGCGGGTCTCCGCCGGTCTCATCCACCCACTGGACCCACGCCCGGTAGCCGTCGGCGACGGATCCCATCGTGGCGACCTTGTCACGAATGTCGGCCCACATGTCCGTCCGGACATCGCCCGGATGGATCACATTGGCGGTCACGCCCGAGCCCTCGATCTCGGCGGCGAGATGGCGCGTGAACTGATTCAATGCCACCTTGGCCGTCCCATACGCGCTGTTGAGGGCGCCCGGTGGGTGGAGTGAAGCTGCCGACGTGATGTTGACGATCCGGCCCCATCCGGCCTCGAGCATCCCGCCGAGGAATGCCCGCACCGTAACGTATGGAGCGATCCCGTCGACCAGCACGGTACGAACCCAATCGCGCGGATCTGTCTCGTGAATCAGGGCGATCGGCCCGAAGACTCCGGCCGCGTTCACCAGGATTGTCGGGACACCGACCTCGCGTCGCACTCGATCGCCCAGGGCCAGGACCGCGTCGACGTCGGCCACATCTGCCGTCATCGCGACAACCCGTCCGCCCGCCGCCGCTGCAAGACGGACGGTCTCCGAGAGCTGCGACTCGTTCCGGGCCACGGCCACGACGGTGGCCCCGCGTCCCGAGAGACCAAGCGCCGCTCCGCGCCCGAGTCCTCGGCCGCCTCCCGTTACCACGGCAATTCTGCCGGCCTGATCGACCATCGTGCTACCCGCCCTTCGCGCCGGTCTCGAGGTGGAACACCTCGTTCAGGGTGCTTGAATCGACGATTCCGGCGGCGTTGAATTCCATCAGCGGGTTCATGACTTCGCCCCACCGGTCGTGGATCTCGGAATGCCACAGCCGGTCCCAGGCCTCCTCGTCGCGGATCTCGGAGTACAGGAAGAGCACGGGATCCTTCTCGAAGATGGTGATCTGGGCGATCCCGTCTCGCTCAATCTGCGCCACCAGCTCGGCCCAGATGTTGTCGTGGTTGCGGCGGTACTCGGCCAGACCGCCGGACTTGAGGCGCATGGTGAACGCGCGACGGATCATCGGGTGCTCCTTTCACGATGAAGAGATCGACGGGGCCGGGATCCGGGCGTCGGGCAGGATCCCGGTATTGATCGCGTGGAGCAAGGTACGATCGTCCAGTTCACCGCCGAGCGCCTCACCGGCAACACCGCCGCGATAGAAGACGACGATCCGATCGGCCAGCCCCGCCAGCTCGGGCAACTCCGTGGAGCGGAACAGAATGATCCGGCCCTCGGCCGCGAGGCGTCGCATCAGAACGTAGATCTCGCGCTTCGCGCCGACGTCGACGCCGCGCGTCGGATCGTCGAGGAGCAGCACGTCGGGAGCAATCTCCAGCCACTTGCCAATGACAACCTTTTGCTGGTTGCCGCCGGACAACTGGCCGACGAGCATGCCCGGGCCCGTGGCCTTGATCTGCAGATTGGCGATCTGTCGGCGGGCCGGATCAGCCAGATCGCGTCGCCTGAGCCACGGAGTTCGGGATCGGAGGGCGCCGACCTTGACGTGCGCGACATTTCGGGCAACGGACGCCTCGAGCATGAGGCCCTCACGACGCCGGTCGGCCGGCACCAGGCTCACCTTCCGACGTGCGGCTTCCGTGGGGGTTCGAGGCGCCCCGCTGCCGTCAGGAAACCGAATGCGGCCCGACTCCATCTGGCGGGTTCCGAAAAGAACTCCCAGGAGGGCGGCAATCCCCGAGCCCTCCAGCCCGGCCAGTCCGATGATCTCGCCGGGCTTCGCTGTGAGCGATACGCCGTCGAGCTCACCAGTCACACGTAGGTCCACGATCTCGAGTGCCGCCCCTGCGGGCTGTCCTGCGGTCCGGGGCGGGAAGAGCGAGTCCTGGGCAACGCCGATCATGGCCTCCACGACCTCCGGCATCGACGTGCCCCCGCGCCGTCGATCGAGCACGGCCCGTCCATTGCGCATCACCGTGATCCGGTCGGCGATGGCGAATACTTCTTCGAGCCGATGGGACACGTAGAGGATCGTGAGCCCTGCGGCCGAGAGTTCGCGAAGGATCGCGAACAAGCGCGCGGTCTCCCGATCATTCAGCGCAGAGTTCGGCTCGTCGAGGATGAGAACCTCGGGCCGCTCGATCAGGAGGCGACTCAGCTCAACAAGCTGCCGCTCCCCGAGTCCGAGGCGGTTGACCGGAGTGGACGGATCGATGTCCAGGCCGACCCGCTCGAGGATCGGTCGCGCGCGTTCGGCCATCGCCGAACGGTCGACGAGGCCAAATCTGGTGGGCTCCTGCTCGACAAACAGGTTGGCGAGGATCGACCGCTCCGGGAACAGGCTCAGTTCCTGGTACACGATCCCGATGCCCTGACGACGAGCGGCCATCGGGGTGGCGAGGGTGACGCTTTGGCCGCGTACACGGATCTCGCCGGAATCAGGGGGGACAGCGCCCGCGAGCGCCTTCATCAGTGTGGACTTCCCGGCACCGTTCTCGCCGACGATGGCGTGGATCGTGCCGGGTTGGACGACGAGATCGACCCCGTCAAGGGCAACGATGCCGCCGTACTGCTTGCGCAGTCCGAGAACCTCGATGACGGAGGTTGCCCCCGAGGACGAGTCGGTCTCGTCCTCGGGGAGCTGCGTGGCGCCCGGATCGTTGGTCACGAGGCGCCTGCGCTGCGAGTCAGCGCCTGTCTACTTGGACTCGTTCGCGATCGGTTCGAGACCGGTCGACCAGTTGGCGATCTGGTTGTCTACCAGGGGCTGGTAGTAGGTGCGGGCCTTGTCGGGCGAGGCCGCGATCTCCTCGAGCTGCGCGAACGTCAGCGCTGGAAGGCCGTACGGCTCCGTGACGCTGTCGGCCGTGACGAGTTCAGTGCCGGCATCAAAGAAGCCGCCCTTGGACAGGTCTACGGACGTGATCTTGCGGATCGTGTCGGCCAGCATCTTGATCGGCAGGTAACCCTGCATGAACGGCGTCTGGCCGAGTGAAACGTACGCATGGCCGGCCTTGAGTTCCACGAGATTCTCAACGGTCAGGTCGTAGCCGCCCGAAACGAATGCCTTGTCGGCGTTCGCGGCCTGGAGCTTGCCGAGGCTCGCGATGTCCGGGGCGCACAGGCCAACGAGGGCCTTGGCATCGGGGTTGGCGGCGAGGAGCGCCTCCCAGGCGGCGTAGTTCTCGTTGGCGGCAACCTTGACGTCGAACGGCCCGACGATCGTAATACCGGCCGCCTTCTTCAGGGATTCCTGCACGCCCCTGGAGCGGTTCTCGAGGACCGGGAAACCGGGGAAGCAGTTGCCGATGATGACCTTGCCCGTGGCGCCGGTGCCGCCGAGCTTGTCGAGCACCTTCGTCCCGAGGATGCGTCCGCTCTCGACCGAGCGCTCGCCGACGTACGGCGCGTTGACGCTTGTCACGAGCAGGTTGAACTGGACGATCGGCACGCCCGAGGCGATGATCTCGTTCAGCCCGCTGGCCATCGATTCGCCGGGGACCGAAGTCGCGACGCCCTGGACACCAGCTGCCACAAGGGTTTGGACGGCCTTCAGCTGGGCATCTGCGTCGCCGCCTTCAGGGCCGGTGACCTGGAGGTCGACGTTGAGATCCTTGGCGGCGGCATTCGCGCCGTCGATGATCTGTTGGATGAACGGATTTCCGATGACGTGCGTCACGAACCCAAGCTTGATCCGCGTCGCATTCGGGTCGACGGATGGGACCGTTGTGGCAGGGGCCACGCTGGCCACGACATCGGTCGGGGCCGTTGTAGGTGTCACTGCCCCGCCGCCGCATGCGGCGAAGACCAGGGCGACGATGGCCGGCAATGCCAGCCAGGCACGACGGTTCACTGTTCAACTCCTCCTTGACGATCTTCCGGTTGTACCGACCGGGGACTTCCCGGCGGCGTGCCACCACTGTCCGGAACGCTGGTCCGGTCAGTGGTCCCTACAGGGCGTCGGTCACGGTCCGCTGGCGCCGTTCGCGCCCTCGGCGGACGAGCTGGTCCACGGCGACCGCGATGATGATCACGGCACCAGTCACGAACGTGCTCCATTTCACATCGACACCGAGGAACAGAATCCCCGTGGTGATGACCTGGATGATCAGGGCGCCGACGACGGCCCCGAGAATGGTGCCCCGGCCGCCAGATAATGGCGTACCGCCGATGATCACGGCGGCCACCACCGGAAGCAGATAGTCACCGCCGGTGACCGGATCAATCGCCTGACGGAAGCCAAGGAACATGGCACCCGTCAAACCGGCGACGGCACCCATCAGCACCATGACCTGGATTCGTGTTCGATCCACCGGGATGCCCGCGAGTCGCGCTGCGTCCGGGTTCGAGCCCATCGCCTGGACGCGATAACCGAATCGGGTGTGGTGCAACAGCAGATGCAGGAGGATCGCCAGGACCACGAAGGCGATGGCAACGACCGGCACCAGACCGAAGATCTTGGTCTGGAGCAGCGCGAAGAAGATGTGTTCCTTTTGGGGGGGAACCACCGCGCGGGACTCGTTGACCACGAGGGACAGACCCCGGAACGCCGAAAACGTCCCAAGGGTGATGATGATCACCGGGATCCGAAGCCGGACCGCCAGAAGGCCGTTCACCAACCCGAGCAGGGCGCCGAAGGTGATTCCGGCGATGGCTCCGAGAAACGGGTCAAAGCCGGCAACCATGGTCTTGGCGGCGATCACGGCCGAGAAATTGAACATCCAGCCAACCGATAGATCGATGTCGCGGATGGCAACCACGAAGACCATGCCCAGGGCGAGAATACCTATGAACGCCGCACCTGACAGCTGCTGGAAGAGCGTTGTGACGAGCAGGAAGTTCGGGCGCAGCAATCCGACGATGGTCACCAGGACCAGGAGCGCGATGATGACGCCGGCTTCATCCGGAAGGGACCGTCGGCGGATCTCGCTCAGGGCGACTGCGTCCCCGGCGCTCGGGTCGGGGTCTGCGGCCGCGGCGGGTCGGATCGACAATGGTGCTCCTTGCTGACCCAGGTTCCGCCGTGATGCTGCGCGGCAGTGCACGTCGGGCCAAGAGTGGAAACGATACTAGGCGGCCGGTGCGTGGTCAATGAAACGACCTGACATCAGGTGGTCAGGACAGTCCGGAAGCCGCGTCCGGCCTTGAGGTCCTCGAGCGCCTCGTTGGCCTGCTCCAGCGGCCGCACGTTCTCCACGAGATGGTCCACAGACAGGGTTCCGTCGAGATAGAAATCGATCGCGTCCCGGATGTCGTCGGGGATGAAGCCGCGTGACCCGAGGACGGAGAGTTCGCGCCAGAAGATGTCCACGGCCCGTGCCTTGAAGTAGTCGAGGCTGCTCCCGATCAGGACGACCCGGCCGCCGGGTCCGCCCATGGCGATCGCCTGCTCGTCCACGGCTGCCGAGCCGACGCACTGGATCACGACATCCGGCCCGTGGCCACCTGTGAGCGCCTTCACCGCGAGAACCGGATCGCCGTCCTCGGCAGGGACCACTTCGTCGGCCCCCAGCCGGCGTGCCAGCTCGAGCCTGGCCGCTGATCGGGTCACCGCGATGACCCGCGCCCCGAACGCCTTGCCGAGCTGCACGGCGCTGGATCCCAGGCCACCCACGCCGAGTACGACCAGCGTTTCTCCGGCGGCGAGGTGCGCGACGCGCTTGAGACCGTGGAGCGGGGTCGCGACCGCATCGGTCAGGACCGCCAGGATGGCCGGCGGAACGGGCGCCGTGGGACGAATGAGCGTCTCGACCGACCGGATCACGTAATCGGCAAAGGCGCCGTCCACATCGACGCCCATCCGGGTCACGGATGGGCTGATGTTGGGTCGCCCGCGGGCGGCCCACGGGTCGCCCGGCGGCACACTGATGTAGTAGAGCGCGACCTGATCACCTTCGGCGAACTCCGTGACGCCCTCACCGAGCCTGTCGACGACGCCGGCAGCCTCGTGGCCGGGGACCACCGGCCAGGTGACCTTGGCCCCGAAGCCACCCTTCTGGAGAAAAACATCGGAGCCGCACACGCCGCAGGCCTCGACTCGCACCCGGACCTGACCAGGCCCGGGCTCCGGCACCTGCCGACGGACGAGCCTGAGTGGTGCCCCGGGACCGGCCAACTCGGCGACGCGCATCGTGGGCACGGCTCAATACATCAGGAAGCCGCCCGAGGCGTTGATCGTGGAGCCGGTGATGTAGCTCGCATGGTCGGATGCAAGGAAGATCACCGGGCCGGCCATTTCGGCCGGCTCCGCGACGTAGCCGAGGGGCGTCTGCTTCTTCATGGTTTCATAGACGTCTGGCGCGAGGCCGGTCATCAGCATCGGCGTGTTCACCTGGCCGGGCGAGACGCAGTTGACAGTGATCCTGTGTGCTCCATAGGTCCGCGCGAGGCCCCGACACATGGATGTCACGCCGCCCTTCGTGGCGGCATAGGCCACGGACCCACCGAAGCCGCCGGTCCACCAGCCTTGCGAGCTGAACAGGATGATCCGGCCACCAACCCCCTGGTCGATCATGGCGGTTCCCGCCGCCCGGGCCAGGAAGAACGCCGCCTTGAGGTTCACGTCATGCTGGAAGTCCCAGTCCTCCTCAGTGACCTCGTTGAGCGATCCTTTGCGCCGGAGCACGGCCGCGAGGTTTGCCAGCACGTACAGGTTGCCGAGTTCCTTTCGTGCCCGGGCGATCAACGCGTCGTGGCCGGCGATGTCCGTGAGATCTGCGGCCACGCCGATGTGGCCGCTCCCGTCCAGACCCGCGACGACCTCGTCCACCTTCGACTGGTCCACATCAACGGCCATCACCTTTGCGCCGGTCATGGCGAACGCCGCCGTGATGGCCCGGCCGATGCCCCCGGCGGCTCCCGTGACGATGATGCCCTTGCCCTCGAGGCCAGCACCCACACTCCAGCTCATCTCGTTCTCCGTTCCTGGCTGCTCTGCCGCAATGCGACCCGTCGGATCAGCCGAGCACCTTTTCGCTCCGGTAGTGATCCACGACCTCCTGGATCACCTCGATCCCGAGGCCCGGCTTGGTCGGCGGATAGAACCAGCCGTCCACGTGTTCGACGGGTTCCGGGACCAACTCGTGCTGCATGGGATTGCGGAGCGGCTTGACCTCGATCAGTTTGAATGCCGGTGAACTGAAACTCATAGCCAGGCTCGCCGCCGTGACGATGGCCGACGACCAGCAATGGGCATTGGCCTGGCGACGGTAGAACTCGATCCGCTCTACGGCCCGCTTGAAGCCGGTGATGCCCTCGGCGCGGCCTGGATCGATGCCCACGACATCGACGGTGCCGGCCGACAGGATCCGCTCGAAGCCCTCGACGTTCCACTCCTTCTCGCCATAGGCCATCAGCGAGGTCGTCTTGCTGCGCAGGTTGGCGTAGCCCTCGGGATCCCAGGCGCCGAGCGGCTCCTCGATCCAGTGGAGGTCGTACTCCTCGAAGGCCTGCACGCGGCGGATGGCCGTCATGACGTCCCATTTCACGTTCCAGCCGCAGTCGAGCATGATCAACTTGCCAGGCAGGCCCGCCCGCATCTGGCGCATGTACTCGACGTCGCGGTCGTGCTCGTAGCCGAGGCGCGCGTTGCCACGCTTGCCGAGCCCCACCTTGAGCCCGTGCAAGCCGGGGGCGACCCACTCCTGAGCCTCCTCGACCATCCGGCCGATGTCCTCGTAGTGGGCGTGGCTGGATGCAACGGCGGGCAGCTTCTCGTGGACGGCTCCGCCGAGGAGCTGGACCACCGGCACGCCGAGCAGTTTGCCCTTGATGTCCCAGAGCGCGATGTCAATGGCGGCCACGGCGTAGGAAGCAATGCCACCGTTGTAGCCGTACCAGAACATCTGGTCGCGGAGCGAGTGCCAGATGGCGATGTTGTCGAGCGGATCCTTGCCCACGACGCGGGCGGCCATCCCCTCGATGATCGCTTTGGCCGCAAAGTTGGCTTCCGGGAACTGGGTGATCGATTCGCCCCACCCGACAACGCCATCGTCGGTCGTGATCTTCACCAGGCACAGGTGCCGGAGTGCGTTGAAGTCGTTGGGTTCCGGATAGCTGACCGGGATCGCCTCGACGGTTGCGACCTTGCTCACGGGCGGGCCTCCTGTGTCTTCCGGGACGACTGATGGACCTGCTTCTGACGGCTGGTGAGTACGCTTGCGAGGCCGGACCCAGGCCCGGATCGAGTTGCGGAACGGAGTCGGGTGCGCTAGCGTAGCAAACGTTTCCACCCCGACGGCATCGTAGCCGTCGGCGATCGACGCCGTCAACGGCATCCGCCCAGCGGGGCGACCGCGAAAGGGGACACGGGCACATGGCGAAGCTCCGGCTGGGTGTGATCGGCGCCGGCTCGTGGACGGTCAGTTCCCACCTCCCGAACCTGGTCAACCATGGCGACGAAGTCGAATTGACGATCGTGAATCGACGAAATCCGGAGCTCCTCAAGAAGATCCAGGACAACTTCGGGTTCAAGGAGGCCACCACCGACTGGCGCGACGTCATCGCCGCGAAGCCGGACATCGTGGTGGTCGGGAGCCCGCCCGGCTACCACCACGCGCAGACGCGGGCAGCGTTGGAGGCGGGCGCGCACGTGATGTGCGAGAAGCCGTTCACCATCGA
>JAYTWS010000004.1:0-18416 GCA_043743315.1 Chloroflexota bacterium | reverse complement strand
CGAGGACAGGATGGCCGTGCTCGACATGCTCCGCAAGGCGACCGCCGACGGCGACGTCGACGTCCTGCGCGAAGGGGTCCGGGTGCTGGCCGAGGCGATGATGGAGGCCGAGGTGTCCGAGCTCACCGGCGCGGCCAAGGGCGAGCGCGCCCCGGACCGTCGGCTGACCAACCGGAACGGCTATCGCGAGCGGCGCTGGGACACCCGGGTCGGCACGATCGGCCTGTCGATCCCCAAGGTCCGCGACGGCTCGTACTTCCCGTCCCTGCTGGAACCGCGCCGACGGGCCGAACGGGCGCTGCTGAGCGTCGTCCAGGAGGCCTACGTCGCGGGCGTGTCGACGCGCCGGGTGGAGAACCTCGTCGAGGCCCTGGGCATCGCCTCGATGAGCCGCAGCGAGGTCAGCCGGATCTGCGCCGCGCTCGATGCCGAGGTGGCCGCCTTCCGGGGCCGCTCGCTGGCCGACGAGCGCTATCCGTATCTGTTCCTCGATGCGACCTACGTCAAGGTCCGTGACGGCGGCCGGGTCGTGAGCATGGCCGCGCTCGTCGCGGTCGGGGTGGCGAGCACCGGCGAGCGGCGGATCCTGGGCCTCGAGCTCGCCGCCGGCAACGACGAGGGCAATGCCTGGGCGCCGTTCCTGCACGGCCTCGTCGAGCGCGGCCTGGCCGGCGTCCGGCTGGTCATCAGCGACGCCCACCGGGGTCTCGTCGCGGCCGTCCGCGAGCTGCTCCTGGGCGCCGCCTGGCAAAGGTGCCGGGTGCACTTCACGCGCAACGCCCAGGCGCTCGTGCCACGCAGCGCCGCGGGCATGGTTGCCTCGGCCATCCGGAGCATCTTCGAGCAGCCCGACGAGCACGCCGCGTCCGAACAACTGCGCCGGGTCGCTGACGGCCTGGCCGGTCGCTTCCCGGCGGCTCGCGCGAGGCCTGCCCCTCGATAGATGGGCTGCGACGTTCCCGCTTGGAGCGACAAGTGGATGGTAGCGCCAGCCGACGCGGCACCGTCCGACCCGGGCTGGTGCGGCCGCGCCCGTTGACCCAAGGCACCACATTCGGGAGAAGACCCCACCCGAGTCACCCTAAGCGCACCAAAGCGCTCAAGTACCCCCCTTGATGTTGGTACGAAAGTCCTTCAATACTCAGCCATCCAAAGGATGCAGCCGACCGGGGGCCACGGCCCCAGGGGAGAGATAGTCAGCAACGCTCGCGCCTCGATCCATGAAAAGCAGCGGGGCTTGTCCGTGGTTGCTTTGTGTCCCCTCTTGCGACCGTATCCAGTTGAGGAACCGCCATTTGATCAGCGTCGCAGATCCTCGCGCACGATCGCGGAACGCGAGCGCGCTGCCCACTATCGACGTGTTTGGTTCCGGATCAGATCGAGCGCATAGCTCGTCTCCAAGCTGAGAGGACAACATCGAATGACACTGCATCCTTCCGCAGCGCACAAGAAGCCGCGCTGGCTGGCACTGATCGTCGTCGTGGCGACCCTGCTTCTCCTCGCCGCGAGCTTCGCGTCCGCCCATAACGGCTCGACGGTCCCTATCCCAGCCCGCTACAGCGGCGGAACGCAGGTCGACAGCGACCCGGCGCCCGCACCCGCGGTCAACGACCAGCCCGGCCAGGTAGACATGACCCAGATGGGCCGGGACACCTCGGTCAATCCGAAGGTCCGCATCTTCTGGAGCTGGGACGCGATCAGCCTCTGGACGGGCACGGGTCAGACTGGTGACGCCTGTGCCCTGTTCGATACCGACGACACCGACGCGAAGATCAACTACGTCGTGTGCGCTCGGGTGAATAACCCCAACGCGGACCCAACTGTTACCTCGATCCTTCCCGCTTCGACAGACCACCCCGTCTACCTCTTCGACTGCAATAACAAGTGGGACGATCGCTGCGGGAACCCAGCGCCTCGGAGCTACACGGCGGGCCAGGTCCTGGCCGGACCTCTCGCCGCGACCCTGAGCTTGACGTCGTCGGGGACGGGCAACCTCCAGAACCATAACGATCCCTTCGATTCGTCGTTCGCCGCTGGGCCCGGCGAGGCCTACCCCCACGACACGTCGATCGAGATTGAGGTTGCCAGCGCGCTGGTTCCGACCGGTGTGCGCCTGGCCAACGTCTGCTCCTACCCGTCGGCCGGCAACGGCGGCAACAACAACCCCTTCGACTGCATCGTGACCCCGGGCGTCCAGTACGGCAACCTCGTGGTCAACAAGACCCTCGTGAATGACAATGGTGGGACGGCAACGGTCGGCTCGTTCAGGTTCACGGCCGGCAGTGGCACGGCCACGACTGGCGTCGTCACCTCCACCGCCTTCACGGCCACGTCGACCACCACCGGCTCGAACACCGTGAACCTCCCGGTCGGGACCTATAGCGTCGCCGAGGTCGGGACCCCGATCACGGGCTACACGACGACGTACAGCAGTGGCTGCGCCTCGGTCAGCGTGACCGCGGGTGGCACCGCCACCTGCACGATCACGAACAACGACCAGCAGGGCACGCTCATCGTCAACAAGACCGTCGTGAATGACAATGGTGGGACAGCAACGGTCGGCTCGTTCAACTTCACGGCCGGCAGTGGCACAGCCACGACTGGCGTCGTCGCTTCTACCGCCTTCACACCGTCCCCGTCCACGTCGACCACCAACGGCTCGAACAGCATCCAGCTCAACGCCGGTACGTACAGCGTCGCCGAGGTCGGGACCCCGATCACGGGCTACACGACGACGTACAGCAACTGCACGAGCGTCGTGATCACCAATGGCGGCACCGCCACCTGCACGGTCACGAACAACGACAACATCGCGGCCCCGAGCATCTCCACCGTCATGGGTTGGACGCTCATGGACCGGATGGTCCTCACCGGCTTTGTCTCCGGTGGGGCGACCACGGCGACGGGCACGAACACGGCGACGTTCACGCTCTACAAGGACACCTTGACGCTCTCGAGCTGCGAAGCGTCGACCCAGGTGAGCGGGTACACGCCGGAAGTCGTCACCGTTACCGCCACAGGCACAGCCGCGACACTACTCGGTTACACGACCGAAGATGCCGGGACCTACCACTGGATCGTCACCTACTCAGGAAACACCTTTAACGCCCCGATCAGCTCGCCCTGCACCGGCACCGGCAGCGAGATCACCACCCTCCCATAAGCTCATCACACTGCAGCCGGCCCGAGGCCGGCGGCGCTCAGAAGAGAGGAGGTCGGCCCTTCGGGCCGACCTCCTTTCATATCTGTCGCGATGGACGGTCGCGCGCCGATTACCTGGCGACCAAAACAGCGTTCGAGGCAAGACTCGGACTGCCTGCAGCATCGAATGTCGGGACGAAGTACGTCGCGCAATGGCTGCCGCCCAGCGCCTCGTTGAATGTCGTGCCCGCCGGGAGGCCCGCAGTTCGATCCTCGCCTAGTACCACGCCTCGGACGGTCCCTTGTACTCCTGAATCGTGTTCCCGCCATCGACCACGATCCCTTGGCCAGTCAGATAGCTCGCTTCCGGAGACGCTAAAAAGCCGATCACGGCGGCCACCTCGTCAGGGGTGCCTGATCGGCCGATCGGGGTATTCCGTCCGCCGATCGCCTCCTCGGGCAGCTGTGAGGCGGTCGCGATCCAGCCGGGCAGCACCGCGTTGACGGTCACCCCTTGCCGCCCGACCTCGATCGCCAACGCCCGCATGAGCCCAACGATCCCCGCCTTCGCGGCGCCATAGGCGGCTGCGCCGGGGTTGCTGACGATCGGTCCCGTAACCGACGAGACGAAAACGATCCGTCCCGCGGTGCTGGCGACGATTGCCGGGAGCGAGGCGCGGGTCATCGTGAACGCGAGCCTGAGGTTGCGAGCGATCCCGCGGTCCCACATGGCCTCGTCGGTGTCCATGACCCTCCGCGATTCCTCGTCGACCCCCACGGCGACCATGCCCGCGTTGTTCACGAGGATGTCCAGCCGTCCGTCGTTGGCCCCGACGACCTCCGCCACGAGCCGCTCCGGGGCACCGTCGGTCATTAGATCGCTGATATGCCCGGTGGCCTTGATCCCGGCAGCCACAAGCTCGGCCACTCGGTCGTGAATGCGTTCCGTGGTTGAACTGATCGCGATGCTTGCCCCCCCTCGACCCAGGAGTCGGGCGGTGGCGAACCCGATCCCGTGCGCGCTCCCCGCCCCGGTGATGAGCGCGACTCGCCCGGCGAAGGGCGAACTCGACGCGTGCTCGCTGCCAGGTGTTGGCATCAGGCGAAAGGGCCTCCGATTCGGGCTGGCCGGGCGGCAACCTTCGCGCCCAGTGTAGGCGCCTGAACGAGCGCGACCCTCGGCCGATCACAATCAGGTCGTTCGGGGCGAGAGGTCGGTCGCCGCGAAGCGGCCTCCCCAAACACCACCGGTATTCAGACCGCTTTCTCCGCGGCTTCGCCGCTGCCGTGGAGCCTACTACAGCCGCCCGGCCGCCTCGCGCAGGACCGCAACGTGCACGCGCGGATCCGGGTAGTCCTCACACCAGCCGTACCGGTGTACCGACCGGATGACGCCATCGGTGCCGACGATGAACTCGCCGGGCAGCTGCCACGGGTCGTCCACCAGGGCGCGGTCGGTGCCGTGCCGGGCCGCGGCCAGGCCGAGGCCGGCTTCCGGGTCGCAGCGCAGGAACTCGTCCGGGGCGTCAAAGAGCATCTGGGCAGTCGTGCCCTGAAGCAGGCCAAAGGCTTCGTATGTCGCCCGTTCAGGATCGCACAGGATCGGGACGTCGAGGACCTGGCGCTCACGGTAGCGGGCGGCGCGCTCGGGCTCACCCTGACCGATGATCACCACGTCGCCGCCGGCGGCGCGGTAGTCCTCGAGCTCGGCACGGAGACGACCCGCGCGATCCATGCCGCACGAGCACCCGAAATGACGCCAGAAAATCACGAGCATCGGTCGATCTGCCCAGATCGAGGAGAGCTGGACGCGGGAGCCATCGTGGTTCAGCAGCACCGCGTCCGGAGCGGCGTCTCCTGGCTGCGGTGGCAGCGACATCCAGCGCAGACGGGTCGGACCCGACGCCCACCCGGCCTTCCAGCGCTCCTCGGCGTCTCCGATCAACTGCTCGACGCGATCGACCATTCGTTCCTCCAGGGGGCGGCAGGACTGGTCCAGCCCGGCGGGTCGGCGCCCCTACGACTCAATACGTAAGGACGCGGTCGGCCTCGAATGCGAGCTCGACCAGGCGGGTCGGTGGCGCCATCGTCACGGCGAGGCCGCCGAGCGCATCGGCGTCGAGGCCGCGCGCCTTGCTGGACATGCCGGACGCATAGAGTGTCGCCCCGCCCGAGACCAGGGCATCCACATGCTCGCGGAACGCGCCCGTGCCGATCCCGTGCCCGGCGTCGAGCGTCGCCGGGCGGAGGATCCCGACGCCGTCGCCGGCGAGGAACAACTCGACGGTGTGTCCCTGGTCGATCGCCGAGCGAGCGACGAGAAGTGCAAGCGCGACCCGCGTCGGGTTCTCCGGTCCGGTAGCGATATGAACGAGCAGACGACCCATCGACCATCTCCCTGACGACTCGATCTCGGCTGGAGGCAGTCGGGTGCAGCGCCTGATCGAGAGGCGGCGACTGTACGCCATGGCCATCGCGCGCCGCAAGGAACCGGCGAAGGTGCCGCGACTTCGCCCGGCGCCGACAGTTTTCGTTGCTGTTCACGTGTCCCGCGCCGCCCAGCGACGAGAACGCACGGGGCGGGTCGGCTGCGTGCCTCGCGGTCTATGGGGCGGGTCGGCTGCGTGCCTCGCGGTCTATGGGGCGGGTCGGCTGCGTGCCTCGCGGTCTACGTGGCGCGGCGAGCGACGTCCGCCCCGACGATCGGGGCAAACTTACGGCGGTAGGCAGCCGGTGTGAGGCTGGTGGTCCGCTTGAAGAGCCGGCGGAAGAACGTCGGATCCTCGTAGCCGACCCGGAAGCCGACATCGTCGACCGGGCCGCCCTCGGTTTCGAGGAACAGGCGCGCCCCTTCCATCCGCAAGGCTTGGACGTAGTCGATCGGCCGGTCGCCGGTGGCGGCCCGGAACCGGCGGGCGAAGGTTCGACGGTTGAGGCCAGACCGGTCGGTCATGGCTGTCACGGGATTCGGCGACGCGTAATTATCGGCGATCCAGGTCAGGCAGTCGCCGATGATGGCGTCGCTCGTCCAGGTACGCCGCGTCATCGCCGAGAACGGCAGCTGCCCATCCTCGTGGCCCGCGAGCAGGTAAACCTTGGCGGTCCGGGCCGCGTGTTCGGGGCCGCAATATCGTGTGATGAGATGGAGCGCGAGGTCCTGCCACGACGTGACGCCGCCCGCCGTGACGAGACCGTCCGGCTCGCTCGACAGATCGAGGATCTCCCCCGGCCCGAAGCGGATCCTCGGGTACGCGGACCGGAACAGCTCTCGATACGCCCAATGGCCGGCGCACGATCGGCCATTCAGCATCCCGGCCTCGGCGAGCAGCAGCGAGCCGGTACAGACCGAGGCGAGAAGTGCGCCGCTGGCATGCATGCGACGCAGCCATTCGATCTCGATCATGAACTGACCACGCGGCGGCGTGTCAATTGGCGTGTACATGTCACACACGACGACCGCATCGACATCGGTCACGTCGTCAACGGCGGCGTGTGGTTCGATGAGGATATTGCCGAAGCACCGAAATGGTTCGGCCGTCGCCGCGACGATGAAGACGTCGAGCAGCACGTCACCCGTCTCGGCCGCGGTCATGTCCGGCCACATCGGGCCGACGGACAAGAGCACGTCATACAGCCCGTAGAGGACGGACGCCGACGTAGCGGGGGCCGCGAGGAGGGCGATCCGTGGCCGGCGCCCAGGTGTCATGTTTGCCCCGATGTGATGATTTTTGACTCTTCCAGCATGCCACGTGACCGACCATGCTGTGGGCCCGAGACGCCGAAACAAGCGTCGGAGGCCGTTGCATTGCCGGGACACGGCCCATCTTCACGTGAGGAACCCAGATGACCTTGGACGAAGTCATGATCGCGAAGCTCCGGGCGACGACCCGGGGCCAAATCCTCACGCCGACCGACGCCGGCTATGACGAGGCCCGTCGAGTCTGGAACGGCATGATCGACAAGCACCCGCTGCTGATCCTGCAGGCGGCCGGGCCCGGTGACGTCGCGCCGACGATCGCCATCGCCCGGGAGACCGGCCTGCCCCTTGCGATCCGGGGTGGGGGCCACAACGTCGCCGGCAATGGCACCGTGGACGCCGGGATCCTGCTCGACCTGGGCCGTCTCAACGACGTCGAGGTGGATCGCGACGCTCGACTGGTCCATGTCGGCGCCGGCGCAACCCTCGGGGAGATCGATCGCGCAACGGAGGGATACGGGCTCGCGGTCCCGGTCGGGGTGGTATCCGGGACGGGGATTGCGGGGCTCACGCTGGGCGGTGGTGTCGGCTGGCTCACGCGACGCCACGGCCTGACCATTGACAACCTGGTGTCGGCCGACGTCGTCCTCGGAACCGGTGAGACCGTCCGGGCGAGCCAGGACGAACATCCGGACCTGTTCTGGGGGCTCCGAGGCGGGGGCGGCAACTTCGGCGTCGTGACGTCGTTCACCTTCCGCGCCCATCCGCTTGACCCAGACGTGTTCGCCGGCACCCTCATCTACGAGCAGCCTCGCTGGACCGAGGCCCTCCGGTCCTATGCCGAGTGGACGGCCGACGCACCCGATGACATCACGACCCTCGTGACCTTCATGGTTCCTCCGACCGATTGGGAACTCGGCGACCGACCGCTGATGTTCCTGGGATTCGCCTGGGCTGGAGAGGATCGAGCCGAGGGCGAGGCGGTCGTCGATCGCCTCCGAGCCGGCAGCGCGCCGGACATCGCCATCCTCGATCCCACTCGCTGGGTGACCTTCCAGTCGGCGTTCGATACCGCCATGCCCAAGGGCGTCCGGGCCTACTGGCGGAACGCCTCGTTCGCGGAGTTCGACGCGCGGATGCTCGACGCCCTGGTCGAGCACTGCGGAGCGCAGGCGCGCGTCGGGACGGCTGCCGACCTCCACCACATGGGCGGAGCCTTCGGCCGCGTAGCCGAGGACGCCAGCGCCTTCCCGGATCGGTCCGCGCTCGCCTGGCTGAACATCTACGGCTTCTGGGCCAACGCCGGCGAGGACGCCGAGAACGTCGCCTGGGTCAAGGGATTCTCCGACGCCGTGCGGCCGTATGCACTCCCTGCCCAGTACGTGAACTTCCTCGGGCACGACGAGGCCGGCGCGCAGGCGAAGGCCCTGGCTGTGTATGGGTCAGCCAAACTGGAACGACTCATGACCGTCAAGCGACGGTACGACCCCGAGAACCTCTTCCGGATCAACCACAACATCCCGCCGGCACCCTGAGGCGTCGGCCGCGCCGGTCGCATCCGCTGCGGGATCCGCGCTCAGACGACGTCCACCTCGGCCTCGCTGGCGCCGCTTGGGTGGCCGCGGCCCACGAGCGTCGCGTGCTCGCCCAGCAGCCGGCCGCGCTGCGCCATCCGACCGAGCCAGGACGTTGGCGCCCGCTCGTCGATTGATACAACGGGCTCGCCGTCACGTCGATTCCGGTCTCGAATCATCGCCAGGATGACCCACGCCGCGACGAACGGCAGGCAGAGGATGAACCCGATGGCGGCGATGATGTTCTGGATGACGGTCATGTGCCCAATCTCCCGGTGGTCAGGACAGCGGATGGTGGGCCAGGTCCTCGCGAATTGGACATAGGACCTTCTACCTAATCGGAACTAACCGCCCCGGACCACACCGAACCTCTCTTCGGGACCACCGGTCACCCATGAGGCCGATCCGACGCCGACCCCGTTGCACGACCCCGTCGTGGGTGATGCGGCGATCGGCGCGCGGCGGAACCTGGCTCGATCGGGCGGGATCCTACGCCTGGGCCGGTTGGCGTCGCCGCCGGAGCCCGGTTCGGGGGCCCAGCAGGAGCGCCGCCAGGAACGCGCCGGTCTCGACAAGCACGATGAGGGCGGCGCTCGCCGTGTTCGTCCAGTAGCTGACGTACAGCCCGATAAGCGGCGCGATGACGCCGATTGCGGCGGCCACCACGATCAGCCTCGAAAACCGGTTGGTGACGAGCTGAGCAGTCGCGGCCGGGGTGACCAGCATCGCGACGACGAGGATGATCCCGACCGATTGGAGGCTGATGACGATCGTCATCGCGATGAGCCCGAGGAACAGGTACTCGAGCAGCGCCACTGGCAGCCCGGACGCGCCGGCGCCGAGTGGATCGAACGTCGAGTACAGGAGCTCCTTCCAGAGGACGGCGACGACCGCCAGGACCACCAGGCCGAGGATCGTCAGCGCGATCAGGTCGGTCGAGCTGATGCCCAGCACCTCGCCGAACAGGAACCCGAACAGGTCGCCCACGTAGTTCGGGATCGTGCTGAACAGGAATACGCCGAACGCGAACATGCCCGCGAACAGGACGCCGATCGTCGTGTCGCCACGCAACCGGCCGCGCCGCGTGATCCAGCCGATCGCGAGGGAGGTGCCAACGGCGGCGATCGTCGCCCCGATGTAGAACGGCGCGCCGATGAGATACGCGGCCACCACGCCCGGGAACGCAGCGTGACTGAGGGCATCGCCCATGAACGCCAGGCCGCGCAGGACCATGTACGTCCCGACGACCGCACAGACCAGCCCGACCATCGCCGATGCGGCAAGCGCCCGCGCGAAGAACTCGTAGCCCAGAGGCTCCGTGAGGAAGGTCACGATCGGCCCCGCTGGGACGTGTCGTCCCCGTCGTGATGATGGATCTCGCCGCCGGCGGCCTCGTCGTGGTGGTGGGCATCGTCGATGACCACGGCCTTGTCGCCGACGAACAGAAGATGGCCGCCGTAGGTCCGCAACAGGACGTCGGCATCGAGGACCAGACTGGCATCGCCCTGGGCCACGATGGTCCGATTGACCGCCACGATCGAACGGAAGTGCTGGGCCGCCGAAGCGAGGTCGTGGGTGCTGGCGATGACCGTGTTGCCCGCCTTGGCCTCGGTATCGAGGATCCGCATGAGGTCCTCCTGGGTCGCCGCGTCGACGCCGGTCACGGGCTCGTCGAGCAGGTACAGACGGGGTTCGGAGGCCAACGCGCGGGCGAGGAATACGCGGCGTCGCTGGCCGCCGGACAGCGCCCCGATCTGCCGACGCGCGAACGGTCCCATGCCGACCTGGTCGAGGGCCGCCGCCACCGCAGCGTGATCGACCGGGCCGGGCCGACGGAGGGGCCCGAGGCGCGGATAGCGGCCCATCATGACGACATCGGCCGCGCAGACCGGGAAGCTCCAGTCCACCGATTCCGCCTGCGGGACGTACGCCACCGACCGGGCGTGCGCCCCGGGGACATCGCCGAGGACCGTGACGGTTCCGGTCCACGGCTTGAGCAGTCCGGCGATGAGCTTCAGGAGCGTGCTCTTGCCGCCGCCGTTCGGGCCGACGACGGCGGTCAGGGAGCCGGCCTCGAGCGTCAGGTCGACATCCTCGAGGACGGCCCGCTCGTCATAGCCAACGGACACGTCGACCAGGCGGATGCTGGTTTCGGAGCCTGCGGTGAGAGCGCTCGCCGTCGCCGGGCTGGGGGTGCCGGCCGCCACCGTGGGCGCGCCGCCGCTCATCGGAGCGCCGCCACGAGCTGGTCCACGTCCCAGCGGATCAATGCCTCGTACGAGGTCACCGGGGCATCGCCGAGGGTGTCGTCGTACAGGTTCGCGACCACGCGCGCGCCGGTTTCCCGCGCGATCTGATCCACGACCGCGGTCGGGAACTGGGCCTCGCTGAAGATCGCTTTCACGCCGGTCACCCTGATTCGATCGATGAGCGCAGCGATCTCACCGGCGCTCGGGTCCTGGCCGGGCGCCTCGACGGCCACTCCGACGATCGTGAGTCCGTAGGCACGGGCGAAGTATGGGAGCGCATCGTGGAACAGGACAAAACGGCGATCCGCTTCCGGAATCGTCGCGATCTGGTCCCGAACCCAGGCATCGAGGTCGGCCAGCTGCTTTGCATAGGCCGTGGCGGACGCGTCGATGTCGGCGGCATGCACGGGAGCAGCGACCTTGAGAGCGTCGGCGATCCGGTTCCCATAGGCGATCGCATTGCCGACATCCATCCAGAGGTGCGGGTTCCGGGTCTCAGGCGTGTCCCCGGGAAGCAGGATCACCCCGGGGAGGTCAACCGCGAGCCGGAGGATCGGGGCGCCATTGCCAGCGGACCGAATGGTCTTCTCGAGCCAGTCATCGAGCCCGAGCCCGTTCATGACGAAAAGGTCGGCCGAAGCGACGGCACGCAGATCGGCGGGCGTCACCTGATAGGTGTGGATGTCGAGGCCCTTCGGGACCAGACTCGTGACCGTCACGCGGTCCCTGCCGACGTTCCGCGCAAGGTCCGCGAATACGCTCGACGTGGTCACGACGTGGATCTGTCCCTGATCCGCGCCAGACGGCCCGGGAGCACCCGCGCACGAGGCGGCGGCGGCGGCAACGACGATCAGCACGAGGACCGGCAATCGTGAACGCAGGGTCGGGTGACGTGGCATCGCCGGGCCAATACTGATACTCAGTCGCAACAGGTGTCAACTCGACCCTCGGGCCTGGGCCGCGGCCGGGCGTCACGTGCCCTGGTTCCTGGGTTCGCCGCAACTCCACGCGGTGCGCACCGGGTAGGATGGCCGAACGTCCCGGCAAGTTAGGAGCGGCCATGAGCGAGCAGCAGTCATCGCGTCCAGGCGGTGGTATCTGGAACGCCAGTTGGCCACTCCAGATCATCGGCGCCGCGGTCCTGGCCGCCCTCGGGGTGTTCATGCTCCTGGACTCCGGACGGGCCGAGCTGTTCGTTGGCCTCGTCTTTGCCGGCTTCCTTCTCGTGGACGGGATTCGATGGGCCTTGACCCGGATCGGGGCGAAGCAGTTCGGGCGGATTGGGGAGATCGAATCCCTGCGTGCCGGCATCGGGCTGCTGACCGCGGTCATGCTCTTCGGGTTGTCGTTCCTCGACGCCATCACGCTCGGCGGCGTTCGGCTGATCCTTGCAATCGGCGGGCTGATGTTCGGCCTGCTTGGCCTCGTGATGGTCGTGCTCGGCATCGGGTCGAGCATTCGCTGGGGACTTGCGATCTTCAGCGTGATCATCGTTGCGTATGGCGTCCTGCTGGTCTACACGCAGTTCGTCGATGAGACCGGGTTCGCGACGATCCTCAACGTCGTCGCGGCCATCGCCCTGCTCGGCGCCGCGGTGCTGGCGATCCGGGCGATCCTCCGTGCGCGATCAGGGAAGGTGCCGACGCCAGCCCTCTGACCGCTTGCCCGATGCCGCGGGACCTCATCCGTACGACTCCCAACGCCAGCGTCCCCATGAAGCGGCAATGGGTTGCCCGCACCCATACCATGGACCGATGGAACGGCCTCGCCGGGAGCCGAAGCGTTCGACCCCGACAGATCGATCGGGCGGCGCCAAAGCGCCGCAGGCAACGATGCTGACGGGAGCGCAGGTCGAGGCCATCAATCGCTTCCCCGATGCGAACCCGAACCCGGTGTTACGCATCGCACTCGGCGGAACGCTGCTGTATGCCAACCCCGCGGCTGGCCCGATCCTGACGGCACTCGGAGTCGTGGTCGGCCGATCCGTGGACGACGATTGGCTCGCGGGTGCCCGAGCCGCCGCGGCCGAAGGCTCGAACCTCCAGCTCCAGGCCGGGCACCTGACGTATGCCCTTCGCCCGGTCGACGTTGCCGACCTCGGTTTCCTCAACGTCTACGGGACGGACATCACCGCCCAGCGTGCCATCGTGAAGTTCCCGGACCAGAACCCGAACCCGGTGTTCCGGATCGGCTGGGATGGTCGGCTCGTCTACGCCAACCCCGCGAGCTACGACTTGATCGAGGGTCTCGGCTGCTCCGTGGGTCTGACCTTGGGCCGGGACCTGTTCGATCGACTCATCGGCGCGGTCCGCGTCGGTGCGGGCGAACGCATCGAGCTGACCAGCCTCGAGCGCGACTACGCGCTCCTGCCGGTGGATGTGCCGGAATTCGGGTTCATCAACGTGTACGGCACGGACATCACCGCCGACAACGAGCTTCGCCGGCTGCATCGCGAGAACCAGCGCCTGCTGCTGAGCATCCTGCCCGAGGCGATCGCTGACCGGCTGCGCGGCGGGGAGACGCTGATCGCCGATCGGTTCGACGACGTGACCCTGCTGTTCGCGGACATCGTGGGATTCACGGCGATGTCGAGCGCGATGTCAGCGCACGAGTTGGTCTCGATCCTCAACGAGGTGTTCACGGTCTTCGACGACCTCGTGGAGCAGCACGCGCTCGAAAAGGTCAAGACCATCGGCGACGCCTACATGGTCATTGGCGGCCTGCTGGATACCTCGACCGACCATACCCAGCGCGTGGCGGACCTCGCGCTCGACCTGTCCGCGCGGCTCGAGGCGATCGAGGCGGCTGCGCGGCTCGGCGTGCAATTCAGGATCGGGATCAACTGCGGGCCGGTGGTGGCCGGGGTCATCGGGACCAAGAAGTTCATCTACGACGTCTGGGGCGACACGGTCAACCTGGCCGCGCGCATGGAGTCGCTGGGGATCCCCGGGCGGATCCAGGTCTCCGGCGCGGTCGAAGAACGGCTGCGCGGCCGGTACCAGCTCGAGGCGCGCGGGCTCATCGAGGTCAAGGGCAAGGGCAGCCTGCCGACGTGGTTCCTCACCGGCGGACCGAACAGTGCCGGCTCCGCAGCGACCCGGACGCGGCCCAGGGCTGGCGGGCGGCACGGTGGCGCCGACGCGGGGCCGGTCATCGGAGCCGATGACGCTCATCGGTAGCACCGGGGGTCTGCCCGCCGAGACCGGACCTGGGCTCTTCGCCCTCATTCCGGCCCATGACGAAGCGCCGCGCATCGTCCCGGTGATCCGCGGCGCGCTGGCGCACCTGCGGGTCCTTGTCGTGGACGACGGCTCGTCCGACTCGACGGCGGTCGAGGCGGCTGCCGCGGGCGCCACGGTCCTGTCGCAGCACCCGAACCGGGGCAAGGGTGCGGCCCTGCGTGCCGGCTTCGCGCGGGCGATTGCCGAGGGTGCGCTCGCGGTCGTGACCCTCGACGCCGATGGCCAGCACGATCCAGCGGAGCTGCCCGGGTTCATCGAGGCGGAGGCAGCGTGGCCGGCCGAACTCATCGTCGGCCGACGCGACTTCTCGAAGATGCCCCTGGTCAGGCGCGCCTCCAACTGGGCCGGCACCGTGCTCCTGTCGGCGGCCGTCGGGCAGTGGATCCCGGACAACCAGTCGGGCTACCGGCTCGTCGGGCGGCGACTGATGGCCGCGATGGTGGACAGCCGCGAGGACGGCTTCGCGTTCGAGGTCGAGATGATCGCTGTCTGCCTGCGCGAGGGCTGGCCGATCCGCTGGGTCCCGATCTCCTCGATCTACGGCGACGAACACAGCCACATCCGCCCGATTGAGCACCTTCGCGAGTTCATCGGGGTCGCGCTGCGGGCCCGTCGGATCGTCCGGAGCGGCGGCGCGTCCGGCTCGTGAGGCCGTCGGACGACGTACCGGGCCCCAGGGCGGTGACTTTGCGGATCTAGGGGTGCGGCATTCCCGCCGGCCCAGGTCCAGCCGCAGATCCACCCATCCCGGGCATCCCGGGCGTCCCGGCCATCCCGGGCATCCCGGCCATGGAGACGAGGGAGGCGTCCACGACGCCCGACAGGCAGCGGATCGATGACGTCGAGTCGGCGGTCGGCAACAGCACGTAGTGGTAGATCCCGTCCGGGAACTCTGGCGTCGCGCTCGTGATCCCGTTGCAGGCATCCAGTTGTGCCGCCGTGACCTCGTTGCCACTCACGTCCCGATCGCCATAGATGGGAAAGCCGTCGAACGCGACACCGATGATGTGGGACGGCCCGCCCGTCTCGTCCACCATCGCGGTCACGCAAGCTGGAAGCGCGTGATAGTGGTACTGGCCCATCGGGGTCGGATGACCGCTGCAGCTGTCGAGGAACCAGACGTCCTGGCCCTGAGCGTTCTTGACGCTGAAGTTGGATGCGGTCGCAACGGTCGAACCGTCGCCTTCATACGGGTTAAAGAGCGTGGCGCCGGAGATCATCAGACCGATCGCGCCGAGGCTCGTGTCGGTCGGGGCGGCGGCGAATGTCGGCGTCGTCGTGATCGTGTAGGCGTAGTTCTGGGCCACCGTCGGGTCGGTAACGGCGTGGGCCGTGGACGCATCCGGTACGCGGACACCGTCATTCGGCACCGCATACTCGGCTTGTCGATTGTGGTTCGGGATCCCGGCAGACACGAACGCGATGGTCGTGGCTCCGAGGGTGATCTGAACGTTTTCGCCCCATGCCGCACTGGCGAGCACGGCCTGGGTGGTTGTCGTCGAGGGCGCGGATGAGGCTCCCGAGGCGCTACCAGATTCACTCGGGGACGCCGAAGGGGCGCCGACCGCACACCCAGCCAGCAGCAGGCCCGCGGCGAGGGTCAATCCGAGCGAGCGACCGAACAATTGGGGGCGAGAAGACGACACGAGAACCTCGATAGCGGGAGGTCGAAGCGTAGGACGATGCATGAGTCGCGGTCCGACATTCACCCAATTCGATGAGATTCCGCTGAGAACCTCAGCGGGCCGGTTGAACCGGTCACTCGAGTGACGCCGCGGCGCGCTCAGCCCAACTTGAGCTGGGGCAGAACTTCCTTGCCGAAGACCTCGATGAACTCGGCCTGGTTGCGGCCGACGTTATGGAGGTGAACCTCGTCGAAGCCCATGTCCAGGTAGTGCTGGATGTGGGCGGTATGGGCGGCGAAGTCGGACGTCATCAGGACACGGTTCTTGAAATCGGCGGGACCAACCATCTTGGCCATCGCGGCGAAGTCCTCGGGATTCTTGATGTCCTGCTTCGGGAAGGGCATGCCACCGTTCGGCCACTCGAGGACCGCCTGGTCGATGGCCTCCTGATCGGTCCGCGCCCACGACACGTGGATCTGGAGGAGCTTCGGCGAGCGGGACGGGTCCTTGCCGGCCTCCCGGGCGCCTTCCTCGTACTTCGCCCAGAGCATCCCGATCTTCTCGTCGGCTGCTCCGACCGTGATGATCCCGTCGGCGAACTTGCCGGTCTTCTTCGCGTTGATCGGCCCCGCGGTTGCCACGTAGACCGGGACCGGCTCGTCGGGCCGGGTGTAGAGCTTGGCGCTTTCGAGGGTGAAGTACTCGCCCTTGTGCTTGACGACGTTGCCGGTGAACAGCTTGTTGATGATCTCGATGCTCTCGAACATCATCGCGCTGCGGATGCCGATCTCCGGCCAGACGCCCCCGACGACGTGCTCATTCAGTGCCTCGCCGGCACCGAGCCCCAGGTAGAACCGGCCCGGGAACATCGCCCCGAGCGTCGCAGCGGCATGGGCGATGACCGCCGGGTGATACCGGAACCCCGGGCAGGTCACCGCCGTCCCGAACGGAAGCGACGTCCGCAAACCGAGCGCCCCCATGAACGACCAGGCGAAGGCGCTCTGGCCCTGTTGCGGCGTCCATGGGTGGAAGTGCTCGCTGACCATGAACCCGGCCTCGAAGCCGGCCGCCTCGGCCTGGGCGCACCAGTCGAGCAGGTCCGTGGGGTGGAACTGTTCGAGCATCGCCGCGTAGCCGATCTTTGCCATGGTCGCTGTTCTCCTGCTCCGGGGTGGACCCGGGTCGCGATGGTCGCCGCGTGGCGATCGTCGCCGCGTCGCGATTGTCGCCGTGTCGCGATTGTCGCCGCGTCGTGGCCGAAGCGGCCCGTGTCCCTGCCGCTGTCCATGGTACGAGTCGGCCGCCGTTGCGCCTTCGTGCCACCATGGCGGTCGCATGGACATCGAGCTCTTCACGACGCCGGGCCTCGGCGACACCTCGTACCTGATCGCGAGCGACGGCGAGGCCGCCCTCGTGGACCCGCAGCGGGACGCCTGGCGATTCCTTGCCGTCGCCGAGCAGCGTGGTTGGCGCGTTCGTCATGTCCTCGAGACGCACGTCCACAACGACTACCTGTCCGGGGCGCTCGAGGCGCGGGCAGCCACGGGCGCCCGGATCGCGGCTCCTGCGCTGGGTGGCTACGCTTTCGACCATGACGGCGCCGAGGAGGGCACGACGATCGAGCTGGGCGCGCTGCGCCTGCGGGCGATGGCCACGCCCGGGCACACGCCCGAGCACCTCGCATGGGCGATCCACTCGGCGGATGGTGCGGCGAGCGCACCGCCGAGCGGCGTGTTCACCGGCGGGTCGCTGCTCGTCGGGACGGCCGGTCGGACGGACCTCCTGGGGGAGGATCGGACCGCGGAACTGACGCGACTCCAGGCGGCCACGCTCCGACGCCTGGCGGCATTGCCGGTCGACGTTAGGGTGCTGCCGACCCATGGCGCCGGCAGTTTCTGCAGCGTCGGCCCGGCCGCCGCGACCTCGGCCTCGACCATCGGCACGGAACGGTTCACGAACCCGGTGGTGCGCGCGCTCGACGGGACAGATTTCGCGGGCGCTCTGCTCGGAGGCCTCGGGCGGTATCCCGATTACTACGCCCGGATGGCACCGATCAATCGTGCGGGTCCGCGCGTCCTCGGCGCTCCGCCGCGCGTGGCTGCACTCGGCGCGGATGCTTTCGCCGCCGCCACCGGCGCGGGCATGACGGTCGCGGACGCACGTGATCGCACCGCGTTCGCGGCCGGCCACTTGCCGGGGTCCTTGAACATCGAGCTGGATGACAGCTTTGCGGCCTATGTCGGCTGGCTCGTGCCGTTCGATGCTCCGCTGCTGCTGGTCCTGCCGGACCCGATTGCCGAGGCGACGGCCGAGGCGACCCACCAGTTGCTGCGGATCGGCTATGAGCACGTGACCGGTGTCCTCGACGGCGGCATCGATGCCTGGGCCCATGCCGGGCGACCGGTTCGGAGCTACCCCACGACCTCGATCGAGCGCCTCTACGACGACACCCGGCGCGGGATCCCGGCCGATCTGCTCGATGTCCGACAGCCGGTCGAGTGGCGGGACGACGGAACGATCCCCGGCGCCCGCACGATCTTCGTCGTGGACCTGCCCGGGCGGCTGGTCGAGGTCCCGAGGGACCACGAGATCACGGTCCTGTGCAAGGCCGGCAGTCGCGCGGCCATCGCGGCGAGCATCCTCGACGCCGCCGACATTCCGGTGCGGCTCGTCGCCAGCGGCGGCGCGACCGGCTGGGCGGAGCGGTTCGCCGCGCTCGAGCCTTTCGCCACGCTCGAGGCCGCCGCGACGGCCCCCGGGCCGAGCTGACGAGACCGCCGATGACCCGCCAGCTTGCCGAGTTCCCCGCGCCGGGCACCCGTAGGCCTCGCAAGGTGCCACCCGCATTGCAGGACCCGCTCCGGACCGCGACGCTCGTCGGGGTTGCG
>JAYTWS010000003.1:0-4787 GCA_043743315.1 Chloroflexota bacterium | reverse complement strand
CGAACGCGATGCCCACGGCCAGGTCGCCGACCACGATGGCCGCGAGCACCGCGGCGCTGGTGATCGACAGCACGAGCAGCCCGGAGGGCCGCAGCAATCCCGTCACACCGCCCGCGATGGACCGACGGATCCCCGATCCCCAGGCGAGTCGCCGCACCGCGAGTCCGCCGACAGCCTCGCCGATGAACCAGGCAGCGACGATCGCACCCACGTGGACCGGCACCTGGAGGATCACGCGCAGTGCCACGGGAACCGAAGGATTGCCCGGCCGAATCAGCTCGCTGTACGCGGCATCGACGATGGCCGCCACGCCGAGGGCGATCGCCGCGACGGTGGGAAGGTGGGCCAGCCAGCGGATCGCCACAGCGCGCCATGGCCCGCCGGCCGCGGGTCGGATCCGGTCCTCGAGGTCATCCTCGGCGGCCACGTCACGGACGAGGGCGAGGTCGAGCGCTGACCCGATGAGGCTCGCCAGGATGAACCACGCGAGCGAGATGACGACGATCGACCCGACGAGGACCAGGAACGGGGTGGACGGCCCGCCGAACACGAACCCGACGAGGGTCGGGCCCAGTGCGTTGGCCAGTGCCGCGGTGCTCGGCAGGGGAATCAGGGGCAGCAGCACGAGGACCACTCCGCCGCGGACGAGGAACCCGGCCAGGGAGAGCAGCCACCATCGTGGACGCACGAGGACCGCGAGCAGAGATGCACCCAGCCCGGTTGCAGCCGACATCGGGACGGGCCTGTTCGTGGCGGAGCGTTACGGAGTTGGCGTCGGCCCGGCGAGGGCGTCGAGCTGGGCGAGTGCCTGGCGCACGAGCTCGATCTCGCGACCATACGCGGCAAAGTCACCGTTCCGCAGCGCCGCCTGGGCAAGCTCGAAGTGGGCGTTCGCATAGGCGATCAGGCCCGGGACGTCGGTGGGGACACCGGGTCCGGGCGTCGGACCGGCGGTTGTGCCCGGGGTCGGTGTCGGGCCGCCCGAGGGTCCGGGCGTCGGGCTGGGCCCCGGACTCGCACCCAGCAGCTGCTCGAGGGCCTGGGCGAGCGTCTCGCCCCAGACCACGGAGGTCGGCGACGCCACCACGATGCGCTGGAATTCCGGGAACGACGAGGACGTCGATTGCAGGAAGACCGGCTGGAGGTAGATCAGGGTATCGCCGATCGGGACCACGATGAGGTTCCCGCGAACGACCTTGCTCCCGGATTGGTTCCAGAGGGTGATCTGGGCGGAGATCGTCGGATCCTGGTCGATTCGGGCTTCGATCTGGGCCGGCCCGAAGACCGAGGTGTCCGTCCGGAACCGGTACACCCGGACGCCGCCGTAATGCTCGAGATCGTTCCGGGCGGCGACCCAGGCAATCATGTTCGGTCGGCCGGACGGCACCATCGGTTGGAGGAGCAGGAACTCGGGGTTCGGCTCGCCGGGCATCCGCATGATCACGTAATAGGCCTCGGACGGGAGGCTCTGGTCACTGGTCTTGCCCGCGGGGACCGTCCAGCGGTCCTGGTTGCCGAAGAACGTCTCGGTGTTCGTGACGTGGTAGCGCCCGAACATCGCGGTCTGGATGTTGAACAGGTCCTCGGGAACCCGGAGATGCGGCTTGAGATCCTTGGGCATCTCCGACATGGGGCGGAAGAGCGTCGGGAAGACGGCGGCCCAGGCCTGCACGATCGGGTCGGTGGGATCGGCGATGTAGAAGGTCATGGTCCCGTCGTAGGCATCCATGACGACCTTCACGCTGTTGCGGATGTAATTGAGGTCCTGCGGCGCCAGACCGGACTTCTCGAGCTCGGCAGGATTGAACGATTGGGCATTCGGGAATCGATCGGACGTCGTGAACGCATCCTGGATGTAGACAAGGCGGCCGGCATCGGTGACCACCACGTACGGATCCTTGTCGTAGGACAGGAACGGTGCGATCAGCTGCAGGCGATCGTTCAGGGCGCGATGCATCAGGAGCTGGCTGTCCGACGTGACCTGATCGCTGATGAACAGGTTCAGATCCCGGAAGCGGAGTGCGAACAGGAGTCGAGAGAGCGTCGTGTCGAGCTTGATACCGGTCGCGGCGCTCCAGCGGGTCTGGACATCCGTGCCGGCGCCCGCGGCGTTGTCGCCCTGCGGGTAGTCGAACTCGGACTGCCGCGCCCCGACGATCACGTAATCCGAAAGCGACTCGCCGAAGTAGATCCGGGGCTCCGACACACCGGGGGCGCCGCCGCTCGAGACTGGCGGAAGGTCCTTGACCAGGAGGACCGGTTGGCCCTCGGTGGTCACCTCGTTGACCGGAACCATCGCGATCCCGATCCCGTGCGTGTAGATGATCCGCTGGTTGACCCAGCCGCTCGCGGCGTCCGTGGCGGCGAGGTTCAGCTCTCGAGCCGAGAGCATCACCTGGCGTTTCTTGCCGTCGATGGGGTACCGGTCCGTGTCGACATCGATGAAGTCGTAGTACCGCCGGACGGTCTGGAGCTGATCGAGCGTGTCACCGAGTGGCCGGTAATCCCACAGGCGCGCATTCGCGAAGGTGGCTGACTCAGCGTCGATCTGGGCCCGGGTCAGCGGCGCCGAACCGTCGTAGGCGCGTTCCTCCCAGGCATCGAACCCGAACGCCCGGCGGGTCATCGCGATGTTGTTGGCGATGTACGGCTGCTCGAGGTTGTACTGGTTGGGAAGCACCACGAACCGTTGGACGACCTCCGGGTACAGGCGGCCGACGAACAGGGAGGCCAGGAACCAGGTAGCGAGCGTGACGCCGAGGGGCCAGGTCCACCGGGTGAAGGCCGCTCCGACGAGGAAGGCGGCCGCGAACGCCGACAGCCCGGTCAGCAGGTCAAAGGCGAAGAACTGGGCGTTCTGGTCGGTGTAGCTGACCCCCGACGCGACGCCGCGGACCGAGTACACGAGCTCGTACTTGTCGAGCTGGTAGCCGAACGCCACCGAGAGGAGATACAGAGCGGCGAGGATCGCGAGGTGCACACGAACGGCCGACGGCAACGAGAACCCTGAGCGGGTGAGGCCCGCCAGATACCGCGCACCCGCGACTCCGAGGGCGCCGAGGACGACGACGTTGAAGACGGTCTGGACCGTTCGCAGGAATGGCAGGTCGAACAGGAACCAGGACACGTTGCGCCCGAAGATCGGATCCACACTCGACGCTCCACCGGCGGCCACGAACGGGACGCGGTGGATCCACAGGAGGATGGTGTCCCACGAGGAAGCGGCGGCTCCGCCGACGATCAGGGCCGCGAGGATCGACAAGCCGGCGAGGACGACGGTCGCCACGGGCGACAGGTCGGGCATCGGGATGGGTTCGACGTTGACCGGCCGCGGCATGCCGGTGCGATCCCGCAGATCACCGGCAGCACTGAACTCGCTCAGTCGCCGCAGGACATCGCTGAACGAGGCCGGCGTACCGTCACCGGGCGGAGCAAACCGGTTGGCCAGCCACAGGTTCCCGAGAAGGATCAGCAGGGTCAGGCCGACCCCGACCACGAACAGGATCAGGGACGCCCAGATCCGGGTCCAGAACACGGCATCGAACTGGACGCTCCGATACCAGATCGCGTCGGTCCAGAACTCGAGGAGGCCGGCTCCGAACAGGAGCACGACGACGACCACGCCGACAACCACGGTGAGCCGTCCCGTGAACGGATTCGTCGCTGGTGAGGGGCGTCGGCCGGTGTTCGAACGCCGGCCCCGTGGGCCTCGGCCGTCCGGCCCCGTGGACGGACGGAAGGGGTCGTTTCGATCATCCATGTTCCGGGCAGTCTACGACGGGGCCGGAAAAACCCCGTTGACGTGGTTCAGGAGGGCCGGTCAGCTGATGTCGATGACCCCGATCAGGGGCGCGCGAGGCCTTCGATTGCCCGTCGGAACGCCGTCAGGACCTCCTGGGCGAGGACGTTCGGGAGCATCGCCGCGGCGCGCGCCGGCTCGAACTGAAAGCCGGCTCGAATGGCCAGCGGGCAGCGCCAGGGTCGCTCAGGGTCCTCGGGAGGTGCGAGCAGCCCGAGACGGATCGACAGCCGGCCGGCGTCCTCGAGGATCATGCCGGACAGGCCTCCCGCCAGCGATGGCCCGAGTCGGGCGAGCGGCGGATCGGGCGGCGGTCCCGCTGACGGGGCTACGTCGCGGAAGCTGACGATGCCGTCGTCATCGTGGATCCACAGCACACCCAGCCACCAGGCGTCGGGACCGGTCGTGGGGCGGCTCATGCCCGCCCGCAGGACCCGCTCTCCGATTCGGAATTCCTGCTCGCGCAGGTAGGACGGGCCGGGGGATGGAAGACGTTCGGGCACCCGCCGAGGATAGCGTTGCCGGACGAATGCCCACTGGGTGCCGGTGTTGATGCCCCCGGCGGGTATCGATGGCCCTGGAGCGGGCGGCACTTCCGTCGGGTCGAGATTCAGCCGGGAGCGTCAGGCTCGATCGCCGGGTCTTCCGGCTCACCCTGATTCGCGGCGGCCGTTGCTCCTGCGGTCGCGGCCGTTGCGCCTGCGGTCGCGGCCGTTGCTCCTGCGGCCGTTGCTCCTGCGGTCGCGGGCGTTGGTCCTGCGGCCGCGGGCGCGCGATCGAGGGCAACACTCCCGGCGCGTCCCGCGGCGAGCTCCGCGCGCTCGGCTTCCATCCGAGCCTCGATGGCGGCGATCTCCATCCGGAGCATTTCGCGCCGGACTTCCTCATCGGGCGGGCTGACTTCGCGCTTCGCCTCTGGCGGAGCGGACGGTTCCTGGTATGAGCCCGAAAGCCAGCCCATCAGGCCCGATTGACGAGGCGGCGCCTT
>JAYTWS010000002.1:0-6843 GCA_043743315.1 Chloroflexota bacterium | reverse complement strand
TCGAGCGCCGCCGGATCGACCCATAGGGCGCCCATGCCCTCCGGCCCGAGGAGCCACTTCTGGGCCGGAATCGCATAGGCATCGACGCCCAGCGAGGTGACCGAAACCGGGATTGCGCCGGCCGCCTGGGCGCCATCGACGACGATGACCGCGCCACGCTCCCGGGCAAGTCCGGCGATCCGGGCGATCGGCAGGACCGCGCCGGTGGACCACAGGACATGGGAGATCGACACGAGGCGGGTCCCGGGAACGATCGCGCGATCGAGGGCGTCGACCGTCACCTCGTCATCCGAACCGTCGCCGATATCGGCGAACCGCATCTCGACCCCCAGCCGATCGCGGAGCGCATACAGGGCGCCGACACCGCCGGCGTGCTCGTGGGTCGTGGTCACGGCAACGTCGCCGGCCTTCCAGTCCAGCGCCCAGACCGCGTGGTTCAGCCCGTCCGTGGTGGCGTGCGTGAGGCCCACCGAACCGAGGCTCGCGCCGAGCACCGCGGCGACTCCCGCCCGCGCCTCGTTCATCCGCTCGAGGCCCTCGAGGTAGTAGTCGAAGCCGCTCCGCCCGATCTTCTGCTCGTACTCCTCGAGCTCGGTCGTGACCGCCGCGACCTCGATGGGAATGGGGCCCACGCTGCCGGTGTTCATCTGGATCGCGGCCGCCAGGGAGGGCAGCGCGGCTCGCACCGCGGCCAACTTCTGCTCATCGGCCATGAATGGGGAGACCACGGCCGTATGATACCGGCCATGCCCCACCGTACAGGCACCGGCGAGCGGCGCTCCACATGACAGGCTTCGCGCGACCCGAGTTCATCACCACGCCCGATTGGCTGTCGGAACAGCTCGGCCGACCCGACCTCCGAATCCTCGATGTGCGCTGGCGACCAGATGGGACCGGGCCCACGGTCTTCGCCGGCGGCCACATCCCCGGAGCCGTTCACATCGATTGGCGGACGGGTCTGATCCAATCCCCCGAGGACGGCGAGTCCGCCCTGCGCCTCGCCGGGCCCGAGCAGATTGCCGAAACTCTGGGGCGCGTGGGAATTGGCGATGGCACGAGCCTCGTGATCTACGACGACACGCTGGGGCTGTATGCCGCCCGTGCGTGGTGGAGCCTGCGTGCCTACGGCTACGAGTCGGCCCGGATCCTCGATGGGGGGATGCGCGCATGGTCGTCGGCGCGGCGTCCACTCTCGAATGCCAGCTACCCACTCGCTCCGGCGACCTTCACGCCCCGCGCCAATCCGCGGCTCCGCCTCACCACGGCTGACGTTCGCGGGCTGCTGGGATCCGCCGAGGTCCAGTTGATCGATGCCCGCGCCGTGGCCGAATTCCGTGGTCTGGAGGGCAACGCGCGCCGCCTCGGTCACATCCCTGGTGCCGTCAATGTGCCGGTTGGCGCGATGCACGCGCCTGGCGACCAGACGCTGCGCGATGCCGCTGAGCTGAGGGAGATGCTGCTCAAGGCCAACGTGGCCCGGGGCCGGCGCATCGTCACGTACGACGGTTCCGGAGTGGCGGCGGCCCGGCTCGCTCACGTGCTCGCATTGCTCGGGTTCGACGATGTTGCCGTCTACGACGGCGGTTGGTCCGAGTGGGGGGACCGCCTGGACCTGCCTGTCGATCGCTGAGTCGTCGGCCGAGTCGCGCTCCGAACGTTTCGACACGAGGACCGCTCGGTCAGGGCGTCGGCGCCCGCTGGTCGACCGTCAATCGATGCCGCACGAGCGTGCCGGGCCCGCGGACCTCGATCGCGAGGCGCATGGACTCCGAGGTCGGGCCGGACAGGAAACGCCACTCGGCCGGGCCATCGGGAAGCGCGAAGGCCCGTCGGCGCTGGAGCGCCGATCCGGCGTACTCGAAGACCCAGGCCTTGGCTGCCACGTCCGCCGGCACCTGCCCTTCCCAGGTGACCCAGGTCGGGACCGACGGACGAATTGTTCCGGCGCCGAGGCCGGGCGGACGGGTCCACCAGTTGGGACCGTCGACGATGTACCCCGACTTGTCCGGGTCGTTCGCCCGGACCGCGAACTCCCCGATCCCGGGTTCCACGGTCGCCGCCGAACCGGGCGCCACGGACCAACGGTCCGCGCTCGGGATCGCGACGGCCTGTCGCGGCTCCAGGGGAACGACGCCGGCCGCCACGAGACGATCCCGAGGGCCCGCCACGATGTGATGTCCTGCCGCCGGATCGGCATCGGACTCGACGACCATCCACGTGTAGTCGAGGTCGTCGAGGAAGCGGTGAATGCCCGCCAGGTCGTGACCGTGAGCCGGCAGCATGTCCGGATGCACCTCGAGCAGAAGGAGCGGACGGAACCGGCGCAGTGTCGCTGCCATGCCGGCGAGGGCGCGACCCTCGGCTCCCTCGATGTCCATCTTTACGATGTCGAGCTGATCGAGGTCGGACGCATCGACGATCGTGTCGAATCGAGCCGCCGACACCGCCATCGCCGCCGGATCGGAGCTGGGTCCGAGCACCAGTCGGTAGGTCGGCGCGGACATGGAGCCATCCCCGTCCACATCGGCCAGGGCACGCGGGTCGAGGGTCACGTTGCGAAGCCGATTCCTCGACACGTTCGCGAGGAGGTACGCACGGGCTGACGGCCACGGCTCGTGGGCCAGCACGCGGCCGCCTGGCCCGACCCAGGTCGAGAACAGGACCGTGAAGTAGCCGATGCTCGCCCCGACATCGAGGACCACGTCGCCCGGACGCGTGACTGCGCGGGCCATGTCGGTGAAATCGAGCTCGGTGACCCCCCGCTCGACGAGACGTCTCGACAGGTTCGAGCGGGTCGGGTCCGGGACGAGCAACTCGAGCCCCTCGACGAGGGCGATCCCGTCGGTCGGCTCGACCTGTGGGCCGCTGCCGCGGCGAAGCGTAGTGATCGCGTTCCGGAAGGCGAGCAGTCGGGAGCGGGAACGCCGGGCCGCCAGACGCGCAACCCGGAGCAGGGTCTCGATCCTCAGCGCTCCGGGCTGGTGGCGCTATACGGCGACAGGATCTGGGCCCGGGCGTGGTTGACCGCCAGCATCGGTGCCGTGGTCGGGGCGAAATCGAGGCTCTCGGACCAGAAGGTCGCCTCGGTCACCGGCAGGAATCGCCCGTGAAGCTCCTGCAATGCGGCCCGGATCTCCCGCTCGGGAAGGAGATGGATGCGACCCGTGACGCTGAACGGCGGAATACTGATAAGCGTCGCCTCGGCGACTTTCGGCGTTCGAAGCTCGGGCTGGGCGGCGATGGCTTCGGCGGCGACGGCGAACAGGGCCGCCGCGAGGTTCACCTGGGCATACGGAGCTGAGTAGCTGGGTCCTCGGCGGCTGAGCGGCTCCATCGTTGCGTCCGACAGGACGAGGAACTCGTCATCGTTCAGGTTGAGCAGGTCGGACAGGCGTCGATGCCGCGTCGTGATCGCCCCGCGGATCACGTACGTGTCCGTGTACAGCGTCAGGTCGACCGAGGTCAGCTCACTGCCAAAGCTCGAGAACACGTCGTCAGTTTACCGATCAGCCACGCGTGCGCTTGCCGTAACCAGCATCTCGGAGCCGACCTGGAGCTCGCTGAACAGGCGCTCGACGGTCTCAAGCGTATCGGCTTCCGTGGCTGATTTGTCGCGCCGGAGGTGAGCAATGCGCGGGAACCGGAGCGCAAAGCCGGACCGGTGCCGGTTCGAACGCATGATCACGTCGAATGCGATCTCGACGACGACGCTCGGCTCGACCACTCGGTAGCGCCCGTGGACGCTGATCGTATGACCCATGAACCAGGCGGTCATCTCCGTGATCTCTGCATCGGTGAGCCCGCTGTAGGCCTTGCCGATCGTGGCCAGTCCGTTGTTCGCCTCATCGCGCACGGCAAACGTGTAGTCCGACAGGACCCCGTGGCGCTTGCCGTGCCCGACCTCGACGCCCACGACAACGCAGTCGAGCGTCGCGAGGGCCTTCTTCATCTTCAACCAGCCGTAGCCGCGGCGGCCCGGCGAGTAGATGCTCCGCGGATCCTTGACCATGAGGCCCTCGTTCCGGCGCGCCCGCGCGCCCGTGAAGGCCAGTTCGAGCGCCTCGGTCGAATCGGCGGTCATGAGGTGCGACAGCACGAATCGACCACCCGCAACCGAGGGCAGGTCGAGGCTCGCGAGCCGCCGACGGCGCTCCTCGAGCGGCTCGTCGAGGAGCGGCTCGATCGTCAGCCCACCGACCGGGTCGAGGGCAAGGACATCGAAGGCCACGTACGCGACCGGAACCTCGGCGAGGATCGCCGCGGACGGCGCCTTGCGGCCGAGGCGCGTCTGGAGCACGACGAACGGCAGCACGACACCGTCCTTCAGGCCGAGGATCTCGCCATCGAGGATCCCGTCCCAGGGCAGGCCGCGCGCCGCCTCGATCACCTCGGGATAGCCAGACGAGATGTCATGCAGATCGCGCGAAAACAGGCGGACCATCTCGCCTCGTTTGTGGAGCTGGGCCCGGATGCCGTCGTATTTGTCCTCGACCCAGACCAGCGGACCGAGACGTCGGACGATCTCGGCGGCATCCTCGGCCGGCGATGCCAGCATGAACTTGAGTGGCTTGAACAGCGTCAGGCTGGCGGACTCCAGGGCCCCATCACGGGCGAGGATCGCCGTCCGGCCGAGGTCGCCGCTGAGCATCCCGGCCCGCTTCACCGCCGCGAGGGGAGCCTGGAAGGCCTGGGCGATGGCCGCTTCGACGAGGCCCTCGCGAAGGCCGATCCGGAGATCGCCCGAGAGGACCTTGACGATGCCCCGGGCGGTGGCCGGAGGGGATCGTCGGACGAGGTCCGCGAAGATCGCGCCCTTGGCAGCCGGTCCGGATGCACGCTCGATCTCGGTGAACGCGCCGGCCACCGTCTCGAGATCCGGCTCGAGATCCGGATCCGGCGCGTGACCCGCGCGGGTGAGCACGTCCTCGATCGCGAGCCCGAGGTCGGAGAACCGGTCATAGGCAGCCCCGAGATCGTCGGCGTTCGCTCCGGTCACATCGGACAGTGCGGCGGCCATGGTCGCCCAGCCCAGACCGGTCGCACGCTGGTCGGTCTCAGCGAACGCGCGGCCGGTGAGGAACACCACGGCGATGGGCAGTTCCGCGGGCCCGAGCGTGCGCAGATAGTCGGCCAGAAGCGACGACTTCTCGGACGTGCGGGTCGTGGCCGCGACGCGCTCGGCGAGCTCGCTCCAGCGACGCATGGCGGCGATGGTATACCGTGCCCTGATGGCGGGTCGTCAGCTGTTTCCAGCATCCCTGGAGGGTGGGCTCGTGGTGCTCCGTCGCCACGTTCCCGAGAACCTCGAGGCCTTCCGCCGCTGGTATGCGGACCCGGAGATCGCCCGGCTTGCCCGCTACTCGGAAGGCCCGATGCGGATCGACGAGGTCGACCGCTTCTTTCAGGCCCGGGCGATCGGGCCGGAATCACTGGCCATGGCCATCCACCTCCGGGACTCCAACCGTCTCGTCGGGACCTGCGCGTTGAGCCAGATGGACGGGGATCACGGCTCGGTCCTGTACCACATCACCATCGGCGAGAAGGATGCCTGGGGCCACGGTTACGGGACCGAGGCGACGCGCCTGATGGTCGCCCACGCGTTCGAGACGCTCGGCCTGCATCGCGTCTCGCTGACCGTCTTTGCCTTCAACGAGCGGGCGAGGCGGTCGTACGATGCGTGCGGGTTCACGGTCGAGGGTCGGGCGCGGGAGGCGATCCGGCGCGACGGTCGCTGGTGGGACGAAATCTCGATGAGCATCCTCGAGTCGGAATGGCGGCGCATGCCCGAGGGCCGACGGGTTGCCTCAGGAGCCTCGAACGAACCAGAACCGGCGATCTCAGAACCGGCGATCTCAGGGCCGGCGATCTCAGGGCCGGCGCCGCGCCGCGGTGTCGTCGCGCGCATCACAGGGAGGTGACCGTGGCCTCGACGGGACCGGCGGCGGAAGCCGCGCGTACCGCATTTCGCGAACTGATGGATGCCAAGGGCCATGCGGTCGAGAATGCTCGTGCCGCCGTCACTGGCCTGGAAAAGGCCGTTGCCGCGGGCGTCCTGATCCGGACGCCACTCCTCGACCAGATGCTCGGCGACCTGATGCTCGCCCTCGAGCAGGACGAGGGCCAGAAGCTGGGCGGCAAGAGCGCCGAGGCCGCCCGGTTCATCCTCCGCGCCGTCTCGCGTGAGCTCGACAACGCCTGACATCAAGAGCTTGACTCTCGACCTGCCCGATGGTCCACGATGGGCGGCATGGCTGCCGACCTCCTCTCGATCGGCCGGTTCAGCCGGCTGACCGGGGATCTGGCAGCCGTCCCACGCTGAGGCCAGCTCGGGAATCGCGATGCCGGCCCGGGAGGGCCGGCATCGTTGCGTGTCCAAGGCCAGTCAGGCGGGCGTGCCCGCCGTCGTGGCCGATGGATGGGTCAATGGCCGGAGTGATACGTCCCCACGAACACGTCCTGGTTCGGCGTGGTGACGCCCGGGTTGCCCCGGAAGTCGGTCCACACCGTCACGGTGTTGCCATTGCTGTCGACGGCCGTTCCCGTGTAGTCGCCGATGAACGAGCCCGAGAACAGGATGTACGGGTTCGACGACTGTGACGAGATCCGGTGCGTGCTGCGGAACCTGTCACTCGACGTCTTGAGGGCCCAGTCGAGGCAGACGACGGCGCTGGCGCGGCCGGCGTCGGTCGGTGGCACGAACGCCCCGGTCGTCGTGTCTCGTTCGGTGATTCCACACTCACGGTTCGCACCGATCGACGTGGCGAACTCGCGGGTGTAGTAGCCGACCGAGATGACCCCGGCATTGGCTCCGACCGACGGGAAGACCTTGTCGGCGCCGGTCGT
>JAYTWS010000001.1:0-21569 GCA_043743315.1 Chloroflexota bacterium | reverse complement strand
GCAGGCTTTTCGAGTGGTGGAGGCGACGAGCGGATTCGAACCGCTGAATAGAGGTTTTGCAGACCTCCGTGTTAAGCCACTTCACCACGTCGCCTCGGGCTGCAGCCCGCGGATTGTGCCATAGGAGACGCCGGATGGCGGGCGACCGCGGCCTGGTCGGCCTACGGCGGACGAGAATGGCTGCCCCTCGAGGATTCGAACCTCGCCTCACGGATTCAAAGTCCGCTGTCCTACCACTAGACGAAGGGGCATCCGAGGGTCGAGTCTAGGGGGTCGGCCCGATCGCGGGCAAAGAAATGGAGCGGAAGACGGGATTCGAACCCGCGACCCTCACCTTGGCAAGGTGATGCTCTACCAACTGAGCCACTTCCGCCCGGAATTGCTGCGCGCACCGTGATGGTGCCGAGAGCCAGAATCGAACTGGCGACACCGCGATTTTCAGTCGCGTGCTCTACCAACTGAGCTATCTCGGCCCGGTGGACCTTGCGGGACCCATCGGCCCGACGGCGTGCCGGAGAATAGCATGAGCCCTTCCGGAGCGGCAAACCCCGGCCTGGCCCGATGGCGCGCAACACGAGGCGAGCGTCACTGCGCCCTGGCCGGCCCGATGTCTCCGGTCAGGGCACGCCCCGGCGGAGACACCCGGATCAGCTGAGCCCGGTCAGCGCGGCGATGTCCGCCGATTGCAGCGGTGACTCCCCGGCCAACGACCGAAGCCGGTTGATCCGGTCCACGATCGCCGGGTGGGTCGAGAACATCGAGCTCGAGCGTTCCTCGAACTTCTTGATCGGGTTCGTGAAGTACAGGTGCTGCGTCGCCGGATTAGCGACCTCGAGCACCTCCTTGTCGGTCGCGATCTTGGCCAGGGCTCGCTCCAGGCCGGCCGGGTTGCGGGTCAACTCGACCGATGACGCATCGGCCAGGTACTCGCGCTGGCGACTGACAGCGAGCTGGACCATCCGCGCAGCGATCGGCGCAACGATCGCCAGGATGATCGCAATGACGAACATGATCGCCTGGAGTCCCCCACCCCCTCGATCCCGATCCCCGCCGGACCGTCGTCCACCGCCGAACATGGTGAACCGAAGGAAGAAATGGGACAGCAGGGCGACCGAGCCGACCAGCACGCCGACCAGGAGCGAGAACCGGATATCGAGGTTCCGGACGTGGGACAGCTCGTGGCCGATGACGCCCTGGAGCTCTTCGCGGTCAAGCTTCTGGAGGAGTCCGGTCGTGATAGCAATCGACGCGTGCTTCGGATCCCGACCCGTGGCGAACGCGTTGGGTGCGCTGTCCTCAATGAGATAGACCGCCGGCATCGGGATGTTCGCCGCCAGCGCCAGTTCCTGAACCACGTTCATCAACTGCGGCGTCTTCGACGAATCGACCCGCTTCGCATTCGAGGCGGCGAGGACGAGCTTGTCGCCGGCGAAGTAACTCCCCAGGGAGGCCACGATGCCGATGAGCAGGGCGACCACCGTGGTTCCGATCCCGCCGGTTGAATCGCCGGTCAGCGCATACCCGATCGCGAAGCCGAGCGCACCGAGCAGGAGGCTGACGAGAACAGCCAGAACGAACGAGTTCCGGCGGTTCGCCGCCTGCTGGGCGAAGAACGTGGTTGCAGCCATGGTGGTGCCAGTCATCCGGGCCATAGGCCCGGCCCTTCGATCAGCTGAGGCTCAGATCCACCGTCGGAACGTTCGCAGCCTCGGGCTCAGCGTCGAAGAAGTCGCGCTTCGTAAAGCCGAACATGCCCGCGAAGATCAGTGCCGGGAAGGTCTGGATCGACGTGTTGTAGTCGAGGACCGTGGCGTTGTAGTGCTGGCGGCTGAACGAGATCTGGTTCTCGGTGGTGGTCAGCTGCTCCTGGAGCTCGAGCACGTTCTGGTTGGCCTTCAGATCGGGGTAGTTCTCGACCACCGCGAAGAGCGACCGCAGGGTCGATGTCAGAGCGTTCTCAGCCTGGGCCTGTGCGGCAACGCCCTGGGCCCCGGCGGACACAGCGTTGGCTCGCGCTTCGGTGACCTTGGTCAGGACACTCTGCTCGAAGCCCATGTAGCCCTTGACGGCGTTCACGAGGTTCGGGATGAGATCGTGGCGGCGCTTGAGCTGGACTTCGATCTGGGCCAGCGCCTCATCGACCCGGTTGCGACGCCCGATCAGGCCGTTGTAGATCCCGATCACGAAAACCGCGATCACGACGAGGACCGCGACGATGACAAGCAGTTCCATCGAATTCTCCACGCGACTGGGATCCCGAACTGCACGTCCGGTCGACCCCGTCCTCGGTCAGTCTAGCAGGGCGCGAAAGCGAGCCCGACCGAGCCGTCATGGCGTGGCGTGGTGGGCGGTACTGGACTCGAACCAGTGACTTCCTCGGTGTAAACGAGGCGCTCTGACCAACTGAGCTAACCGCCCGTTGGATCAGCGTAGCCGACGCGGGTGCCCATGGTTCTGGTGGAACGGGATGGGGCGCGTCGCGGGCAATCGAGGCGCGCCATCGGCGTCGCGAGGTGATGAGGAAAGCGGTGGTGCCCAGGCCGGGACTTGAACCCGGATGAGTTGCCTCATACGCCCCTCAAACGTACGCGTATACCAATTCCGCCACCTGGGCATCAGGTGTTGCGCCGGGTTCCGAAGGATCCGAGAGGGCTCCGAGGAGGTGGTACCGAGGAAGGGACTTGAACCCATATGCCCTTGCGGGCACTAGCTCCTGAAGCTAGCGCGTCTGCCAATTTCGCCACCTCGGCATGGACCAATCGAGCCGGTTTGCCGAGCTTACCGGGTCGCAGCGAGGCGCCATGTTAGCACATCCCAGAATCGGTCCCCGGGGGCCCCGACGGGCCGCGGACGAGGTCCGCTGAGGGCGTCGCGGACCACCACGACGACGTCCGCGAAGGCCACCGGAAGGACGTAGATGCCGGCTGCCAGTTTGGCCTGGAGGGCCGCGTACGCGGCCAGCCGGGCCTCGTCGGGGCCGGGAGCGCGGGCACGGACGAGCAGGGCGTCGAGGCTGGCATCCTGCAGGCCGCTGTAGTTCGCGCCACGCTGCGTGGTCTGGCTCGATGCCAGCAGCGGATACAGGTCCGGATCGAGCCCGATGGTGGTACCGGTGACCGCGACGGAGAAGTCGCCGACCTGGAGGTGCTGTCCGACGAAGTCCGCGCCGGCAAGGGCGACGTGCGACACGGTCAGCCCGATAGCGCTCCATGCCGCCGCAACGCCATCCGCGATCGCATAGGCCGCCGGGTTGGCGTCGGCCTGCGGGCTGAGGATCTCGATGGTCAGAGGATCAGTGCCGCCCTTCGGGATCCAGCCGCCGGCGTCCGCGAGCTTCCAGCCGGCGGCGATCAGGGCGGCACGCGCCGCCTCGCCATCGAACGGAACGGCCGGACTGGCCTTCGGATCGAAGGCCCAGCTCGACGGCGGGATCAGCCCATCTGCGCGCGTGGCAAGGCCTCCCAGGGCGTCACGAATGATGGCGTCGCGGTCGATGGCCTGAAGCAGGGCGAGCCGGACCGCCGGGTCGCGGAATTCCGGGTGGGTCGGGCGAAGGTTGAGCGTCACGTCAAAAAGCGTCGTGGACGGGTAGCGGAGCAGATGGGCTCCGCCGCCGGCGGCGATGCGCGCCGCGACATCCGCGGGCAGGCCTTCGGCGCCATCGACCTGACCAAGACCCCACGCCGACGTCAGCGCATCGATATCCGCGTAGAACCGGAATTCGATCCCGTCCAGATACGGGAGCGCCGACGCTCCCGGTGCGGTCGCCGTCGACGTCGCGAGCGAATCCGTGGGGGGTGGCGAACCGGCGTTCGGACCCTCCGGCATGTTGGCCGCCTCGTCGCTGATGTATGGCACGAGGAGGGCATGGGTGTCATCCAGCGTCTCCAGCCGGAACGCCCCTGAACCGACGGGCATGCGCCCGAACGGGTCCGTCGGTAAGTCGGCCGGCGCGATCCCGGCCAGCAGATGGGCCGGTGCGATCTCCTGGGTCACCGCCTGGAGGAAACCGCCGAGCGGCGTTGCGAGCGTGAGGGTCACGGTCTGGGCATCCGCGGCCGTGGCGCTGACCTCCCGCCAGGACGCCGCCCCGGGCCCGGTGTACGAGGGGTCGCTCAGGGCTCCGACCGTGAACAGGACGTCTTCGGACGTGATCGGCTCTCCATCCTGCCAGGTCAGCCCGGGCCGAAGGTGGAAGGTCCAGGCGGCACCGGTCGGATCGACGCTCCAGTGGTCGGCAAGGTCGCCGACCAGGGTGTCCTCAGGCCCGAGCCGGACGAGGCCCCGGAACAGGAGCGAGACGATCTGTCGCTCGGCCACCGATTGGGCACTGAACGGACTGACCGACAGCGCGTTGCCGACGATACCCTCGACGTACGGATGCGACGGAGGCAGCGTGCTATCCGGAGTGGCGCCTGGGTCGACGGTTGACAGCGATGGCGCGATGACGATGCCCGTCAGTCCCACCAGGACCAGGGACAGGATGCCGATGACCGCTCGATCTCGTACCTGCATCGCGTGCAATCCGCGAACCGCGCCGACGGGCCGGGTCAGGCCTTCGTCGTGTCGAGCAGGTAGGCCGTCATCGAGAACAGCACGAACAGCACGAGCAGGGCAATCGTGAACTGCCAGAGGCGCCGCTCGATCCCCCGTCGGCTCCGGTAGACGGCCGAATCACCGCCGAAGGCGCCCGACAGCCCGGCCCCGCGCGCCTGGAGAATCACCGACAGGATCAGCGCGACGGAAACGATCATCTGGCCCGCAGCCAGAATGGGATTCACGGGTTTGGACCTCCAGCGTAACGGCGACGGATGGTAGCACAGGGTGGCCGGTCACTCGCCCGACGCCGAGCGGCTCCACGCGGCTGCCGGACCTTCAGGGTCCGGATCGGCGGGTGACCAGTGAGTGGCCCGTGATCTCCGGCCAGACCTCGAGCCCACCCAGATCGAGCAGGGTCGGCGCAACATCCGCGAGGACGCCATCGTCGAGGTGACCGCCCCGGACCGCCCGCCCGGCGATGAGGAACGGGACCGGGTTCAGGGAGTGCGCGGTGACGGCGCGACCCTCGGCATCGCGCATCTCGTCGGCGTTGCCATGGTCGGCGGTGATCGCGAGGATGGCGCCGGGGCCGCCAGGATCGTCCCGTTCGGCGGCCTCGATCGCCGCCCCGATGCGACCCAGGCAGGCGTCGATGACCTCGAGCGCGAGGATCGTCGCCGGCCAATTTCCGGTGTGGCCGACCATATCGGCGTTCGCGAAGTTCGCGACGATGACGTCGTGCTCTCCTCGTTCAATCGCCCCCACGACGACGTCGGTCACGCCGACGGCGCTCATCGCGGGTTCGAGGTCGTACGTCGCGACCTGTGGACTCGGGATGAGGACCCGGTCCTCGCCCGCATGTGGTGCTTCGGTACCGCCATTGAAGAAGTACGTGACATGGGCGTACTTCTCGGTCTCGGCGACGTGGAGCTGCCGAAGGCCGGCTTCCGACCAGGCATCGGCCAGCGAATGTGCCTCGTCCGGCGGAAACGCCACGCCGACGGGCAACCCCACCTCGTAGGCGGTCATCGTGGTCACGGCGATGTTCCGCGGCGCACCCGTCCCGTCCGGGGCGGCTCGATCGAACGCGTCGAAGTCGGGGTCGGCCAGCGCATGGGTCAGCTGTCGTGCCCGATCGGCCCGGAAGTTCAGGTGGATGACGGCCTCCCCATCGCGCACTGTCCCATCGCCGTCCTCGATGACCGTCGGCCGGACGAATTCGTCGCCTTCGCCGCGCTCGTAGGCGGTCGCGATCGCCTCGGCGGCCGTTCCAGCGGCCAGCCCGATCCCGTGGACGATCGCGTCATAGCCGATCTCCACACGATCCCACCGCGCGTCCCGGTCCATCGCGAAGTACCGCCCGCCGACCGAGGCGACCCGCGCGTCGGGATGCGTCGCGGCCAGCCGCGTCTCCAGATCGGCCATGAACCCGCCCGCCGAGCGCGGCGCCGTATCGCGTCCATCCAGGAGGGCGTGGACCCGAACCGACGGCACGCCCTGGGCCGTGGCGAGCTTCGCGAGGGCAACGAGATGTCGGTCGTTGGCATGCACGCCGCCCGGCCCGATCAGCCCGACGATCGAGAGCCGCCCGGTGGTCGCCCGGGCGCGAGCGCAGGCCTCGAGGAGGGCCGGCCGCTCGAAGAAGGATCCGTCCGCGATTGCGGCATCGATGCGCGGCAGGTCCTGGAGGACCGGGCGGCCGGCCCCGATGTTCAGGTGCCCGACCTCCGAGTTGCCCATCTGGCCGACGGGCAACCCCACGGCCGCCGCCGAAGCGCCGAGGGCGCTGTGCGGCCACGTGGCAAGCAGGCCGCGCCAGACGGGCATCGAAGCGGCCCGGACGGCGTCAGCAGCGGGGTTCCTCCCGATCCCGAACCCGTCAAGCACGATGAGGACGACGGGGCGTGGAGGTCGAGCCTTGGGGCTCACTCGCTGTCTGCGATGGCCGACGGATCCGACACCCGGCCGGCCTTCCACGCGTTCCCCTGCCCGGTGCGGACCAGGCCACGGGCTGCGGCGGTCAATCCGGCGCGAGCGACGATGCCGGCCATCTCGTCCACCTTCAGCGAGGCCCCACCGACGAGGGCTCCGTCAATCGATGGCTCCAGCAGGAAGGCATCGATGTTGGCCGACGTCACCGAACCGCCGTACAGGATCGGAATGGCTTGCGCGTCGATCGACATGGCAGCGAGGACGCGCCGGATGGTCATGGCCATGGCCGCGGCGTCTGACCCGAGCGCATTCCGACCGGTGCCAATGGCCCAGACCGGCTCGTAGGCGACGGTCAGCCAGGGGAGATCGGAACCTGTCGCATCCCAGCCCGGGATCGCGGCACCACTGAGCGCGCCGCGGAGCTGCGCGGCGACCACGGCATCGGCCCTGCCCGCTTCGCGTTCGTCGAGCGTCTCACCCACGCACAGGATCGGTCGAATCCCAGCGGCCCACGAAAGCACGAGCTTGGCCGCGATCTGGACATCGGTCTCGCCGGCATCGCGTCGACGCTCCGAATGCCCGACGATGACCCAGCTGACGAGGTCCCGCAGCATCGAGGCCGAGACCTCGCCCGTATGGGCTCCCGCCAGCTCGTGGTGGAGGTTCTGGGCCCCGACCCAGACGCCGGAGCCGTCGGGGGCCACCACGGATGACGACGCAACCGCGGCCGCCACGCTGGCGATGCACACGAACGGCGGACACAGGACCCGGACCACGCCGTCCACCCGCGTCCGGCCGCCGATCGCGGCCGCCAGCTGGCCGGCATCGGCCGGGGTGGAGTTCATCTTCCAGTTGGCGGCGATGATCACGTTGCGCATGACTGAATCATGCCAGAGGCGAGGACGACACCTCGTCGCCCATCGCGAGCCGCTCGACCCGCTCCAGGGCCCGCTGGACTCCCGAGCGGTGCAACCCGAGGCGCTCAGCAAGGTCGGCGAGCGTAGCTTCAGGCGTTTCGCGCCTCGCCTCGGCCACAGCGCGAACGGTGTACGGCTGTTCCCCGAGGCGTCCATCGGCCTCGAGCTGGTCGATCGCCGCCAGCTGACGGCCCGCGGCGGCGACCGATCGCTGGAGGTTCGAGGACTCGGCGTTGAGGATCCGATTGAGCTCGCCGCGCATCGCGCGCGAGACCTGGCGCGCCTCCAGTTCGAGCAGGGCAGCTCCGGCGCCGATCCGTCGAAGGAAGAGCCCGACGACCTCGCCGCTCTTCCAGGTCACGACGCCGCGACCCCGGCGGATTCGCCACGACGCTGGCATTCCCGCATCCTCGAGCCACCCGGCGAGGTGCGGCGCCTCCAGCGGGGTGATGACGAACTCGAGGTGGGTCCGCGCCCCGGCGATGCTCAGCGAGCCACGCGCCAGGAACCGTCCGCGCAGGTAGGCCATGCGGCAATGCTCGGGCGAAGCGGGCCAATCGAACGGTAGGCCGTCCACCGGCCCACCCCGCCGCTCGAGGCGGACCACAAGCCGGGCGAGCACCGGATCCCGGCGGCTCGCGGGTGCCGAGCCGTCGGCCGTGGCACTCATCCCAAGGCCTCGCCACTCCGCCGCGAGATCGCACGGCCGCGTGGGCTCGACCGAGGCCAGCTCGGCCCGCAGGGCCGCCACGAGGTCGCGGTCGATCGAACTCATCGGTGCGGCGGCGTCACTCGGCGAAGGCGCTCGTCAGGCCGTCCTCGCCACCGTGGCCCGCCGTCGTGCCGCGAGCTCCTGATCGGCAACGCGGAGCACGGCCTCGGCCAGACGCGCGGGATCGTGGTGGTGGGCGTTCACCGCATCGACGACGTTGTCGGTCACGAGGGTCGGTACCGGGTCCACCGCCGGGGGCCAGCGGAGCCGGACGGACTCGGCGGCCCACTCGCGAGGGACGCGGGCGTCGAACCGGTCGTTGGCGAGGGTCACGTCTACGAGGCCGGGGCCGGTGTGGGCGATGAGCGCCTCGAGGTGGTCGGCCAGGTCGTAGCCGGCCGTTTCGCCGGCCTGGGTCGCCACGTTGCAGATGTAGATCCGGACGGCGGTGCTGGCCAGGACGGCCACCCGGATGTCGGGGACCATGAGGACCGGAAGGAGGCTCGTGAACAGGCTGCCCGGGCCGATGACGATGACATCGGCCTCGGCGATGGCCGCGAGCGCATCGGTCGAGGGTGTCACCTCGGGCGGCGTGATCCAGACGCGCTCGATGCCCGGCGTCCGCATCACCTGCGATTGGCCGGACACGACGACGCCGTTGCGGGTGCGGGCGTGGAGGGTGATCGGTGTCGGCGATACCGGCAGCACCTGGCCTCGAACCGCGAGGACCCGGTTCATCCGTCGCACAGCTGCCTCGAAGTCCCCGCCTTCGACCGCGGTCAATGCCGCAATCAGGAGGTTGCCGATGGCATGACCGCCAAGGCCGCCGGGCTCCGTTTCGACGGGCCCTCCGTCCGATCGGATACGGCCCGGGAAGCGATACCCGAGGAAATCGCTCATCAACGGTTCGGCGTCGGCGAGGGCCGCAATGCAGCTCCGGATGTCGCCGACCGCCGGGATGCCGAGTTCGTCCCGCAGGGCGCCCGACGAGCCGCCGTCATCGGCCACCGTGACGATCGCCGTGATGTTGGCGGTGTGCTCCTTGAGGCCACGCAGAAGAGCCGACAGACCGGTTCCACCACCGATCGCGACGATCTTCGGGCCGCGCGCCAGCAGTCGCTTCCGGTACAGCACCTCGCCGAGCGACTCGGCTTCGTCCGTCGCGCGGAGCGGCTCGGTGACGGCCCGGATGAGGCGCATCCCGCCGGCCGCGACCAGAGCGATGCCGAGGACGCCGACGATCAGCCCGCGTACCGGGTACGGCATGAACTGGATCGTCACCGCATCGAGCACGGCGCCGGCGAGTCCTTCAGGGTGGACGGTCGCCGTGGCCTGGCGCACCACATGCGCCACCGCCAGGGCGAGCAGGAACAGGCCGAGGAACACGACGCCCAGCCAGCGCTTGATCCCGATGCCCGGCTGCAGCCAGCGCCGGAGGTTCATCGACGCTCCAGCTCGCGATGGAAGACACCGACCGGGCCGTGGCCTTCCGCGCGCATCCAGGTCGCCAGCTCCTCGACCAGCACGATGGAACGATGCTGGCCCCCCGTGCATCCGACGGCGATGGTGAGGCGGCTCTTGCCCTCGGCCTCGAACGCCGGGATCATGAACGACAGGAGCGGTGTGAGCCGGTCCAGAAACCCGGCCGTTGCCGGCTGACCGAGGACGAAGTCGCGGACGGGCTCGGTCAACCCGGAGTGCTCACGAAGCTCCGGGACGTAGTACGGGTTCTGCAGGAACCGCGCATCGAAGACGAGGTCCGCCTCCAGGGGGACCCCGAACTTGAACCCGAAGCTCAGGAGCTGGATGGCCATCCGATCCGGTTCGAGATCACCGAGGCGCGCGAAGAGTCGTTCCCGAAGGTCGCGCAACGGAAGGTCCGAGGTGTCGATGACGACGTCGGCCTCGGACCGGACACCGTCGAGCAGGACGCGCTCATCGGCAATGGCTGCCGCGACCCCGCGGCCTTCACCCAGCGGGTGCCGATGGCGCGTCTCCGAGAACCGACGGATCAGCACTTCGTCCCGCGCCTCGAGGAAGAAGACCTGCGGGCGAATGCCCCGGCCCTCGAGCGCACCGCGCATCGCCCGGTACGCCGACTCGGCATCACCGGCGCGGACATCCAGCACGATGGCGACCCGCCCGTAGCGGACCCGGTCCGTGGTCACCAGCTCGGCGAGGTTCGGCAGCAGCTCGCCGGGGAGGTTGTCCACGACCACGTAGTTGAGGTCCTCGAAGAACTTCGCGGCCGCAGTCTTTCCGCCGCCGGACAGGCCGCTCAGGATCACGACATGCGAATCGTCATCCTCGGGGTCCGGGCTGCCGGGGCCGTCCGTGGGATCTGGTGGCGTCGCGTCGTTCCTCGCCATGCGGGTCAGTCTACGCCGGGGCCGGAGCCCCTCAGCGGCCGCTCCGGCGGATCACGATGACGGTCCCTTCGAACAGGACGTACAGGGTAATGCCGAGGACCATCGGGCTCACGAGATCGCCACCGGGCGTTGCCACGGCCGCGAAGACCGCAATGGCCAGGACGATGATCCGGCGGGATCGGCGGAGTCGATCCGAGGTGACGATCCCGACCCGGGACAGACCGACGAGCAGGATCGGGAACTCCATCAGGAGGGCGAACGCCAGGAACATCGTCGACACGAAGTCGAAGTACTCGCGGGCGGTCAGGAGCGGCTTCAGCTCGGGCGTCTGGAAGGACAGCAGGAACGCGGTCGCGAACGGCAGGATCACGTAGGCGATGGCCACGCCGATCGCGAAGAACGCCAGCGCGGCAGGAATCCAGGGCAGGATCGTCCGTCGTTCCGCTCGGGTCAGCCCGGGGGCCACGAAGCGCCAGAGCTGCCAGAGAATCACCGGCATGCCGACGATCACGCCGGTCACGAGCGCGATCCGGATGCGGATGGCGAAGGCGTCACCGACCCCCGTCGTATAGAGCTGCAGGTCGTCCGGCAACGGAGCGCTGAGGAAGGAGACGATCTGCTCGCCGAACAGGAAACCGACCACGGCTCCCAGGCCGACGCCGAGAAGCGCCCAGGCGATCCGGTTGCGGAGTTCGGCCAGGTGCTCGACCAGCGACATCCCCACGGCCGGGTCGTCCGGTCCTGGGATTGCCAGAACGATGGATGGAACGGGACCGGGGCCAACGTCGGGGACGATCAGGTTCCCTTCGACCGCATCGGGCTCGGTTCCTTCGCCTCGGCCTTCTGCCGGCGCCGACGAAGGCGTCTCGTGATCGTCGTCCATGCGCTGGGCGATCGAGCTTACGCCCGATCAGGAAGCCGGCGTCTCGGGCCCGGAGCCGGACGACGCGTCCGCCGCTGGCGCGTCAGGTGTCAGCGCAGACGCTGGTGCGCTCAGCACGTTCGGCTTGGGTGCTTCCGGCGCGATCGGCTCGATGCTCGCGGCCTCCTTGACATCCGAGGCCGCCTTGCGGAACTCACGGATGCTCTTGCCGAGGGCCGTACCGACTTCCGGCAGCTTGCCCGGACCCAGGACGAGCAGGGCGATCACGAGGATGATGATCAGTTCGGTGGGACCCAGGTTTCCGATGAACGGCATGGTGGTGTCAGACCTGTGTTGGAGCCGTGGCGCAGTGCCTCGGAACGGTGCTCAGGTTAGCACAGAGAGCCGAGCCGACCAGTTGGCGGCGGCGGCCCGCAGGCGTTCGCCGAGATCCCCGCCGGGCCCGGATTCCGGGCTGGATGCGGCGCTCGCGATGCCCCGCGACACGTTGACCAGGAGTCCTCCACCGGCCCGTCGCCCAGCAGCCTCGGGGGACGTCGGCCCGGACCGCAGCACCGCGTCGAGGTCGCCGCCCTGCGCCCCGATACCCGGGACGAGGAACGCGAGCGACGGGGCAACCCCACGGATCCGCATGAGTTCGTCCGGGGCCGTCGCTCCGACGACGAGACCCACGGTCCCACCCGGACCCCACGCGCCCGCGCGGCGGGCGACCCGCGCATAGAGCGGTTCCGACGGTAGCTCGCCGTCCGCGACCAGTTCCAGGTTCTGCAGCTCGCCCGCGCCGGGGTTCGAGGTCCGGCACAGGACGTAGGCAAACCGATCGACGCGCTCGAGGAGCGGCTCGACGGCCTCCGATCCGAGGTATGGGTTCACGGTGACGGCGTCCGCGCCGAGGATGTCGAACAGCGCGACGGCCTGACGGGCGGCCGTGGTCCCGATATCGCCGCGCTTCGCGTCCGCGATCACCGGGATGTCGGGCGGGATCGTCGCCCTGATCCGCTCGAGCGCGGCGATGCCGGCGCTGCCGTATGCCTCGAAGAAGGCCAGGTTCGGCTTGATCGCGGCGGCATACGGGGCCGCCACGTCCACGAGCAGGCGCGCGAATGCTTCGAGACCAGCAAGGTTCCGGGGAAATCCCGGGGGGAGTGACCCGATGTCGGGATCGAGCCCGAGGCACAGGACCGACCCGACGGCGACGCTCCGAGCCGACAGTCGTTCGAGATAGGAACCGGTCGCGGTCACGGCGCGATCACGGCGCGGTCACGGGGCGGTGGAGGCGCGGTCACGGCGCCGTGGACGCGCTCGGGAGACCGCCGCCCGATCCAGCCGGGCTGGCCGTAGGTGCCGGTGTCGGCGTCGGAGGCGGCGTTGGCAGCAGTTCGGCGCTGATCCACCAGCCGGGTCGCGAGGCCGCGTCGAGGCCGGCGGCGATCGTCAGGGCGAGCGGCTCGCCCTTCAGGGCCGGGGTCGCGCTGTCTTCGAGCTTGGCCAACCAGAGGTCGGTCACGCCTCCGTCGATCGACAGGTAGGCGATGGCGTCGCCGGCGGGCGACCAGACCGGGTCGAAGCTTCGCTCGTCGGACGTGATGCGGAGCAGCTCGGTGCCACGCAGGGCGTCGAGGATCACGACATCGGTCCCGAACGACGTGGTTCTCGTGGCGGCGAGGTAGCGGCCATCTGGCGACCATGCCGGCGACGTATATCCAGGGCCTGTGATGGCGGTGGCCTTGCCGGTCGTGAAGTCGTAGCGCATGACGATCGGCGCCCCGCGGGCCCCATCGCGGTCATTCTTCACGAACGCGAGATATCGGCCATCGGGCGAGAACACGGGATCCTGGTGCCCGAGCGGCGAGATCTGCGGCGCGTTGAGCGAGGTCAGCTTGCCCGTCGCGACGTCCAGCTCCTTGAGGACCACGTCACTCTTGGTCGGATCCGGGCCGTCGGTGACCACCACGATGCGCGTGCCGTCCGGCGACACGACCGGCTGGCGGAGGAAGTAGGACCAGGTGTACTGGCCGGAGATGATCCGCCCGAGCAGCAGCTGCTCCGGCTCGCCGATGCCATTGGCTCGGATCCGCATGAGGCTCGGGGTTGAGAGGCGGTACCGGCGGGCCTGCCCACCGATGCGCCAACGCCCGCCTTCATCAACCGTCCGGATGAAGTAGATCCATCGCCCGTCAGTGGAGAACGACGGCATCGAATCATGGCCGCCCGAGGACACGGCCGATGCCTTCGCGCCGCGCTGGAGCCAGAGATTGCCGGCCTTGACGTACAGCACCGATCCCAGGATATCCGACCGGGGATCCACGATCACGATGTTCGACGGTGTCGGCGTCCGAAGCGGTCCTCCATCCGGACCGCCATCGCCGCCGTTGCCTCCGGATAGCAGCGGCAGGCGACCCGTGAGCAGGGCGATGCTGAGGATCCCGATCACCGCGAGCCCGATACCGGCCGCCAGGTCGGCGCGCGGAAGCCCGGCGAGGATCGGTGCGCGTGGTGGGCGGGGTGCGCTGCTTGGGCGGCGTCGCTGGTTCATCCGCGCAGCGCCCCGGACATCGCCGGTTCCGCCGCGGCGCCGGCGACGCCGGCGGTTCCATGAAGTCCAGCCGCCGCCACGTCCCGGATGTCGAGCTGGAGCGATTCGACGCCCCCGAACCGGCGACTCACCAATCGGGCGACCACATCGACCCGATCCCCTTCATGAACCTGTGCTGCCAGTTCCGGCCATCCGAACGCGATCCCATCGAGGACATCCAGGCGGCGCTTGAGCACCAACTGCGTGTGACCGCCGCTCGCCTCTCTCGCCCGTGTCACGGTCAGTCCAAGGACGGCGACCAGGGGCTCGGGGTTGCCGACACCCCATGGCCCGAGTTTCGCGACCCCGGCATGCAGCCGATAGTCGACCTCGAGGGCGGGCAGCGCCACGTCGATGTCCAGGACAGCCTTGGGATCGCGGGGCGTGGCTTCCCCGGCGAGCTGCATGAACCGCTGACGGAAGGCCGCCCAATCCTCGGTCCGGATCTCGAAGCCCGCAGCACCCGCGTGCCCGCCGTGGCGGATGAGGAGGTCTCCGCACGCAGCGAGCGCATCGGCGAGGTGGATGGAGCCATCACCCCGGCACGACGCCCGAACGACCTCGCCGAGCTCGGCCCCGACGATCGCCGGCCGGCCACGTTCCTCGGCCAGGCGCGCGGCCACCAACCCGACAACGCCGACCGGCCACGGCCCGCGGACGATCGTCGCGGGCGCGTCGTCGATGGCATCGGGCGACGTCCTGGCCTCGGCCACCGCCTGTTTGGTCAGTTCCCGTCGAAGAAGGTTGGCGGTCTCGAGGACGGTTGCGAGGCGCGTGGCCTCCTCCGGGTCGTCGGTCAGCAGCAGCCGGGCCGCGTCCATCGCCTCCCCCACCCGTCCCGCCGCGTTCAGCCGTGGCGCGATGGCGAAGGACAGCGTCTCGACATCGACCGCCGCCGGCGCCACATTTGCACGGGCCAGCAGCGCCGCGATGCCGGGGCGAGGCGAGGTACGCATGCGCTCAAGGCCGAGGCGCACGATCGAGCGGTTCTCCCCCAGGATCGGCGCGACATCGGCGATCGTCCCGATCGCTGCTAACTCGGCCAGCGCCATGGCTTCGGGCACGTCCCCGAGCAGCAGGCGGGCCAGGGTGAACGCAATGCCGGCGCCGGACAGGCGGGTATCCGGGTATTGGCTCTGCTGACGGTGCGCATTCACGATCGCAACCGCATTGGGAAGCTCGGGCGGGACGCGATGGTGGTCCGTCACAAGGACATCGATCCCACGGGCCTGCGCGGCGGCAATCTCCGCGAGGCTGGTGGTGCCTGTGTCGACGGTCACGAGAACGCCGGCACCGGCCTGCTCCGCCGCGTCGACGGCCGCCATCGACAATCCGTGTCCCTCCTCGAGGCGGGATGGCACGTACGGGATGACCTCGACGCCGAAGATCCTGAGCGCGAGTGTCATGACCGCGAGCCCGGTGATCCCGTCGGCATCGAAGTCCCCGAAGACCATCACGGTTTCCCGGCCATTCCTGGCGCGGACGATGCGGGCGCGGAACGCCTCAGCGTCCGGCAGGAGGGTCGGGTCGTTGAGTCCGGTTCGCGGTTCGCCGAGGTGGGCCGAGAGCGCGGCCGCATTCGTCACGCCACGGCGGAACAGGAGGTCGGCGGCCCACGATCCAAGGCCCAGTGTCGCCGCGGCGGCCACGAGGTCCTGGGGCGGTGGCGATGACGGCGGGAAGACCCAGCGGGCCCGTGGCTGGAGCACGTGCTCAGGATGCCACGAGCGGCTGCACGGCCGCTCTCCGCAGGATTACGCCGAGGCCCGGCGAGTCGTTGGCGGACCGGTGGTCCGGCCGCGCTGGCGATCCTCGCGCTCCTGCCAGACCACCAGGAGCGGGCTCGCGTTGAAGATCGAGGAATACGTCCCGGAGATGATGCCGATGAGGAGCGCGAGCACGAATTCCTCGGTCGCCGACCCACCGAACAGGAGCAACGCCGTGAGGGTCAGGACGACCGTGAAGCTCGTGGTCACCGAACGCCCGAACGTCTGGAGGAGCGAGTGGTTGACGACTTCGGCGAACGGCTCACCCGCGTGGCGAACGCGGTTTTCCCGGACGCGGTCAAAGACCACGATCGTATCGTGGACGCTGAAGCCGATGACGGTCAGCATCGCGGTGACGAACAGGCCGTCGATCTGGACACCGAAGAACGTGCCCAGGATCGCGAAGACGCCGAGGACGACGATCACGTCGTGGAGCAGCGCCACCAGGGCGGTGACCCCCATCTTCACGTCGCGGAAGCGGAGCGTGATCCAACCGAGGATCCCCAGGCTGCCAACGAGGATGAGGATGATCGCCTGGTTGATGAGGTCCGAACTCACGACGGCGCCGATCGAACTCAGCGATCGCTGTTCCGCGATGGGGCCGATCGCGTCCTGGAGGCCGGTCGCGATGCGCCCGATTTCGCCATCCCTCGGCACCTGCGTGTTCCCGACCGGTGCGGAGCTCGGCGAGGCCGATGGACTCGGGGCCGGCGTCGCGGACGGGCTCGGTTCTGGTGTCGCGGTTGATTCCGGCGTTGGGCTCGCGGTGGGCGCCGGTGAAGGCGTTGGCGTAGCCGCGGGATCTGGGCTCGCCGAGGGCGCGGCACTGGCGGATGTCGCCGGGCTCGCCGATGTCGCCGGGCTCGCGGAGGCGCTCGCCGAGGCCGACGGCGCGGCCGTGAGCGTCGGCACCGGCGTCGGGGACGGCTCGATCGTTCGCAGGTCCAGCTTCGAGAGGCGGATGTCGAAGAACCCGGCGCCCGTCAGAGCGACGGTCGCGTCCGCCTGACCGAGCACGACGAGCTCGTCGCGCACCTGCGCCGCGGTGACGTTCGGATCCGCGAACCGAATGGACCAGGTAGTGCCACCTGTGTAGTCGATCGAGAACTTCAGGCCGGCCTTGCCGCCGCTGAACGGGGTCAGCAGGATGAAGATCAGGCCCGGGATGGTGATCAGCAGCGAGAACGCGAAGTACCAGCGGCGCTTGCCGATGACATCAAACACCGGGGTTGGCTCCGCGCCGGATGCCCCGACCCGTGGGTCGGTAGGTGAACTCCGATTCGGAGATGCCGTACAGGCGAGCCTTGCGGGCCCATTCCTGCTTGACCACGATCCGCAGGAACGTGCGGGTCACGGTCACGGCCGTGAACATCGACACGAGGACGCCGAGGATCAGGACCAGGGCAAATCCCTGGATCACCGACGAGCCGAAGAAGTAGAGGATCGAGGCGGTGATCAGGCTCGACACGTTCGAGTCGAGAATGGAGTTCCAGGCCCGGGCGAAGCCGGCCTCGATGGCCTGCGGCAGGGATTTGCCGAGCCGCAACTCTTCCTTGCTGCGTTCGAAGATCAGGATGTTGGCATCCACAGCCATACCCACCGAGAGCACGAACCCGGCGATGCCGGCGAGCGTCAGGGTGACCGGGATCAGCCGGAAGATCGCAAAGAGGACGAGCGCGTAGTAGATCAGGGCCACGCTCGCCACGGCGCCCGGGAGGCGGTAGTGGAGGAGCATGAAGATCAGCACCAGAAAGACCGCGATCCCACCGGCCAGTACGCTCTTGTTGAAGAACTCGAGGCCCAGCGTTGGGGCGATCGTGTCGCTGGACAGCTCCTCGACCGGGAACGGCAGCGCGCCGAAGCGCAGCACGTCCACCAGCTGCTTGGCTTCCTTCTGGGGGATACCGCCGATCGTCGCGCTGTTGCTGATCTGTACCTGCCCGCCGCTGATGGCCCCGCGGATGACCGGCGACGAGATGATGGTCGAATCGAGGACGATCGCGAATTGCTCGTTCACGTGCGCCGCCGTCCACTTCGCGAACAGCTCCGAACCCGAAGGAGCCCCCTGGGTCTTGAGCCGGAAGTTCACGGCTCGATTGCCCTGCTGGTCGGACCCGACGCTGGCGCTTTCGAGTTGATCGCCCGAGAACAGGATGCAAATCTTGGTGATGGTTCCGCTGGGCGGGCAATTGGTGGCGCCCGTGAGGTCGAGGGCCTGGCCCTGGGTCACGCTGGTGCCCGTGGGAATCGGGACGAAGTCGAGGCGACCAGTCGTCCCGACCAGCGCGCGCACAGCCTGCGTGTCCGTGACGCCCGGCAGCTCGACCACGATCCGGTCGCTGCCACTGGTCACGACCACCGGTTCGGCCACGCCGGTCGAGTTGACCCGCTTGTCCATGATTTCGCGGACCACGGCGAGGTCGGCGGCGGTCGGGGTCTTACCGCCTGCGGGCACGACTCGATACTCGACCTTCAGTCCACCCTGGAGATCGAGGCCGAGCTTCGTTTCGATCGGGCGCGAACCACTCCCGCTGTCGAGTCCGGGCAGCCGCAGTCGGGGCCAGAAGTCGATCACGAGAGCGAACACGCCGATGATGGCGATCAGGATCAGGGCAGGCCTACGCATCGACGGCGGATGATACAGGCGCGCGGGCGACGCTGCCCGGCGGGGTGTTCAGGACTCGAGTCCGGCCTTGATCCGGGCCGCGAGGGCCGGTCCGATCCCAGGCAGCGCTGAGAGCTGTTCCACGGGTGCCTCGCGGATTCGCTTCACCGATCCGAACGTTCGGAGCAGCACGGCGCGGCGACGCGGGCCGACGCCCGGCAGGTCGTCGAAGGCCGACCGGATTGACGCCCTTGCTCGCAGCTTTCGGTGGTAGGTGATGGCGAAACGGTGCGCTTCGTCCCGGAGCCTCTGGACCAGGTAGAGCGCCTGCGATGTCGTCGGTAGGAGGACGGGTTCGGCACGATCCGGGAGCACGAGCTCCTCGCGTTCCTTGGCCAGACCCGCCAGCGGCAGGTCGTGGAGCCCGAGCTCGTCGAGCACGATCTTGGCCGCGCTGACCTGCGCGCGGCCGCCGTCGACGATGACAAGGTCGGGCATCGCCCAGCGCTGCTCCTCGGCACTCCCCTCCTCGCCCGTCTTGGCATTGCGGAACCGGCGCCGGAGGACCTCCTGGTGGCTGGCCACGTCGCTCTGGCCCTGGACGGTCTTGATCTCGAACCGCCGGTACTCGCCGGTCCGTGGCCGGCCATCCTGGAAGACCACCATGCTGCCGACGCTGTTGGTGCCCTGGAAGGTCGAGATGTCGTAGCACTCGATCCGCTCCGGCAGGACGGGCAACTCAAGGGCCGCGGCCAACTCCTCGAGGGCGCCGAGCGTCTTGCCCTGGTCCGCCAGCCAGCGCACCTGCTCACGCGCGAGCATTTCCGATGCGTTGCGGGTCGCCAGCTCCATGAGGCGTCGCCGCTCGCCCCGCTGGGGGGCATGCAGGCGGACACCGGCCGCTCGGGCGCCCTCAGGGGCGGTTGCCGCCCGACGGTCCGTCAGGAAGCGTTCCAGGTCGTCGGCATCGACGAGGGCCCGCGGGACGGCGACCTCGCGGGGGACGCTGGTTGCGCGGCCGTAGTACTGGAGCAGGAAGCCGGTGAGCACCTCGTCGTCGGTGGTGTCACGCGGCGAGGCGAGCATGAACACGTCCCGGCCGATCGCCTTGCCATCGCGAATGACGAACAGCTGGACCGCCGCCTGGTTGTCCTGTCGCGCGAGGCCGACGAGATCGAGGTCCGTCTTCGCGAATGCCTCCATTTTCTGGCTCTCCATCGTCCGCTCGATGGCCCGAACCTTGTCCCGCATCGCGGCGGCGCGTTCGTAGTCCATGCGCTCCGATGCCTGGGCCATCTCCGTCCGCAGGGCATCGGCGACCGACTCCTGCCGCCCCTCGAGGAACAGCTCGACCTGGGTGATGTCCGCCCGGTAGGCGTCCTTCGTCACGGCTTCGATGCAGGGGCCCTGGCAGCGCTTGATGTGGTACAGGAGGCAGGGCCGCTGGAGCGCCCGCTCCCCGTCCTTGATGTTGATGGTGCAGGTCCGGAACGGGAACAGGCGGCGGACCAGGTTCATCGCCTCGTCAACGCTGGAGGCGGACGCGTATGGGCCGAAGTAGCGACTCCCGTCCTGGGGCAGCTTTCGGGTCCGTTCGATCCGCGGGAAGTCGTCCCCGAGCGTGACCTTGATGTACGGGTAGCTCTTGTCGTCCTTGAGCCGGACGTTGAACATCGGCTGGAAGCGCTTGACCAGGTTGCCCTCCAGAAGGAGGGCTTCCGAGATCGAATCCGTGAGCGTGTATTCGACGTCAACGACCTTGTCGATGACGCTCCGGATCCGGTGCATCTCGCCGGCCGGCGATTCCTTCTGCCAGTAGCTCCGGACGCGGCTCCGCAGGCTCTGGGCCTTGCCCACGTAGATGACCTCGCCCCGGGCGTCCTTCATCAGGTACACCCCCGGGCGATCAGGCAGATTCTTGAGGGTCGCGGCCAGGGCGGTCGGGAGTGGCAGGGTCACCGCTCCATGCTACGAGTCCACGCGATTCGTGCCCGGGAGTGGACGAGGCCGGACCCGTGGGGCCCGGCCTCGAAGTTCGCGTTGCAGCCGCGAGCACGGTGCGATCAGTGGACGACGAGGTTGCCGCCCGTGAGGGTGCGCTGAACAGTGCTGGCACCGTTCCAGCTGCTCGAGAAGACGAGGGTGGCGCCGTTCCAGAGCGTCAGCGCGATAGCATCGGCAGATCCAGGTTCACCCTGGTCGGTGATCGAGACCTGCAGGATCAGACCGCTCAGCAGGCTGACCGGCGACGTCGAGTTGGTCACGTTGGTCAGATTCGCCTTTGATTCGAAGTAGCCGTTGCCGGCGCAGGTTGGACTCGGTCCACCGATGCAACCCGTTGGCGAGAACCCGATCCCGAGTGCATCTGTTGCAGTCGTCTTGATCTGGTACGTCTGCGAACCGATCCTGAAGATGATGTTCGCGTGTCCCTGCAGGTTGGTCTTGGTCTTGTTGTATTTGACGTTGAATCCGAGGTTGATCTTCGACCCGATGGTCGCCTGGTAGGAGCCGGCCGAGGCCGGGGCAACGATGTAGCCGCCGCCCGTGATGAAGCTCCCGTCGGGCTGGGAAACCTCGATCATCCCGCCCAGTGTCCCCGTAGCGCTTCCTACGTAGAAGTTGTTGACATAAATTTCGATGGGGTGCGCACCAAGCGCGACGCCGGCCGCGGTGCAGCCAGCCGCCCCGGTCGTCGAGTCGGCCACGTTGATCAACAGAACAGGCAAGTTCGAACATCCAGACGGAGAACTTCCGTCAACCTTGAACGTGACCGTGGCGTTCGTGATGTTTCCGGCGAACAAGTCACTCAGCGGGGCGACTGCTGTGATGTCCTGGATCGTGGCTGCCAGCGGCACGTTGACCGACGTTGCACCCGGCGCGGTGAAGTAGAGCATCGGGCCGGTATACGTGGCTACGGCGTCTTCCTGCGTCACGGTCATCGCTCCTGCCACAAATGGGCCGAAGCTGTAGTTGGCGGCCGACAGCGTTCCGACCGTACAGGTAATCGGGTAGGTCGGTGCTGAAACCGGGCTGGACGATAGGGCCGTGGTGGTGCATGCAGCCTGACTAGTCACGCCCGAGGTAGCCAATGTCTGCCCTGACACGAATCCCGTCAGCGTCGCCGTGAAGAATGGATTCGGATCGCTGTACTGCCGGCTCTTGTTGTCCGCCGTGACGGTCAGTGCCTTGGTCGTGATCGTGAAGGTGGCACCCACGTAGGTGATCGCGTAGTTCGGGTTGTTGAGGTCCGTGACCGTGCCCTGGGTGATCG